>NZ_JAPAEP010000001.1:1375210-1719013 GCF_025842465.1 Exiguobacterium sp. N5
CTCACGATGTGAGAGAGAATGGATTCCCACTCTTTAATCCGCCCCTCATGAATCTGTTTTTTGATGACAATGTCTTGTGCTTGCTCCATTTTGATTTGCTGAATGCATTGCTCCACTTCTAGTCTATATTGGAACAACTCATCTCGATTTCGAGTATCTAGCGTAGGCGTCACTTCGGTTAAATAGTACTGATACCTCTGCTTTCGCGGATGCATGTTCTTGGCTTTTTTAGGGCTTTGATTTGGATCATCGGATTTATTAAATCGTTTCTTTAAATCAATGGATCCTAAAGCCCCAATGATTTCTTTGTTATGTTTTAATGCAAGTTTCCCTACTGTCGGACCATATTTTTTGACGCCATTCACGATCAATTCCGTTGATTTCTTAGACATGCAGAATCCTCCTTTAATATGTATATTTTTATGACGATTTTCAAAAAAACAACTCGTAGTTTCTATTCAACAAAAGGATGCTCAATCCCTTGATTCCATTCAAAAACCTAATGACCGGTGTCCGCTCCCCAAAAGAAAAGGATTAATGAGCAGGCACTCAATAATCCTTCGTCAGATCACTTCTTCTCTTGTTGCTTCTGCAAATACGCCTCACGAAGCTGGTTCAATCGTTCTTTCTTGTTCGAGACAGTCGGCTTTTTGCCGTCCTGATATTTCGCCGCAGCTACTTTGCTTCTCTTGTCTAATTGATATTTCCCCATGCGCTTCACCTTCCTTTCTTTCTGGATTCAATCAAAAGCAAAGACCTTCTAATCTCAATGAAATTAGAAGGTCTTCATGAAAATCATTGATCGCAGTCGTTACAGACTGCTTCATAATGGAGACGGCGGGAGTCGAACCCGCGTCCGAAGGCATCGTAACGTATGCTTCTACGTGTGTAGTTTATCTATTGAATCTCGATGTGACACTGCCGATAAACAGGCGTTGTCGCATCCAGTCTGTTTCATCTCTTCTTCGCGCCCTCAGACGGCGAGGTTGAAGCGTAGCTTGCTTAGTTTGAGACCCTGAAAGTCATCCACACAAGCGATGGATGTCAGGATCCGCAGGGCACTTAGGCTGCTGCGAGTTGTGTGTTAGTTTTGCCAGTTATAGGCGTTTGCGTTTTAACGAGGCCGACCCCTCGACACGCCACATACGACCGACCTACCCCCGTCGAATCCATAACGTCCCCGGGGTGGTAATTGGTACTCCATTTAATATACCACAATTAGGATCCGTTGTCAGTATTTTTGCCGATCGCGCATCGCACGGTCGACGTCACGCTTCGCGTCTTTCTTCTTCAAGTCCTCACGTTTGTCGTACTTCTTCTTCCCTTTTCCGACGCCGAGCAGGCACTTGGCGAACCCGTTCTTGATATACACTTTGAGCGGGATGATCGTGTAGCCGTCACGCCCTGATGCTCCGATGAGCTGATTGATTTGCTTCTTATGCAACAATAGCTTTCGGACGCGGAGTGGGTCGTGGTTGAAGCGGTTCCCCTGTTCGAACGGGCTGATATGACAGTTGTGAAGCGTCGCCTCGCCCCCATCGAACCGGACGTACGCATCCGCGATGTTGATCTTCGATTGACGGACCGATTTGATTTCCGTCCCTGTGAGCACCATGCCCGCCTCAATCGTATCTTCGATCGCGTAATCGAAGGACGCCTTGCGGTTTTGGGCGAGTGCGTTCGAATCTTTCTTCTTGGCCATACACATTCAGTCCTTTATCTACAAGATACGGTGGAAGGGACGAACCCTTCCCCGTCAGCGACGTTTCTTCGCACCTCGTTTGGCGTCGCCTTTTCGTTTGTGCTTGTCTTTCTTCTTCAGGTCGAGTGCCGAACGGCCTTGGGATGACTTCTCCCCGTCTCGTTTCGGTTTCTCACCTGGTTTGCCCGGCTTACCAGGTCTTCCTGGTTTGCCGCGCTTCTTCTTGTCGTCCCGACCGCGACCGCCACGACGGTCTTTCTCGTCCTTCTTCGGACGACCGCCTTTCGCTTTGATCGTCGTCGGTTGGCGACGGCTTGACTGTTCCCGTTTCGGCATGCCGACGACCGTGAAGTCGATCGTCCGCTCGTCTAAGTTGACAGCGTCGACTTTGACACGGACGGCGTCCCCAATCCGGAACTGACGTTTCGTGCGCTCCCCGAGCAGCATGAGCTGTGATTCATCGAAGTGGTAGTAGTCATCCATCGACTGAAGACGAACGAGACCTTCAATCGTATTCGGAAGTTCGACGAACATCCCAAAGTTCGTGACGCCGGCGACGACACCATCGAACTCTTCACCGAGATGGGCTTCCATGTATTCGGCTTTCTTGAGCGCCTGTGTCTCGCGCTCTGCGTCGACCGAGCGACGTTCCCGTTTCGATGCCTGTTCGGCGATCGCCCCGAGACGGTCCTCGTACTTCGCGATCGTCTTCTCCGACAAGTCGTTGTTGAAGACGTACGTGCGCATGAGACGGTGGACGATCAAGTCCGGATAACGACGAATCGGTGACGTGAAGTGCGTATAGAAGTCTGTCGCGAGTCCGAAGTGACCGAGCGAGACGTCGTCATATTTCGCCTGTTGCATCGAACGAAGCATGATCGTACTGATGACCGGCTCTTCCGGTTCTCCGTCGATTGCCTTCAAAATCTTTTGAAGCGTCTTCGGTTCGACTGTCTGCCCTTTGATGCGTTCGATGTGAACGCCAAAGTTTGCGACAAAGTCGAAGAAGAAGTCGAGCTTGTCCGGTTTCGGATTGTCGTGGACACGATAGATGAACGGCACGTCCATCTTGTGGAAGTGTTCCGCAACCGTCTCGTTGGCTGCGAGCATGAACTCCTCGATCAACTTCTCGGCGACCGAACGTGGACGAAGCACGATATCTGCCGGCTTCCCTTCCTCGTTGACGACGACCTTCGCCTCGGCGAAATCGAAGTTGATGGCACCGCGCGAGTTACGACGTTTCCGAAGCACTTCCGCGAGCTCGGCCATGAGGTCGAACTCACCGATGAACGGTTCGTACTTTTTCAACGTCTCTTCGTCATCACGTTCGATGATCTCACGGACGTTCGTATACGTCATCCGCTCCGTCGTCTTGATGACACTCGGGAACAGATCATGGCGAACGACCTTCCCGTTTTGTGGGGAGATCTCCATGACGCAGCTGAGCGTCAAGCGGTTGACGTGCGGGTTGAGGGAACAGATCCCGTTCGAGAGTCGGTGCGGCAGCATCGGAATGACACGGTCGACGAGATACACACTCGTCCCACGTTCGAACGCCTCGACGTCTAGTGGTGAGCCCTCTTTCACGTAATGTGAGACGTCGGCGATATGGACACCGAGCTCGTAGTTGCCGTTATCGAGTTTTTTGACGTGGACGGCATCGTCCAAGTCTTTCGCATCTTCGCCGTCAATCGTGAAGATCGTCTCGTCACGAAGGTCGACGCGTCCGATGAAGTCTTTCTCATCCGCTTCGTCCGGTACCGCGTTCGCCTGAGCGATCACGTCCTCCGGGAACTCCGTCGGGATACCGTGCTTATAGACGATCGACAAGATGTCGACGCCAGGGTCGTTCTTATGCCCGATGATGCGGACGACGTCACAGGCACCGGCGAAGCGTCCGTCCGGATACTTCGTGATGCGCACGACGACTTTATGTCCGTCGACGGCACCGAGTGACTTGTCCGGGTTGACGACCGGCCAGAAATTGATGCGTTTGTCATCCGGCTCGATGAAGGCGAACTGGTCGAGTCGACCGCTCGGGAGCGTATACGTCCCGACGAATTCGGAGAGTCCGCGCTTCAGTACTTTCAATAAAATCCCTTCCGTCTTGCCACGGTTGTCCTCGCGTTTTTTGACGAGGATTGTATCGCCATGGTAGACGTCCTTCAGTTGGTCGGGCGGCAAGAACACATCTTCCGCTTCCCCTTCGACCGACAAGAAGCCGAAGCCGCGCTGATGAATCGAGATGATCCCCGCGACTTGTCCGAGCGTGGCGAGCGTCCCGTAACGGTTCGTCCGCGTCCGGCCGATGGCGCCCTCTTCCTCGAGGGCATTCAATGTGCGAATGAGCTCTTTAAAGTCATCCGTCGACGCGAGCTGTAATCGCTCGGTCAGTTGATCGACAGAGAGCGGTTTCTCGCTCGCCTGTAGAATCTCTAATAATTGGTCACGTAAATTCAACGTGACACCTCCTTCTTAGACTGACCAGTCTAACGTTTCGAGAAAATCGAGCACGTCCTGGTGCAGTTTCTCTTTTTCTTTGTCAAGTGTGATCACGTGTCCCGAGTTCTCATAGATGAGCAACTCTTTTTGGAACGTGTTGACCGCCTCGTAAATTTGATTCGCCGATTCCGGGTCGATCATGTTGTCTTTGGCGCCTTGGACGACGAGTGTCGGGACGAAGATGTCCTCGAGCTTCGACGCCGTGTCGCGGACGAAGGCACGGAGGTCTTTCAATGTTGGCATCGGTTTGAACTCTGCCATCTCCTGCTCGATCTGTTCCGGCGACTTTTCTTCTCTACCCTTATATTCTCGGGCATATGCCTGGACTCCTTTATACAAGCGGTCCTCGGCATCGATTCCCGTCGGTGCGCACATCGGGATGACCGCCTTGACGTCTTTCTCCTCGGCGAGACGGAGCGACATCACGCCACCTAACGAGAGTCCGCAGACGACAATCTCCTCATGACCTTTGTCGACGAGCGTCTGGTAAGCGTCCAAGACGTCATCCCACCAGTCTTTCGGTCCATATTGGAGTAATTCTTCCGGTGGGACGGCATGACCACGATAGATCGGTCCCATACATGTGTATCCTTCTTTTTGAAGGAAGCGACCGAGCATGCGGACATCCGCGCTCGATCCAGTGAAGCCATGTAACATCAACACGGCACGTTTTCCGCCCTCGAAGAAGAACGGTTTTGGTGCTGTCACTTTCATTTTATCTGTCATCTCCTCGTATCTACATTATTCCCAAAAAATAAATCGAAAAAACAAAAGCTGACCGCCTCACGTGAAAATCGAGAACGATCAGCCTTATCATCATAATGATGCGACTAGTAATCCTAAAATGAAAAACAAAGTGCCTAGTACAGCTGCAGTTCGGTTCAAAACAGCATCGAAGCCGCGTGCTTTCTGGCGTCCGAACAACTGCTCCGCGCCACCTGCAATCGCTCCAAGACCTTGCGACCGACCTGACATGAGCAGTACGACGACAATCAATAAGACAGCCACGACAAGTAGGCTGATTGTAGCGATCGTTTGCATAGTAGTCAGTTCCTCCTTCTATTTACACGCCTTTTATTATATAGAAGTTATCAATAAAACACCAGCATTCAAATTATCGGGACGGGTAGCTGAATCCTTCCCCAATGACCTCCTTCACCTGGTGGATGACGACGAAGGCGCGGTCGTCCGTCACTTGGACGATTTTTTTGAGTGGCGCAATCTGACGTTTGTCGACGATCATATACAACATGTTCTTATCCTGCTTCGTGTAGTAGCCATGTCCATGGATGATCGTCGCCGAGCGTCCGAGCGTCTCCGTCAAGACGACAGCGAGCTCTTCTTGCTTGTCGCTGATGATCGTGACGGCCTTGCGGATGTTGAGACCTTCCGCGACGAGGTCGATGACCCATGAACCGATGATGATTGCGATGAGCGTATAGAGGACGACTTGTTCCCCTAAGAAGAAGCCAGATGTCGCGACGACGATCGCATCGATGATGAACATCGAGACGGCGACACTCAAGTGGAGATAGCGCTCCATGAGACGGGCGATGATGACGCCCCCGCCGGTCGTCCCGCCGACACGGAGCACCATGCCGATCCCGACCCCAATCATGATTCCGGCATAGACGGCCGCAAGCAGTTTGTCCTCGGCAGGGCTGCCCCAGTCATGTGTCAGACTGAGGAAGAAGGATGTCGCGATGACGGCGATGACCGAATAGACCATTGTCCGACGGTCGAGCAGCTTATAGCCGACGATAAAGAGAATCCCGTTCCCGATAATCGACGTGAGCCCGAGGTCCCAGCCGAATACGTAGTACAGGATGATCGTGACCCCGAGCAGGCCACCTTCCGAGAAGTCGTTCGGTACGGTGAAGTAGTTGACCCCGAACGAGAGAATGAAGGAGCCTGCGATAATCCAGGCGATGTCCTTCACCGAGATGGTTTGTAGCTTGCGCCATACTTGTTGGCGCAATAGATGTTGTTGTTGACGTTTCATAAATGTCCTCCCTCCATAGAAAAAAGACCGCGGCAAAAGCCGCAGTCTTAAGATTGTACTGGCTTTGGCGCACCGTCTTTCATAATCGGCAACTTGCGCTCCGCGGCGTTCGCGTAGACGTTCAAGAGTGCCTCTTTTTCCAAATCCCAGTTATATTTCTCACGCGCGGTCTTCGTGTTCTCTTTGACACGCGCATAGAGTGCTTGGTCTTCAATCATCCGGTTGACGCCGTCCGCGATCGATTGTGGATCATGCGAATCAACGAGCACCCCGACATCGTTCCCCGCAACGACCCGTTCGATTTCAGGGAAGTCACATGAGACGACCGGTACTTCGGCCATCAAATACTCGAACAATTTATTCGATGAGGCCGAGTAGTGGTTGAAGCAGACGTTGTTCAATACTTGGAAGCCTAAATAGGCGTTCATCGTATAGTAAGGTAACGCTTCGACCGGTACTTTGTCAATCATCTTGACGCGGTCGCCGACCCCTTCCGTCTCGATCAACTGTTGGATCGTCGGTTTGAGTTTCCCGTCCCCGATCATGACGAGCGTGCCTTCTTTGAAGTCTTTCGCCGCGAGCACGAGCTGTTCGAGACCACGTCCCGCTTGAATGCCCCCTTGATACAAGAGGATCTTCTCGTCTTTCGGTAAGTCGAGAAGCGCATGCAAGTCCTTACGGAGCGAGAAGTCGAGCGGACGGTAGAACGGATAGTTGTGGAGCACGTACGGATAGAATCCGTACAACTCTTCGTTGTGTGCCGCACGCGTATGGTTCTCGACCATCATCGTATCGACGAACGGCAAGAGCCAGCCCTCGAGGTTACTTTGAATATAGCCGTAACCCGTACGGTCCGTTTGTACCTCGTGCGAGTCGTAGACGATCCGACCTTTGTTGAACACTTTTCCAGCGAGGAGTGCCTGCGGGAGCGTGTTCAAATCGTTCGCATGGTAAAAGTCATACGATTTTTTCGTCGAAGCGAACACCATCTCGAGCATCGCACTCGCGTTGACGATTTGCTTACGCACTTGCGGCAACAAGACCGTCCCGATGGCCGCTCCGAGCGCGAGCATCGTGAACGGCGCGAGTAGGAACAACCCGGCACCGACGAGTCCGGCACCGATTTGGCGGGTCCGTTTCTCGCTCACCCATTGATACGTCTTCTTCGCGAACTTGAGCGCGTTGACGAGAATCGAAGGTTGACGCTTCACGCGGATGACGCGGAAGCCTTCCGGACGCATCTCTTCTTTTGGAAGCTCTTTATTTTTCGGATCTTGAAGCGCGATCAAATCGACTTCATAGCCTGCCTCGGCGAGTGCCGAGCACTCACGAAGGACGCGCGCATCATTCGTAAAATGGTTCCATACAAACATACATACTGACTTCATCGTGTTTCCTCCATCACTAACTGTTGTACGACTTGATCTAACACGTCGATATTCTCTTCCCAACATAAATTCTCTTTGACGTAACGAATCCCGTTCGCCCCGAGTGCCTCCCGTAAATCCGGTCGGTCGAGGAGCTTCCGTAGGATCCGCTCGATCTCATCGATGTCACGTTTCCGTGACACGTAGCCGACTTCCGCCGCTTCAATGACATTCGCCGCATGGCCTGACACTGCTGCGACAATCGGTTTGCCGACTGCCATATAGTCGATGAGTTTCCCAGGGATGACCGTATCGAACACTTCTTGCTCGATCAGGCTGACGAATGCGACGTCTGCATTTTTAATTGCCTGAAACGCCTCTGTCCGTGGCATCGCCTCGAGGAACAAGAAGTTTTGGAAGCCACGGTCTTTGATCGTCTGTTTCAACTCTTCTTTCCGATAGCCGTAGCCGATCAATTTGAAGTGGACCCGTGGCTCGTCCCGGAATCGCTCGGCGAGTTCGAGTAACAACGACACATCTTGGGCAAGACCCATGTTCCCGGCGTATAAGATCTCCATCCGGTCGTCCGGTGGGATCGTCCGCTCGAGCGTTCGCTCCGCTTCCCGGATCGAGTTCGGCATGTAGTGAATCTTCTCGTTCGGCACACCGCGCTGACGAAGATAGCTGCGGAACCCTTCCGAGTTGATGATGACTTCATCGGCGACACGATACAGTCGTTTCTCCATCCAAAAAGCCGGCGTGAGCACCCAATCGTACTTGAAGACGCCGACACCTTTCACCGATTCTGGCCAAAGGTCACGGACGTCCAAGATGAACGGGACACGATACTTTCGTTTCGCATAAGCACCGACAAACGCCATAAAAAAAGAAGGGGTCGTCGCAAAGACGACGTCTGGCTTCAATTCGAGCTTACGGACTTCCCGGATCCCTTTGACCATCTGTTCGAGGAATAGGAAAAGACGACTGACCATGTTAGACGTATGTTTCCGTTTCTTCGTGATGAGTCGCTTGATGAACGGTTGGTCGTTTAACTCCCGGTCGTTCCAGAAGCGGTCGTCCTGATACATATCAAAGCTCGGATACGAAGGGGCGGCCGTGATGACCTCGACTTCATACCCGCGCTGCTTCATCAAATGCGTAATGTTTTGCATCCGGTTGCCGGCACTGCCGATCTCCGGATAATAGTTTTGACACACCATAAGCATTGTTTTCAAAAATAACACACCTTACTGTTGATCAAGTTCGTCCAAAAGCCGTTTCAATAGGGCATGGACGTCATCTTTTAAATCAGGATCGCTGAGCGCGTGGCAAATCGTCGTCTCGACGAACCCAATCGGCTCTCCGACGTCGTAACGTCGACCGTCAAATTCGTAGGCGAAGACCGTCTGCGCCTCATTCAAGCGTGCGATCGCATCCGTCAATTGAATCTCGCCCCCGGCTCCCGCCTCTTGTCCCGCCAACGCCTCAAAGACGTCCGGTTTCAAGATATAGCGACCGAGGATGGCGAAGTTCGACGGGGCCTCATCGATGGGCGGTTTCTCCACGAACGTCCGCACCGGGATGAGCTTCCCTTCGACGGCAAGCGGGTCAATTATACCATATCGGTTCGTCATTTCATACGGGACACGCTGCACCCCGATGATCGAACGATCGTGGGCCTCATATTGGTCGATCAACTGCTTCGTCGCCGGCACATCGGATTCGATGATATCGTCCCCGAGCAAGACGGCGAATGGCTCGTCTCCGATAAACTTCCGAGCGCACCAAATCGCATGACCGAGACCTTTTGGCTCCTGTTGGCGTATGTAGTGAATGTTCGCCAAATTCGAGGAATGTCGGACCGATTCGAGCAAGCGCGTCTTCCCTTTCGATTCGAGGTTCTGTTCCAGTTCGAGCGCACGGTCGAAATGGTCTTCAATCGCCCGTTTGTTCTTCCCCGTGACGATGATGATGTCCTCGATGCCTGAAGCGACGGCTTCCTCGACGATGAACTGGATCGTCGGCTTGTTGACAATCGGCAACATTTCTTTTGGCATGGCTTTCGTGGCAGGAAGGAAGCGGGTGCCGAGACCGGCGGCTGGGATGATGGCTTTACGTACTCGTGTCATAAGCATGGGCTCCTTTACTCGTTATGTAGAGAGTATACCCAAATTTTGTGCAAACTGACACAAAAGAGAGGTCATGACAATGTTGTCATGACCAATCATCATTCCGGTGCGATTTGAGATAGTACCAAATGCCGAATCCAATGAGCAATACCAAGAAAAGAAATCCGAGCATCATCACGAAAATCGCCTCCCCATTCATGCTTCACTTTCTATATTCCCGCTTCAGATTGTTTCAGAACCACTTCTGTCCATGCGTTCGAATAAACCGAAGTTCCTCTTGGTAATGATCGTAATGCCCTTCGTCAATCATCTTTTGGAAGGCGACGTCTCCTTCCGTAGCTTTTCGTTTCATCAAGAGACAGAGCGCTTCAATCCGTTGTTGTAACATATCGAACAAGTCGACCTCCGCTTGCTCCCAACCATAGGCTTCGAGAAACAACGATACCCGCTTGTTATAGATCGCATCGTCTCGATCGGCATCATAATAGATGACTTCCCCTGTTTCAGCTTGATGGCGACGACTGAGCGGAACGAACGTATAAAGGGCATAGACGATATCCCAAGCTCTCGGACCTGGCGCAGCCAAATCAAAGTCGATGATTCCTGCCACTTTTCCTTCATGGAAAATTGTATTGTAGACAGCGAAGTCGTTATGACAGATGACCTCTAGCGGTTGAGGCGTGTTGTCAATCGGTGACCAATCTGACGACCACTCAAAATCTGTCGATGCATCATGTATACGTCTCATTAGTCGTGCAACATCCTGAATCGCCTCATCGGACCACATGTAGGACTTCAAGGGATAGTCTGCGGTTTCTCCTTCCAAGTAAGTTAACACTTCTCTTCCTCGATCATCGATTCCAATAAAACGCGGCACTCCGGAAAGTTGCTTTGCCTCCAAGTGACGTAACCATCGATGAATACGCTCGCTGCCTTCCTTTTGAGTGCGATAGACGTAATTCTCCTTTTTATAGACAGTTGACACGTTCCCACCGCTCAACCTTTTTTCTTGTTCATTCGATTGATCCATCCAATCTCCCCCTACCCTTTATCAGTCACGTTCAGTATACAGCAACACAGGGTGTCGACGACGAAAAGGTCCGACAAATAGCGACCGTAGCCGTCCAAGCGGCACCGTGACTCTTGCAGGAAAGCAATCTCGCGGAGACCCCGCAAGCGCGTAAGCGCGAGGAGGCTTCGCGGATTGCCTGCAGAAAGCATCGGTGCCGCCAGGACGGGTTGAAAAACACCCATAAAAAAACAGGCCCGCCGATTGGCGAGCCTGAAACAATCAATCAATTATTTTTTAAGGTTGTAGAACGACTTGATACCGTCGTATTTCGCTACATCGCCGAGCATGTCTTCGATGCGGAGAAGTTGGTTGTATTTCGCGATACGGTCTGTACGTGAAAGTGAACCAGTTTTGATTTGTCCAGCGTTTGTCGCAACAGCGATGTCTGCGATTGTCGCGTCTTCTGTTTCACCAGAACGGTGAGAGACGACTGCTGTGTAACCAGCTTTTTTAGCCATTTCGATCGCGTCGAATGTTTCTGTGAGCGTACCGATTTGGTTAACTTTGATGAGGATCGAGTTTGCGATTCCTTTTTCGATACCTTCAGCAAGTTTAGATGTGTTCGTTACGAAGAGGTCATCCCCAACGAGTTGAACTTTGTGTCCGATTTTGTCTGTGAGAAGCTTGTGGCCATCCCAGTCGTTTTCGTCACAACCATCTTCAATTGAGAGGATTGGGTACTTGTCAACGAGCTCAGCGTAGAAGTCTACAAGCTCAGCAGTTGTGAGTGACTTGCCTTCGCCAGCGAGTTCGTATTTACCAGTTGATTTGTCGTAGAACTCAGAAGATGCAACGTCCATTGCGAGGTAGACGTCTTCACCTGGTTTGTAACCAGCTTTTTCGATCGCTTCAAGGATAACTGTGATCGCTTCTTCGTTAGACTTCAAGTTTGGTGCGAAACCACCTTCGTCACCGACAGCTGTGTTAAGACCCATACCAGAAAGAACTGATTTGAGGGCGTGGAATACTTCAGCACCCATGCGGAGCGCTTCACGGAATGTTGGCGCGCCGACAGGCATGATCATGAACTCTTGGAAGTCCACGTTGTTGTCCGCGTGCGAACCACCGTTGATGATGTTCATCATTGGTGTTGGAAGTGTCTTCGCGTTGAATCCGCCGAGGTATGTGTAAAGTGGGAGACCGAGCTCATCTGCTGCTGCGTGAGCTGCTGCCATCGATACACCGAGGATTGCGTTTGCACCAAGTTTTGCTTTGTTTGGCGTACCGTCGAGTTCGATCATTTTCGCATCGATTGCGTTTTGGTCGAATACATCGTAGCCGATAAGTTCTGGTGCGATCGTGTCGTTCACGTTCGCAACTGCTTTCAAGACACCTTTACCGAGGTAACGTGACTTGTCGCCATCGCGAAGCTCAACTGCTTCGTGCTCACCTGTTGATGCGCCTGATGGGACGAGGGCACGGCCGAAACCGCCGTCTTCTGTGAAGACTTCTACTTCTACTGATGGGTTACCGCGTGAATCTAAAATCTCGCGTGCGTAAATTTCTGTAATCATTGACATGAAAAATCGCTCCTTTTCGTTTGAAAAATAGTTGTATTATTTTGTAACGATTGACGAACCAGTCATTTCAGCTGGTTGCTCTCCACCGAGAAGGTGAAGAAGCGTTGGGGCGAGGTCGCAAAGCGCGCCTTCGAGAACTGGTTTCAGTTCGACTCCCTCTTTTGTGACGATACATGGAACAGGTTCCGTCGTGTGCGCCGTCATCGGCGAGCCATCCGGGTTCGTGACGATGTCCGCGTTCCCGTGGTCCGCTGTGATGATGGCCGCTCCACCTTTAGCAAGTAATGCGTCCACTACTTTACCGAGGCATTCGTCGACCGCTTCGATCGCTTTCTTCGTCGGCTCAAGCTTCCCTGAGTGACCAACCATATCCGGGTTTGCGAAGTTGATGATGTATGCATCATACTCATCTGACTCGATACGCTCGAGCAAACCGTCCGTGAGCTCATATGCGCTCATTTCTGGTTGCAAGTCGTACGTCGCGACTTTCGGTGAAGGGACAAGGAGACGATCCTCACCTTCAAATGGTTGTTCTTTTTGTCCGTTCAAGAAGAACGTGACGTGTGGGTATTTCTCTGTTTCTGCGGCACGGAGTTGTTTGTATCCTTGCGCAGAGAGTGTTTCCCCGAGTGTGTTTTTCAAATCTTCCGGTGGGAACACGATATCCGTGTCGACCTCATCCGAGAACTTTGTCATCGAGACGAGCAAGATGTTCTCTGGATGTTTGCTTGAGAGTTCGAAGCCTTTGAAGCCTGTTTTCTCTTTGAACACTTTTGCGAGTTGGATCGCCCGGTCCGGTCGGAAGTTGAAGAACATGATGGCATCGTTGTCCTGGATTGTCGCGACCGGCTTGCCATCTTTTTCGATGACAGTTGGTAACACAAACTCATCCGTCAAATCGTTCTCGTAAGACTTCTGGAGAACTTCGACTGGATCCGTGCCAACTTCGCCTTTACCGTTTACGAGGACGTCGTATACTTTCTCGACGCGCTCCCAACGGTTGTCGCGGTCCATGGCATAGTAGCGACCAGACACGCTAGCGACTTGACCGACACCGAGTTCAGCAAGCTTTTCTTCTGTTTCCTTGAGGAAACCAGCTCCTGATTTCGGATCACAGTCACGACCGTCCGTGAACGCGTGAATGTACACTTTTTCGATGCCGTGGAGTTTTGCGAACTCAACGATGGCAAACATGTGATTGATGTGCGAGTGAATCCCGCCATCTGATACGAGACCCATGATATGGAGGCTCGAATCATGTTTCTTCACATGACCTGCCAAATGGTTCATCGCCTGACGGTCGAATAACGAACGGTCTTTGATTGCGTTGTTCACGCGTGAGAGTGACTGATAGACGACTCGGCCGGCACCGATGTTCAAGTGACCGACTTCTGAGTTCCCCATCTGTCCTTCCGGAAGACCGACGTACTCGCCTTTTGCGTTTAAGAGCGTATGTGGATACTGCTCCCAGTAGCGATCGAAGTTCGGTTTGTTCGCAGCCATGACTGCGTTTCCGAACGATTCGTCACGCATCCCGAAACCATCTAAAATGATGAGTGCGACTGGTCTAGCCATTTAAATCGCCTCCAACAATTTGAGGAACGAAGCGGCTTCAAGTGAAGCACCGCCGACGAGTGCGCCGTCGATATCTTCCTGTGCCATATACTCTTTGATGTTCTCTGGTTTTACAGATCCACCGTACTGGATGCGTACTGCAGCCGCTACGTCTTCACCGTAAAGACCTTTCACCACGTCGCGAACATATTTACAAGAGCTTTGTGCGTCTGCTTCGTCCGCTGATTTCCCTGTACCGATTGCCCAAACTGGCTCATACGCAATGACGAGTTGTTTGACTTGGTCAGCAGAAAGGTCAGCGAGACCGCCTTCGACTTGTGTTTTGATGACTTCTTCGAACTTGTCGCCTTCGCGCTCCTCGAGTGTTTCACCGACACAAACGATTGGCGTAAGACCGTGTTCGAACGCTTTTTTCGTTTTGCTGTTGATGAACGCATCCGACTCACCGAAGTACTCGCGACGTTCTGAGTGACCGAGGATGACGTAAGTCACGCCGAGGTCAGCGACCATCACTGGGCTGATTTCGCCAGTGTAGGCACCGCTATCTTTGTCGTACATGTTTTGTGCACCGAGCTTCAAGTTTGACCCTTTAGCTGCTTCTACCATCGGTGCGAGGAAAAGTGCCGGAGCACCAATCGCTGCATCTACTTTGTCAGTAGATGGGATGTTGTTTTTTACTTCCTCAACGAAAGCAACAGCTTCCGAGAGTGTTTTGTTCATTTTCCAGTTACCTGCAATAATCGGTTTACGCATCGATAACCCTCCTCTAAATTACTTGTCGTTCAACGCCTCGACACCTGGAAGTTTTTTGCCTTCCATGAATTCGAGTGACGCGCCGCCACCAGTTGAGATGTGACTCATCTTGTCAGCAAGACCAAACTTGGCTGCCGCAGCGGCTGAGTCGCCACCACCGATGATTGAGTATGCATCGCTGTCCGCAAGTGCTTGAGCGACACCTTTCGTTCCGTTTGCGTATTTATCGAGTTCGAATACGCCCATCGGTCCGTTCCATACGACAAGTTTCGATTCGCGAATCGCGTCCGCGTAAAGTTCGACTGTCTTCGGTCCGATATCGAGACCCATGTGATCCGCTGGGATCGAGTCGATATCGACTGGGCCGACATACGTTTCTTCGCCAAATTCTTTCGTGATGACGCAGTCGACAGGCATCAAGAATTTCACGCCTTTGTCTTCTGCTTTCTTCATGAATTGACGAGCGAGGTCAAGCTTATCCTCTTCAAGGAGTGACGTTCCGACTTCGTGCCCGAGTGCTTTCGAGAACGTGTACGAGAGTCCGCCACCGATGATGAGTGTGTCAACGATGTCAAGAAGGTGGTCGATGACCCCAATCTTATCCGCTACTTTCGACCCGCCGATAATCGCCGTGAACGGACGGTCTGGGTTTGAAAGAGCTTTACCGAGAACTTCAAGTTCTTTTTCCATCAAGAGACCAGCAACGGCTGTGTCCACGTGGTGCGCAATCCCTTCAGTTGAAGCGTGTGCACGGTGAGCCGCGCCGAACGCGTCGTTGACGTATACGTCAGCAAGTGCTGCGAATCCTTTTGCAAGTTCAGGGTCGTTTTTCGTTTCACCTGGGTAGAAACGAACGTTCTCTAAAACGACGACATCGCCTTCAGAGAGGTTAGCGACCGCTTCTTCTGCGACCGGACCGTATGCTTCTTCGACGAGCGGTACATCTTTTCCGAGGAGTTCAGCGAGACGCTTCGCTACTGGAGCAAGTGAGAACTCAGGGTTCTTCTCGCCTTTTGGACGGCCGAGGTGGCTCGCAAGGACGAGTTTCGCACCACCGTCAAGCAAGTGCTTGATCGTTGGAAGTGCGGCTTGGATCCGAGTTTCGTCTTGGATGACGCCATCTTTGAGTGGAACGTTGAAGTCAACGCGGCAAAAGACGCGTTTCCCTTTTACATCGATGTCACGAATAGACTGTTTGTTCATAACTTTCGCCTCCATATGTCGTGCGTGTCATTTCATAAATAGAGCGGAGAACAATCTCTTGTTTCCGCTCCTATTTGATTCTATTTAGTTCACGAAATTACTTCGCGATGTTAGCGAAGTGCTTAACTGTGCGAACCAATTGTGCAGTGTAAGACATTTCGTTGTCGTACCAAGAAACTGTTTTAACGAGTTGCTTGTCGCCAACTGTCATGACTTTCGTTTGAGTCGCGTCGAAGAGTGAACCGTATGTGATTCCAACGATGTCAGAAGAAACGATTTCGTCTTCAGTGTAACCGAATGACTCGTTCGCTGCTGCTTTCATTGCTGCGTTTACTTCGTCAACAGATACTTGCTTGTCAAGTACAGTTACGAGCTCAGTGAGTGAACCTGTAGCAACTGGTACACGTTGTGCAGCACCGTCAAGTTTTCCTTGAAGTTCAGGGATTACGAGACCGATTGCTTTCGCAGCACCTGTTGTGTTAGGAACGATGTTCGCTGCAGCTGCACGCGCACGACGGAAGTCACCTTTCGGGTGTGGAGCGTCAAGCGTGTTTTGGTCGCCAGTGTAAGCGTGGATTGTCGTCATGAGACCTTCAACGATTCCGAACTGGTCTTGAAGTACTTTAGCCATTGGCGCCAAGCAGTTTGTTGTACAAGAAGCACCTGAGATAACTGTTTCAGTACCATCGAGGATGTCGTGGTTTGTGTTGTAAACAACAGTTTTCATGTCACCTGTAGCAGGAGCCGAGATAACAACTTTCTTCGCGCCAGCTTTCAAGTGAAGCTCAGCTTTTTCTTTTGAAGTGAAGAATCCAGTACATTCGAGAACGATGTCTACACCGAGGTCTCCCCATGGAAGTTCTTCAGGGTTACGGTTAGCAAGCGTGATAACTTTCTCTCCGTTTACGAGGAAGTGATCGTCGTGTACTTCAACTTCTCCGTCGAAACGACCTTGAGTCGTGTCATACTTGAGAAGGTGCGCAAGCATCTTCGTGTCTGTCAAGTCGTTGATTGCAACAACTTCGATTCCTTCGTTTTTGATGATCTCGCGGAATGCCAAACGACCGATACGTCCAAATCCGTTAATACCAACTTTTACTGCCATGTTAATTTCCTCCTTAGGGTAGAAGCTATTTATTGAAGAGCCAACGGGGGGTCAACTCTTTAATAACAAGTTAATAATTCTTTCGCCGCACCTTCGTCTGTGACGAGGATGATGTTCGACGTGTGTTTCGCATAAGCGGCGATTGCCTGTGCCTTCGATTTTCCTCCGGCAACCGCGATGACGGCATCCATGTCATCCAGCTCTTCGAGTTGGATTCCAACCGTCTTGACGCGATGGACGATCTCACCTTCAGCATTGAAATAATATCCGAATGCCTCGGCGACGGCGTCATGCCGTTCAATCATCCGCAAATGCTCCGGTGATGCGTGACGGCGCTTTGCCATCGTTTCTGCCTCACCAATTCCATGTACCACAATTCGCGCCGCTCTAATCATTTCCAACACATTTTTGATGCTAGGTTCCTCCACCATCCGGTCGAACGTTTCTTGTGATACTTCATCCGGAATATGTAGAAGATGATAGTCTGCGTGGGCCCGGTCCGCCATGCGTGAACAGACGGTGTTCGCCTGAAGTTCAAGCGTTTCGCCGAGACCTCCGCGTGCGGGCACGAAATGCATCGGGCGTTCTTTTTTATCGGGCGACATCATCGCCGCGACCGATGCCATCGTCGTTCCTCCCGTTACCGCAATCACATTATCATCCGGTGCGAGCCGCGCTTTTAGTTGCGTGACCGCCGCCCGTCCGATATCGCGTTGGACCCAGAATGTCTCATCCGAGTCACCCGGTACGATGACGACTTGGCGAACCCCTAATTTCTCTTCGAGCTCTCTTGCCACTTCTGAGATCCCAAGAAGTTCACCCATGATCTCGTGCAAGTCTCGTAAGACGTTTCGTCCCGTCTCACTGAGGGAAATTCCTTGAGTAGCGACGTAAAGAAGACCTTGATCTTTCAAAAAGTCGACTTCTCGTCTGAGTACCCGTTCGGTCAGTCCCAAGCTCGTTGCGAGTGTCCTGCGGCCAATCGGCTGCATCAAGCGGACATAATGTAAGATATCGTAACGATGTCGGAGCGTATCGAGCAGGTCAGGGACAATTTGCTTCTGAACGTGAATCAGTTGCTGGATCATGCTCATACCCCCTCGACTTTCAGTGTGGACAACTTTTGTCCCACTTTTTTATTTGCGTCCCACCGCTACGAGTTCATCTTATCAATCACTTTTCCGTCTGGCAACCCCTTCAAACGTTTTTTTTCGATGTAAGCGTATACTTAACAAAATCTTCAACTTTGTTGTCATCATATCGCCCTTGACTGATGACTACACCTTCATGTATGAGAACGGGGATTTCAAAGAGGTACTTTGCCTCGAGCACCTCATCCCCGGTGATGTCGATCTGTTCGAGTTCAATCGGGTAATCTTCCTGTAACCATTCGAGCATGACGACCGCCTCGTCACATAGTGAGCAATTGTCACGTTTATATAAAGTAAGTTTCATTTTCGTCATCCCTTCCATACCTGTCGCTCGCGCTCGCGCGAATTACCGAATCCAAGCTCTTCCCGATAGTTCGTCACCGTCCGCCGGGTCACTTGATAACCGTATCGAATCAATTCATTCGCAAGCGCCTGATCACTTTGTGGTGCCTTCTCTCGTTGAATCAGTTCTGCGAGTGCCCGTTTAATCATAAATGGCGAATGCCCGCGACTTGTAGACCGAACAAAAAAGTGTCGCCATTCCATGATGCCACTCTCGGTCTTGGCGAACTTCCCTTGGATGGCTCGTCCGACCGTCGATTCATGTTTTCCGATGAGCTGCGCGACCGTACGTCGGGTCAACGGATTAAGGACAAGTTCCCCTTTGAGCCACTCGGTCTGACGTGCTTCAATGATTGACCAAATCTCACGCAGCGTTTCGTTCCGCATCGAAAGGGACGTCATCCACCATTTCGCCTCACGGTCATTCCCGACACGCGTCTCGTCGAGTTCCGGACTAAGCCACGTCGTGACGAGTGTCCCCTCTTCATAGCGTACCTCGACTTCCGGAAACACGTGACCCGTTTCTTCATATAATAGAGGACGTTTCGGAAGTGTCGCGACGATTCGTTCGAGTCTTGCCAATTCCTCCTCTGAAATAGCAAGAGCAGTCGTCATCTGTTGAGGACTCACCCCACTCTCAATCGCTTCGAATACATCGACGATGCGAGGGTCCTCATGTTCGATCGCATGTCGATATTGACACTCCCGTTCTGTTCTCGCCCCGATCCCCGTCGGTTCAAGAAATAAAAGCGCCTGCCTCGCCTGTTCGATTCGAGTGACGTCGACACCGAGTCGTGTCGCCAACACCTCGTTCGCATCCGGCAATAATCCCCGATGGTCGAGCAAGAGGACGAGTTGTCGTCGCAACACTTTCTCATCCTCACTGCCGCTACCCTCATGAATCTGTGTAAACAGCTTCTCCTCAAACGAGCTCGCCGCATCTGCAATCCAATCGATGCTCCCGCTCCCGATTTGAATGTTCGTGTTATGTCGTGCAAGACGCGCAAGCCGGAATGCGAGCGCAAGACGGTCCGCCTCAAGGACCGGTAACCGCTGCACGAGGTCTTGCGTCATCTGTTGCTGCTGGATTTGTTTTTGCTCCTGCCGTTGCATCGTTCTCCCCCCTCTTTTCTATTGTATCGAACCCGCTTCCGTCGCGCTCAAAAAAGCTATGTGAACAGGATTGCTTTTTCAATAAAACAAATGTATAATAAATTCGTGTCACAGATATGCACCCGTAGCTCAGGGGATAGAGCACTGGTTTCCGGTGCCAGGTGTCGGGAGTTCGAATCTCTCCGGGTGTATCAGATGTAGAGGTCAGGCAGATTGCCTGGCCTCTTTTTCGTTTTACGATAAGAAAATCGTGGAATAGGTGAAAAACGATGACTATCGTTTGACCATCATTGACTATACAGGTATGATGAAATTACAACCTACATAAAGGAGGCAGATTCAATGTTAATTCCAACAGTTATCGAACAGACAGGCCGTGGGGAGCGCGCGTATGACATCTACTCACGCTTGCTTAAAGACCGCATCATCCTTCTCGGAAGTGCGATTGACGACAACGTCGCGAACTCAATCGTCGCACAGCTCCTCTTCCTTGCGGCTGAGGACCCAGAAAAGGACATCTCACTCTACATCAACAGCCCAGGTGGTTCGATCACAGCGGGTATGGCGATCTATGACACGATGAACTTCATCAAGCCGAACGTGTCGACGATTTGTATCGGAATGGCTGCATCGATGGGTGCCTTCTTGCTCCAAGCCGGTGAAAAAGGGAAACGCTTCGCATTACCGAACGCAGAAATCATGATTCACCAACCGCTCGGCGGCACACAAGGCCAAGCGTCAGACATCAAGATTCACGCAGAACGCATCATCAAGATGCGCGAGAAGTTGAACCAAATCATGGCAGAAAACACTGGACAGCCACTTGAAGTCATCGAGCGCGATACAGAGCGTGACTACTTCATGGCAGCTGACCAAGCGAAAGACTACGGTCTCATCGACAAAGTCATGACACGTTAATTTTCCGAAAGACACACAATCCTAATTGGATGTGTGTCTTTTTTATTGACTTCTGAAACCTGCAAGTTAAAAAGATATTGACCCTATTTTCTGAATAAGAGACCTATAATAAATAGGAATATATAGATAATGTAGACCAAATCGGGAGGTTTATTTTGAAAAAATTATTACATTTCAGTTCAATTATTCCGTTTGATGATTCGGATAATCATGCTTCATTACCGGAATATTGGATGCATTCACCTGAAGCCATATGTGCTCTTACTAAAGATGATGAAATTTGGTTCGTCAACCCTTCGTTCGAAAAGTTGCTTTCAGAATCCATCGAAGAATTTGTTGAAATACTGTCAAACGAATTGGACCCTTTTGCGGAATCCATGACTTCGTTACACGATGGGATTCAAGTTCGTCTTCAACCGTCGAATCGTCTATTTCAATTGATGCCCGTCCCTATTTCTGTTCACCCTGAGATTACCTTGGTGTTCTCGGTGATAGAGCAAACATATGAAAATGAGCTCGCACAAGAACGCATGCGCTTTGATGCTTATCGTCAAGTCTTCGGCGACATTCACGGTCTCGCCCTCTTTGAGTTCAATTTAGAGACTCACTATTTCGAGACATTTGGATCATTGAAAGATATGTTCGGACTTAGCACTATTTCATCGGATACACATACACCGCTACTCTTCAAACAGTTACTCCATCCAGATGATTTAAATGTGTATTTAAAGATTCTTGGTGAGTTGATGATCGACCCTGAGATTGAGATGCGGGAGTCTGTTGTTCGAATCTTTCATTTAGAAGAATCGCAATACCACCATTATGTCGTACGTAGCCATTTATCTATGGATCGAAAACTACTTACATGCGCGGTGATGGATCAATCGGTCTACCAAACTGACAATGAGAAGATTGAGAAATTCAATCAGTTTATCGAAGCCGGGATGATGGAGTTTGATTTTCAGAGCGATACGTTCCAACACGTTTCTCCTGGCCTATTCCGTATGATTGGATTTGAGATTGAGCCTTCTGATATCACGCTCGAAGTTTGGAAGCAGTTTCTTCATCCAGAAGATTTGGAACGACTCA
Source organism: Exiguobacterium sp. N5 (assembly GCF_025842465.1). GTDB lineage: Bacteria > Bacillota > Bacilli > Exiguobacteriales > Exiguobacteriaceae > Exiguobacterium > Exiguobacterium profundum. The sequence continues at coordinate 1,396,754 of NZ_JAPAEP010000001.1, forward strand.
CCTCATCACGTCATGAGACGTTACAAGGAGAATCCGCTACTTACATATATCGTGTTTATGTAAAGGATGAATTGAAGTGGGTGGAAGAAAAGCGTGAACCTATCTGGGATCAGAATAAAAATGTAACCGGTTACCGCTCCTATTTGAAAAATATTACGCGACTGCAAGAACAGGAGCAAGAAATCACCACATTACGGACAGTGGACCCGATTACGGGAATTGCCAATCGAGATACGTTAAAGACACATATCGAAGAACTATTAGAAGAGGCGCAATCCGTCACGATGATTGGAATTTCCTTCAATCACTATGCGGAGGTCAAACAAACACTAGGCTTTGAATTAGCGGATGAATGGAATGCCGTAACGATTGGCACGCTCCAACCTTACGTTCCTGATGATGCCTTATTAGCTGTCATTCATGAAGATTTATATTGCATCGTGATTCCTAGTTATTGGACCGATGAGAGAGTCCGGCGTTTCGGTGAAAAGTTGACCACCTTGTCCGAACGCGCTTACAGCATCAGTGAGTATGAAATCTTCCCACACGTTTCCGTCGGTGTCTGTCGCTCCCCACATGACGGGATGACAGCGAACGAACTGATTGCCCATACCGTTCAGGTGACAAATCACGCTTACACACAGGGACATTCCAATCTGGCGTTCTATTCATCGAGCGTTGACTTGCCATCCTTGCGTCGCTATACGTTGATCAATGATTTACGCACCGCCATCAAAAATAGGGAGCTGTTTGTTGTCTATCAACCGAAAGTCCATGCGTGGACCGGTGAAATTGTTGGCGCTGAGGCACTGATGCGCTGGACACATCCAACTTGGGGACCCATCTCACCTGCTGAATTTATTCCGTTGATTGAGCACAACCAACAGATTGTGGAATTGACGGACTTTTTAATCGAGGAAGTCTGTCGATTTATGAATCAGCTTCCGACATGCATCCCGATTTCAATAAACATCCCGGCTTCCTATTTCTATCTAGATAACTACATGCAACAAATTCAACAATCCTATACGAGACACAACATCCTACCTCATTATTTAGAAATTGAAATTCCAGAATCAACGCTATTGGAGAACCGAGATCGAATGAAGTCCGTGTTTGAGACATTGAATGCATTCGGTATCACCGTGTCATTTGACGACTTCGGTACCGGTTATTCTTCACTCGCGTACGTACAGGATTATAATGTCCAAATCATGAAGGTCGACCGAATTTTCGCACACGGCATTCATCAAAATGTGAAGTCACAAGCCATCGTCCGTAGCTTGATGTATATCGCAAAAGAATTTGGTATGGATATCGTCGTAGAAGGTGTCGAATGTTTCCGTGATTTGAACTGGCTGCGGGACCATGGCGTCCAAACGATTCAAGGTTATCTCTTCAGTCCACCGGTCGAGAGCGAGCAGATGATTCGTCTCCTTGATCAAACGTATTTACCTCCGACAGAAGTGAGTTCACTCGAAGGTCACACGATGTTGATTCCCGTTCAAATGATTTTTTCTCGCATCCAATCGTTCACGTCCGATTTGGGTCGAGCACCTGCTCTAGTGTCAATGGAAGATCGTAAGTCGTTCAAATTATATACGACCTTGTTTTTACCGCCGAACGATTTTTTACAGTTCTCCATTCTGATGAAATCGCAGGACCAATCGATTCCTGTCAACATCATCGGAACTCCCGACTTCGAGGACGGGATTTACACATATGAATTAGAGCCAATTGAACAGAGTTTACTAGAGGGCGCTACTGAGCACGCCTTCCATCTCACTCCGGAGCAAGCTAAAAATACGTTACATCTCCATCATTTCCTCTAAAAAAAGAACGCATCGATGGATGCGTTCTTTTTTCTATTCGATGGGCATCCAAATCTCAATGATGTCGTCCGCTCCACCTTGACCGTGAATATAGCGCTCGAAGTCGACCGCGTCTCGTAGCGTCACATCTGGAACGTTTACTAGCTGCTCATACGTAGACGGAATCATCGGGATGCCTCCCTGCACCGTCGCGACGATATAGTTCCCTTTCGTCAGTTCGACACTTCGCGCACTTTCTCCCGACACCGGCTTCGTCATCCCCGCGATATAACCGTTCTCCTGCGGGAGACAGACCCCGTACGACTCGTCCGTCGTCAGTTCCGGTTGCAGCTTGGCCCACATATGCGGAATCTCCTCTAACGTACCACCATATCCATAGACGGAAATGGCTTCATTCAACATCTCATATCGAATCTTCATATCGTCCCCTCCTGATTGCATCAATCGAATCTGCCTCTCGATTCGATGAAGTCGTTCGATTTCTGCCTGGACTTCATCCAATCGTGTTTCTAGTAATGTATCAACCGGTAGACCCGATTGAATTTGTTCTAGACGGAGTCCAATTTGACGTAATCGTTTGATTTCACTTAACCGTCGAATCTCTTCCATCCCGTACATTCGATACTGATTCTCGGTCCGCGTCGGGCGGACCAATCCGCGCGCTTCATAAAATTCGATCGCCTTGACCGACAATCCGGTCACATGGGCGACTCTTCCGATTGGAATCACGGTTTCCCCACCTCCTACTTTCACTGTACAGTCGCCCCTTAGAGGCAGGTCAATCATTAGTTTTCAGGGACCCGGACACCGAAGACGTATCGGCTATCTCCTTGCGACCACTCTCCGCCGACTTCATAGAGATAGATGCCCGGCTCATCCGGAACGACGAGTTCGGAAGAGACGAGTTCTCCATCCTCGATTCGATTGAAACTCGATGTCATCGGTTCTGCATGATAGACGACATCGATCCGGTCTCCCGGTTTGACAGTGATCAGTTGAAGATCGTCCGCTTCCGGTAGTCCGTAATCGGCGCATGTCGCTTGATTGCCGGTCTCCCAACAGTACGTCGATTGTTCCACTTCTGCCGATACCGAACCAACCCGAATCGTTGGAAGCGGCGGCTTGACACTGTCCTCTCCATCCCCAAATAAGGTCATGGCGAAATAAACGATTCCCGCCCCGACAAGTACAAACAGTAAGATCATCCACACACGTCGATTTCGTTTCACGGTCTCATCTCCTTTCTTCACTAGTTCCCTATCACGAGATAAAATCCCTACTCTAACAAAAAAAGACCCACTTTCGTGAGTCTTGTGCGTCATTTCGGGCGACGCAGTCCTTTCATCATATAACCGCCTTTGAAGTCGATTGGGTCAAATGCGACGAGGAACGCTTTCGGTTCATGCTTCTCGACGAGTTCACGCAGTTCTTTCATCCGGGTACGGGCCGCCAATACGTCAAGACGGTAACGGACCCCGTCACGTCCTTGCCCTTGATAATGCGTAACTCCATATCCGTTGTCACGCATCTGTTGGATGAGTTCCGCTGGATATTCTTTCGTATGGACTTGAATCATGTTGTAACCGATGGCGAGTTTTCGTTCGACGAAACCGCCAAGTAAGATTCCGAGCCCGAAGCCGACCGCATACACGATCATACCGACCGTCGTCAGATCCTGGAACACGATGCCGAGCGCAAAAATATAGATTAGCGTTTCTAACGTTCCGAATAGACCGGCGATGACGGTCTTCCCTTTCACGAGCATGATCGTCCGGAGCGTTAACACCGGAACGTAGATTAGTTGTAGCAGTAGGATGAGTAAGATTTGACCCATTTGATCGACCTCCGTTCCAATTCATTATCACCACTATTCCAAATTTCTGAAAGAGATGCAACTAAAAAAGGCTGACCGGAGTCAACCTTTCACTTAGTTATCTAAATTCTTTACGCTCGTGAGCAACTCGTAGTCTTTACGAATGACTTCGTAGATTGCGTTCTTGTCCCCGTTCAACAACTCTTCCGCACGAAGCTGGTTCAAGAAGAGGCTTGTAGCGAACGTGACGAGTGCACTTTTCGGAATTCCGATTTCTTTAGCACGCTCTGTGATGACCTGGTCGAGCTTAGCGTCAATCGTGAGCGATAATCTTTTCTTTTCATTCGACATAATGATGAAGCTCCTTTTACTCGCTTTTCATAAAACCTATACACAATTGCTTATTATATAGGAAGAATGGTTTTGGCGCAACCGCATCACGAGGATGCGATCTCATCGCCGCTGCGCACGCGCTCGGCAATCTGGTCAATTTTACGAAGTCTATGGTTGATTCCTGACTTCGAGATCGGACCGGACTCGAGCATCTCCCCGAGCTCTTGTAACGAGACGTCTTGATGCGTGACGCGCAGTTCGGCGATTTCCCGCAATTTTTTCGGTAAAACGTCGAGTCCGACCGTCCGCTCCAAGAACTTGATGTTCTCGACTTGGCGCAATGCCGCACCGACCGTCTTGTTCAAGTTGGCCGTCTCACAGTTGACGAGACGGTTGACCGAGTTTCGCATATCTTTGATGATTCGTGCGTCTTCGAACTCCAACATACCCCGGGTCGCCCCGATCAACTTGAGGAAGTCCGAAATCTTTTCACTTTCTTTCATATACAGGATATGCCCTTTTTTCCGTTCGAGCGTCTTCGCATTCAACTCAAACCGGTTCGCCAAATCACGTAGTGCCTGGTTATGGTTTTCGTACAAGCTATAGATTTCGAGGTGGTACGAGGACGTTTTCGGATGGTTGATTGACCCGCCTGCGAGGAAGGCGCCACGCAAGTAAGCGCGCGCTAAGTTCTCGTCCCCCGTCATATCCGAGTTCAGTGTCCGAATCATCTCGTAATTCTCTCCGAGGATCTCAAGATCCCGAAGCATCGTTTCCGCATGCTGAGACACTCGGACGATGTAGACGTTGTTCTTTTTCAAACGCATTTTCTTCCGTACGAACAAGTCTAACGGATGGTCGTAAAGGCGTTTCATCAACGAGTAAATCCGCCGGGCGATCGAGGCGTTCTCCGTCGAGACATCTAAGGTCATACCTCGTCCAAGGGCGAGCGAGATGACCCCGTTCATCCGAACGAGTGCCGACAGTTCCGCTTTCGCTTCCGCGTCGGTCACTTCGAGTTGTGTCAATTCTTTCTTCACATCTGAGGCAAAGCTCATCGAGTCCCCCTCCTTTCTATCTTTCCAACAATCTTTATTTCAGTTCCAATTCTTGAAATGAGCGCGGCTTCTTGATGCGGAGTACCCGCTGCATGACGAGTCCGGCGATGGCGTCGGAATCATGACGGATATACTCCCGATTATAGTCGACGATGTCCCCAGCGAGAACGTTCGTACCATAGTTCCGGAGCTTCTTCCGATCGAAGCGGACCTCTTCCGATCCATCCTCACGGTAACGCTCCAAATACTCTTCTTCAATCGGTTCGTTGTTGACGACAATCGTGTCAATCGATGCCTTCCCAAGGTACGACTCGATGACTTTCAAGTGTTTCATCGCGTCATAGCCTTTCGTCTCACCTGGTTGCGTCATCACGTTACAAATATAGACGACCGGGACTTTCGAGCGGATGATGGCTTCCCGTACAGCTGGGATGAGCAAGTTCGGGATGATACTCGTATAGAGACTCCCTGGACCGAGCACGATGACATCTGCCTCTTCAATCGCCTCGACGACGCCCGGGGCCGGTTCAATGCCTTCTTCGAGTAAAAACATCCGTTTGATCGGTTGCTCATGTAGCGGAATCTTGGATTCCCCTTGGACGATGGTGCCGTCCTCAAACTCGGCTGCGAGGGTCATGAGCGTCTCAGTCACCGGCAATACTTTTCCTTGTGCGTTCAAGAGCTGCGACATGACATCGATCGCTTTGACAAACGAGCCTTCGCAGATGTGGGTCGCCGCCGTGAGCATCAAGTTTCCAAGGGAATGCCCTTCTAAACCAAATCCCGTATCGAAGCGGTATTGTAAAATCTTATCCATTAACGGTTCGACTTCCGACAATGCCAAGATGACGTTACGGATATCGCCCGGAGGCAACATATGAAACTCGTCACGAAGACGTCCCGAGCTCCCCCCGTCGTCCCCGACCGTGACGATTGCCGTGATATCGAGTGGATAATGTTTCAACCCACGAACGAGAGTGGACAATCCTGTCCCTCCCCCGATAGCGACTACTTTCCGATCTCGTCTCATGTCACTTCTCCTTCGTCGCGTGAGCGAGGTCTCGGTGGACCGTCTTCACGTTATAACGTTCAGCAAAGTGCTCCGACACTTTCTCAGCGAAGGTAATCGACCGATGCTTCCCACCGGTGCAACCGAACGCCACGACGACTTGCGTCTTGCCTTCCCGTTTATATTGCGGGAGAAGGAACTCGAGCATGTCGATCAACTTTTTATAAAATGCTCGTGCCTCCGGATGAGACATGACGTATTCCTGTACTTCTGTCGTCTGACCCGTGAGTGGACGGAGCTCAGGGATATAGAATGGGTTCGTTATGAAGCGAACATCGAACAACAAGTCGATATCGAGCGGAACCCCATGTTTGAAACCGAATGACATGAAGTTGACTGTGAACGGGATCCGTTCTTCATTGAATTGTTGGAGGATGCGGTCCTTCAACATCTGAGGCTTCAATTCACTCGTATCATACAGCGTGTGAGCCCGATCACGGAACCCTTCTAACAGTTCGCGCTCCATCTTAATGCCGACAAGTGGCGCATCTTCCGGTGCGAGCGGATGGGACCGTCGCGTCTCTTTATAACGGCGAACGAGCACGTCGTCCCGCGTCTCTAAATACAACAGGTGCGGATGCACATTCTTTTTTTCCAAATCGTCGATGACGATGAATAAGCTATCGATAAAGTCTCGTGTCCGTGTATCGATGGCGACCGCGATTTTCGGTCGGACCGAGCTGATGACATCAATCAATTGTGGCAAGAGCACCGGTGGCAAGTTGTCGACACAAAAATAGCCGAGGTCCTCGAAACTATTCATGGCGACCGACTTTCCAGCCCCGCTCATTCCACTGATGATGATCAATTCTTCTAATCCTTTAAAGTCTTCCATCTCGCTGACGCCCCCTTAAAATTGACAACCGAGCCGTGTGTGTAGCTCTCTCCATCTAGTATAACGAACGTCCGAAAAAAAGAGAAGGACCGCGGTTCCCCGCAGTCCTACCTTCTTGAATCATGCGTTTTGTTCTTGCAACGATTCGAGGAGCCCCTCGATGAAGTGTTGAGCATTCTGAGCGGCAATCGACCCGTCGTTCGTCGCTGTGACGACTTGACGGAGCGTTTTCTCACGGACGTCACCGGCCGCGAAAATCCCTGGGATATTCGTTTCCATCGCCTCGTTCGTGACGATGTAACCTTGTTCGTTCGTGATGCCGAGGTCTTGAACGAATCCTGTAATCGGGTTCATCCCGATATAGATAAAGACGCCGTCAATCTCGTGGTCTGTCTCTGTCCCGTCAACTGTGCTGACGAGACGAGCTCCACCGACTTTCCCGTCTTTCTCTGTGATTTCTTTCAATGTGTGGTTCCAAATGAAATCGATTTTCTCATTGTCGAACGCACGTTTTTGAAGAATCTTCTGAGCGCGAAGCTCATCGCGACGGTGAACGATCGTCACCTTGTTCGCAAAGCGTGTCAAGAAGACACCTTCTTCAACAGCCGAGTCGCCACCGCCGATGACGAACAAATCTTTCCCTTTGAAGAACGCTCCGTCACATACCGCACAGTACGATACGCCACGGCCACCGAGTTCTTCTTCTCCCGGTACGCCGATTTTCTTATACTGAGCACCAGAGGCGAGGATGATTGCACGTGCTTTATAGTCACGGTTGTGCGCATGCACGATTTTATATTGTGTTTCATCCGAGATGCTTTGCACGTCCCCATATGCATACTCCGCACCGAACGCTTTCGAATGGTCGAACATTTTTTGAGACAAGTCAGGACCAAGGATGCTGTCATAGCCCGGATAGTTCTCGATGTCTTCCGTGTTGGCCATCTGACCACCTGGAATCCCACGTTCAATCATAAGTGTTGAAAGGTTCGCACGTGAAGCATATAGCGCAGCGGTCATTCCGGCAGGACCGGCACCGATGATAATGACGTCATAAATTTTTTCTTCTGTCATGTTGATTCCACCTCTGCAAGAAATTGATTGCCTTTAGTATAAGAAACCTGTAAGGGTATCGTCTATCTTTATGCTTGTTCGAGTGTCCTTTTGAACGAACGGACCGTCTCTGTCAACGTGTCGACCGAGAGATGGAAGGCGTTCGCACAATCTTCGAGAATCAATGCGTCCCGTTTCGTATAAAACATCCAGATGAGCGCAGCGGCCGATGCCGTTACGTCCATGAATGATTCATCAGACAACAGAAGCGTCGCGAAACGTTCATAGAAGTCGCCCTCTAGGCTCATCCGTTCCGCTTCTGATACATGTGCTTCAGCCAAGACGAGCGCATCAAACGCACGCTTGATCCGGACGTCTCCTTTGAACGGTTGCTGACAAAGGTCGGCACGACACATCTCTGCGAACGCACGGACCGTCTCGTTTTCCGTCACCGCATTCGTGAGCGCAAGCGCTTCGAACGCTTCGTCATCTTTTAAGTTGCAGATGATTCGGATAATCTCGATTCGAGCCAAGTCGCTCTCTTGACGCAATCCTTGGACGAGTGCCGAACGAAATTCGAGGTTTTCTCGGATGTCGAAGCTTTGTTTCTCTTCAAACTGTTTCATCTCTTCATTGTTCAAGTAGGTGGCTGCCTCTTCAAGTCGTCCTGTCTTATAGGCAGACACGCTGAGCCAATGCCCAAACAATGAGTCCCCACGGAATCCGCGGTCTTTCAATAGACGTAGTTCTTCATATGCACGGTCGTAATGTCCGACAAGCGCGAGTGTCGTCGCTAATTTATAACGTAAGTCAAATTGGAGTGGACGGACACGTGTGAGCGGTGTCGACAACTGCAGGGCCACTTCCGATTGACCCGCTTCATGGAGCAAGAGAATCGTGTTCAAGATTGCATGCAAGTTGCCTGGATTTTGGTCGAGCACGTATTCGAGCGTCCGGAATGCCGCTTGGTCATCACCAAGGTAAAAACTGACGACCGACAGATTGTTGTATGCTGGCCAAAACGATGGATATTGACCGATGAGACGCTCGAGTGTCGCCTTTGCCGCAAACAATCGTCCTTTATCGATTTGACGCTGCGCTTCCGTATGCCACGTGATCAATTCGTCTTCTTCCTCGTCCTCTAACTCTTGTTCGAGTTCGATCAGTTCAAGAAGGGATTGCACGGCTTCCCTGAAGTGACCTTTCGTGTCACGGGCGAGATATTCGGATGCATAGTGCGCCGCTTCCTCATATTGAGAGACATAGGCACAGTTGCTTGCTAAGTGATACAGTGCCTCTGTTGCGGTCTCATCGAGCTCTAATACTCGTTTCCACACGTCATTGGCGTGGTAGACCTCCCCTACTTCAAATAACAGTTCTGCGTACTGTTTATGATAGTCGACGCGATGCGTGGCTGCCGCTGTCGCTTCAGCCATGAAAAAAGTCGCTTCATCCAGGCGACCTTCACGTAACGCACGACGACCTCTATAGTAGTGGAGCTCCGCAGCGAGCGGAGATTCTGGTTCGGGTAGCGTCATTACTGCTTCATAGTTCGCTTCCATATTCTAAATCCTCCACATCATCTCTAAATCTTTTTTTAGTTGCAGGGATAAGAATACCGCACTCGAACAGCGAGGGCAACTGAAAAAGTTAAAAAAAATTGCGACTATATTCCCTCTATAATGAATATTTTTTACTAGGTTCAAAAATTGTTTTTGAACGAAAATATGATAGCTTCATTTCTGTACATTTATCCATGAAAAAGCGGCATCTCTTTAAAAAAAAGTGATACCGCTCAAGTAATATTGATTCTGTATGAACAAAATACTCATGAAAACATTTTGCGAAAAATTGTGTCAAATATGTGTCAACGATTGAAGCTTTGAACCGATGACCCGCTCTCCTGGTAAGACGTCACGATGCACGACCGCGCCCGCGCCGATGACGGCACCGTCCCCGATGGTTACCCCTGGCAGGATGGTAACGTTCGCACCGATCAATACGCCATCACCGATGATGACGTCCCCGATCCGATACTCGTCTACGAGATACTCATGACAGAGGATCGTCGAATTGAATCCGATGACCGTATTGCGACCAATCGTGATACGTTCCGGGAACATGACGTCCGGTGTGACCATGAGAGCAAGGGCACTATATTCTCCGATATTCATCCCGAGGAACGTCTGGTAAAGCCAACGCTTTGCCTTCACCGACGGAAAGTAACGACCGACCAGAACGACCGTCGTGTTTTTGAAGACACGCAGAAAGCGAATCGTCTGATACATTTGCCAAAGCGGATTCGGTCCCTCGATGTGATATCGTGTCGTCTTACGCATGAATACTGACCTCGTCTAGCCACGCCTCGAAATGTTCCATCGAGTCGATGATGACGTCCGGTTCGAGCGATTCGAGGAATGGACGCCCTTTGAGGGCCCAGCCGACAGCGACCGTCTTCGTTCCGGCATTTTTCCCGCTGAAGATATCCGTGTCGTTGTCTCCGACCATGACGGCGCGTTCTGGTGACGAGTCGAGTGCTTGTAGTGCACGCTCGACTGGTTCAGCGTGAGGTTTTTCGTTCTCGACATCATCCGCTGTCACGACGACGTCAAATAAGTGGTCGATATTGAACAATCGAAGACCGCGCTCGACTACCGGACGACCTTTCGACGTGACGATGCCCATCTTGTATCCTTTCGCATGAAGGCGATATAGCCCCTCGATGACTCCTGGGTACTCTGCGACGAGTTGGTCATGCATGGCGATGTTGAAGCTCCGATAGAAGGCTTGCATCTCTTTCCATTCCGGCTCGTTGAGTTCACGGAACGACTTTTCGAGCGTCGGTCCGATGAAGCGATAAATGTCTTCATCCCGATACGTATGTTCCGGGAAATAATAGTCGAACGTATGGCGGAAACTCGCGATAATGAGTGGATTCGTATCGAGTAATGTACCGTCTAAATCAAATAAGATCGTATCCATTAATCAAACAATCCTTTCTCTGATGGGTCGTTGTAACGTTTCGTCTTGCGACGAAGAATCATCGTGACGATACCGAAGAGGATCAAGGCGATTGACACCATTTGCGCCGCACGCAAATCTCCGGACATGAGACTGTCCGTACGAAGTCCCTCGATATAGAAGCGACCGATTGAGTACCAGACGAGGTATGACAAGAAGATATACCCACGTCGTGGATTGCCAATCATGCGCCACGCGACGAGAAGGATGACCCCGATGATATTCCATACACTTTCATATAAGAAGGTCGGGATATAATAAGTCCCATCGATGTACATCTGATTGACGATCCAGTCTGGTAGCATGAGCGTATCTTGCAAGAAACTACGCGTCGTCTCGCCACCATGTGCCTCTTGGTTCATAAAGTTTCCCCAACGCCCGATGGCTTGTCCGAGAAGAAGCGATGGCGCCAAGATGTCCGTCACTTTCCAGAACGACATCGACTTTCGCATACAATAGACGATGACGACAAGGAGAGCACCGAAGATGGCTCCATGAATGGCAATCCCACCTTGACGAATGTCGATGATTTGTCCGAGGTTCTCTGAATAATAATCCCATTGGAACGTCACGTAATAAATGCGCGCGAAGACGATGCTGATCGGAATCGACCAGATGACGACATCCACGAGTCGTTCCGAATCATAATTGATACGTTTTGCTTCGTATAAGGCGAGGACGAGACCAAGCATCGCCCCGAAGGCGATAATCATACCGTACCAATAGATTGGCAAAGAGCCAATCTCAAACGCCACACGATCAAATGTCGGTTCTACCATGCTCACAAGTCTCCTTCAGTATCCTGAATGGCGTTCGCGAGACGTTGCGCGAACTCTTCAGCCGTATTGATTCCCATGTTCTGTAGACGATAGTTCATCGCCGCGACCTCGATGATGACCGCCAAGTTTCGACCAGGTCGAACAGGGATCGTGAGGAGCGGGACTTCACTGTCGATGATTTTCATCGTATTGTGGTCGAGTCCGACACGGTCGTATACTTTGCCCGCGTCCCAGTTCTCCAAGTTGACGATGAGGCTGATCTTTTTATGCGACCGCACCGCCCCCGCACCGAACAACGTCATGACGTCGATGATGCCGATCCCACGAATCTCGAGCAGGTGACGAATGAGCTTCGGTGCTGATCCGACGAGGAGTTGGTCCCCCGTTTGACGAATCTCGACCGAATCATCGGCGACGAGGCGGTGACCTCGTTTGACGAGTTCAAGTGCCGTCTCCGATTTACCGACACCACTCTGGCCCTTGATGAGGACACCGACACCGTAAATATCGACCAGCACACCGTGCATCGCCGTCATCGGTGCGAGTTCCATCTCTAGGAAGTTCGTGATTTGTGATTCGATTGAGGTCGTCACCGCATTCGTCCGCATGAGCGGAACGTTTGCCGTTTCCGCTTCTTCTTCGATTTCTTTCGGAATATCGAAGCCACGCGTGATTAAAATTCCTGGCGTCTGTTCCGTACACAAGATTTTAGCGCGCTCACGACGCTTCTCTTCCGAGAGGCTCGCATAGAATGTCAACTCCGTCTTCCCAAGCACTTGCAGGCGGTTTTTGGCATAGTGCGTATAATAGCCGGCAAGGACGAGACCCGGTCGACTCAGGTCGGGTGTTGCGACCGGACGATGAAGTCCTTCCTCTCCCGCAATGACTTGAAGTTTAAAACGCTCAACAACTTGAGCGGTACGTACGATATTTTGCATCAGTATCTGCCCCTTTCACGCTCATTATTGTATCATAGCTCTTTCTAAGACGGGCTAGGGAAGTGATGAAGAACGTGTCAAAAAATTGTTGAAACCATCCTATTACGCCGTTCGTATGTAGGGTATAGGCTTACTAGGAGGTGGAATAATGGGAGGTTTATTCGGAATTGTCATCTTATTTGCGCTAGTGATTGGAATTGGGTCACTCGTTTACATCATCAAATCATTGATCGATATGTGGAAAGAATATGCCGCGACGAAAAACGAGACGATCTTGCTCTTGTTCATCTTGAACATCATCGGATTCTTCTTGTCCGGAGCGCTCATCTCCATGATTGTCGCCATCATCTTCTATTGGAATCGCTCGAAGTCGATGCGCCTTCTTGGAATCATTCTCTTGATTGCCGGACCGGTCCTCTTCATCGTGTTTACTATCAGCGCCTTCACTCTGTTTGATACACAGATGATGGATTGGCAACAGATGGAGTACGAAATGAATCTATAATCAAAAAATCCCGAAGGCTCAGCCTTCGGGATTTTCTTATTGTTGATGGAACGGATTGTTCAAATCGCCCGGGTCGACAGGATCGACCGGGTCAGCCGGTTCCACTTTATCTTCATCGAGGAATGTGGATGGCGTATAGACCGAACCGTGCTCCAAATCGATTGTACCGGTACGCGTCCCCGCCTCGACTTCGATACGAGGGGTTTGACCGCGACCCGATAAGAATTCCAGACGACGCTGTGCGACGTCCTTGCGGTCACGGATGATTTCGAGCTCATCAAGCAAGCAGTGCAGACCACCGAAGTTCGTCTCGAGCTCCCCTTCGACCTCGACGCCATGTGGTAACACGAGTCGAATGTTTCCGGCGAGTGACGCGAGTTCAAACTTGGCAGGACGAGCTGTCGCCAGTTCCGCGCGGATGTTTCCGTTCCCGGTCTTGAGGGAGGCTTTATCGTACTTCCCACCGACGATGACGGCACCGTTTCCGGTCCGAACGTGAACGAGTTCCGCTTCGACACCTTCGACCTCGACTGTCCCATTACCAGTGTTCAGTAATAGTTCGGATGCATGCACGTCATGGAGCACGACACGCCCGTTTGCGGTTTGCACACGAACGTTCTCGACATCGAGACCATCGGCACGGACTTCGCCGTTCAACGTCTGAACAAGAAGGCGGTTGAAATGGTGGTGCGGGACGTACAGTTCCACGTGGGCTCGGACGAGTTTGTCACGGAGCGAAACGACGAGACGATCACCAATGACAGAGTGCTTAACCGCAGACTGTAATTGTTCGAGCGCCTTATCCGCATCTTGTTGGCGAAGCGGACGACCCGTGACAATCAGTTCACAATCTTCGGCATCAGACGAAACAATCGTAGCCGACGCGTTGAACAGGTCGAGCGAGATATCGCTACCTGTGAACGGGAACGACTTCGAATACGTCACTTCCGGACCAAAGTTCGAGCTGAATGAAAAGTCGCTGTCGCGAAGTTTCGTCACGAGCCCTTCCACTGCAGATGTCAGTTTCGTTGTGAGCGATTCAACCGAATAGGCATCGACCTTTTCTGTATCCTGTCGCTCTTCAAGCGCTTGAACCTGTTCCGGTTCAAGTCGCTCGAGACGTTCGAGTTGCGTCATCGCCTCCTCGATCGTCATCTTGCCTTCCTTCACTTGCTGGAGAATCAGTTCACGCATTTCTTGTTTCACGTTCGTTTTCCCCCTTCAATTTGGTTGCACGTCAATTACCTTCCCGTTTCTCACCATTTCTATACTTATTTCTTTTTTCCTGCTTTCGGTTTCACTCGGGCTGCATCTCGTTCGAGAACCGGCTTCAAATACTTACCGGTATACGAGCCTGACACTTCCGCGACTTCTTCTGGTGTCCCCGTTGCGACGATGAGTCCGCCACCATCTCCACCCTCTGGTCCGAGGTCAATCAAATAATCGGCCGACTTGATGACATCGAGGTTATGCTCGATGACAAGCACCGTGTCCCCGTTCTCGACAAGACGTTGCAACACTTTCAACAAGCGCGCGATGTCGTCGACGTGAAGACCGGTCGTTGGTTCGTCCAGAATATAAATCGTTTTCCCGGTCGACCGTTTATGAAGTTCCGAAGCGAGTTTGACACGCTGGGCTTCCCCACCCGAAAGTTCCGTCGCTGGCTGACCGAGTTTCATATAGCCAAGACCGACGTCATAAATCGTTTGAATCTTCCGCTTGATTTTCGGAATCTTGTCAAAGAATTCGAGTCCTTCCTCAATCGTCATATCAAGGACGTCTGCGATCGTCTTCCCTTTGTACTTCACTTCGAGCGTTTCACGATTATAGCGTTTCCCGTGACAGACCTCACACGGAACGTAGACGTCAGGAAGGAAGTGCATCTCGATTTTGATGATCCCATCCCCACGACATGCTTCACAGCGCCCGCCTTTAACGTTGAAACTGAAACGTCCCTTCTTGTAGCCGCGCATCTTCGCTTCATTCGTCGAGGCGAAGACGTCACGAATATCATCAAAGACACCCGTATACGTGGCCGGGTTCGAACGAGGGGTCCGTCCGATCGGGGATTGGTCGATATCGATGACCTTATCGATATGCTCAAGTCCTTCAATCTTCTTGTGCTTGCCTGGCTTCGCTTTGGCCCGGTTCATATTGTGCGCGAGCGATTTATAGAGAATCTCATTGATGAGGGTCGATTTACCCGATCCCGAGACCCCTGTTACGGCAACGAACATCCCGAGTGGAATGGAAACGTCGACGTCTTTTAGGTTGTTCTCTTCTGCTTTGACGATCTTTAAGAAACGTTCGTCTGGCATCTTCCGTTCAGCCGGAAGTGGGATGAACTTCTTCCCGGCAAGATATTGACCGGTGAGCGAGTTTTTATTTTTCATCAGTTGTTTCGGCGTCCCGGCCGCAATGACCTGTCCGCCATGTTCTCCTGCGCCTGGTCCGATATCGATCAAGTAGTCGGCTTCCATCATCGTGTCCTCGTCATGCTCGACGACGATGAGCGTGTTGCCGATGTCCCGCATCTGTTTGAGGGTCGAAATCAACCGGTCGTTATCACGTTGATGAAGACCGATGGATGGTTCGTCAAGGACATACAAGACACCCGTGAGACGAGACCCAATTTGTGTCGCGAGACGAATCCGCTGCGCCTCTCCACCCGAGAGTGTTCCAGCGGCACGAGAGAGCGTCAAGTAGTCGAGACCGACGTTATTCAAAAAACTGAGTCGTTCCCGAATCTCTTGGAGGATGAGACGGGCGATGGCGATCTCTTTCTCGCTCAACTGCTCGTTGAGTCCTTCAAAGAACGCGAGTGCGTTCACGACCGATTTCTCCGTCACTTGCCCGACATGCTGACCCGTGATCTTGACGGCGAGCGACTCTTCTTTCAAGCGATAGCCGTGACATGTCGGACACGCATGTGTCGCCATGTACATTTCCATCTGCTCACGGATATAGTCGGATGTCGTCTCCCGGTAACGGCGCTCGATGTTACGGAGCACCCCTTCAAAGAAAATGGTATTCGTCCGCACTTGACCGAAGTCGTTCTCATAGCGGAAGAGGAACGATTCCTCCGAAGATCCGTTCAAGACGAGGTCCTGATCACGTTTTGATAGGCGCTCGAACGGCACGTCCATGTCGATGTTGAAATGCTGGCACATCGCAGCCAAAAGTTGTGGATAGTACTGGGAACTTGTCGGTTGCCATGCTGCAATCGCCCCCTCTTTCAACGTCTTCGACGAGTCCGGGATGACGAGTTCTGGGTCGACGTCTAGTTTCGTCCCAAGACCATCACACGTCGGACATGCACCGAATGGCGAGTTGAATGAGAACATCCGAGGTTCGAGTTCGCCGATGGAGAACCCGCAGATCGGACAGGCGTGATGCTCACTGAAGAGGAGCTCGGTGCCATCCATCTTATCGATAATGACACGGCCGTCCGCAAGACGTAATGCCGTCTCGAGTGAGTCGGCGAGGCGCCCTTCGACGTCAGGTCGGACCACGAGGCGGTCGACGACGACTTCAATCGAATGCTTCTTGTTTTTATCGAGCTCAATCTCATCCGTCAATTCAATCGTTTCACCATTGACACGGACACGGACGAATCCCTCTTTCTTTAACGAGTCGAATACTTTCACGTGCGTCCCTTTCCGACCCGACACGATTGGCGCCAAAATCTGGAGTCGTGTCCGCTCCGGCAACTCCATCACCTGGTCGACCATCTGTGAAATCGTTTGACTCGAGATCTCGATGCCGTGGTTCGGACAGACCGGTTTCCCGATTCGTGCAAACAATAGACGAAGGTAATCATAAATCTCGGTCACCGTACCGACCGTCGAACGCGGGTTACGACTCGTCGTCTTCTGGTCAATCGAGATGGCCGGGCTAAGTCCTTCAATCGTATCGACGTCTGGCTTATCCATCTGTCCAAGGAACTGACGGGCATAGGCGGATAAGCTCTCGACGTACCGACGCTGTCCTTCCGCATAAATCGTATCGAACGCAAGTGACGATTTCCCGGAGCCGGACAAGCCCGTCAAGACGACGAGCTGGTCACGTGGGATATCGATGTCAATATTTTTTAAATTGTTGACGCGTGCCCCTTTGATGACAATCGCATTTTTCTTTTCAGCCATTTAATTCCCTACCTTCAACTCCAAAATTAAGTCACGCAATTCGGCCGCGCGTTCGAACTGGAGATCGCGTGCCGCTTGCTTCATTTCTTCTTCCAACTTGGCAATCGCAACCTCGCGTTCGGCCGGCTTCATCGTACTGAGCGATTCGAGTGCTTCCTCTTCCGCCTCGACCGTCGCCCGAATGACTCCTCGGACGTCCTTTCGAATCGTCTGCGGGGTGATGCCATGTTCTTCATTATAAGCCTGTTGAATCGACCGACGACGATCCGTCTCTTCGATGGCACGCGCCATCGAGTCGGTCATCTTGTCCGCGAACAAGATGACATGTCCGTTCGCGTTACGCGCCGCTCGTCCAATCGTCTGGATGAGCGAACGATCTGAACGAAGGAATCCTTCCTTATCGGCATCGAGAATCGTCACGAGACTGACTTCTGGAATGTCAAGACCCTCCCGCAACAAGTTGATTCCAACGAGCACGTCATATTTACCGAGACGAAGGTCACGAATGATTTCGATTCGCTCGAGCGTCTTGATTTCGGAGTGCATATAGTTGACCTTGATTCCCGCTTCGCGTAAGTAATCGGATAGGTCCTCTGCCATCTTCTTCGTGAGCGTCGTCACGAGCACGCGCTCGTCGCGCTTGATGCGTTCGCGAATCTGATCCATCAAGTAGTCAATCTGACCTTTGATCGGATGAATCTCGATTGTCGGATCAAGTAACCCGGTCGGACGGATGATCTGCTCAATCATGTTCGGCGTATGTTCGAGTTCGTACGGACCTGGTGTCGCCGAGATGAAAATCGCTTGTGAGACTTTCTTCTCGAACTCATCGAACTTGAGCGGACGGTTATCCTTCGCCGAAGGGAGACGGAAGCCGTGGTCGACGAGCACTTGTTTCCGTGCCTGATCCCCGTTGTACATCCCGCGTACTTGCGGGAGCGTCACGTGCGACTCATCGGCGACGAGTAAAAAATCTTCCGGGAAGTAATCGATTAACGTGTACGGGGTTGAACCTTCAGGCATCAAGTTCAAGTGTCGCGAATAGTTCTCGATTCCTGAACAATACCCCATCTCACGCATCATTTCCAAATCGTAATGCGTTCGTTGCTCGAGTCGTTGCGCTTCTAAGAGCTTCCCTTCTTCGCGGAACTTCTCAAGTTGTTCCTCAAGTTCCGCTTCGATGTTGACGATTGCCTTTTGCAATTTTTCGTCGCGTGTGACGAAGTGGGATGCCGGGAAGATGGCGACGTGATCACGGTCTGCGATGATTTCACCCGTCAACGGATCCATCTCACGGATACGGTCGATCTCGTCTCCGAAGAACTCGATGCGCATGCAGTGTTCGTCACGCGATGCTGGGAAGATCTCGACGACGTCCCCGCGGACACGGAAACGTCCACGCTGGAAATCGATATCGTTTCGTTCATATTGAATGTCGATGAGTTTACGTAACATCTCGTCACGTCCCATCTCTTTCCCGACGCGAAGGCTCAAGACGAGGCTCCGATATTCTTCAGGGTTACCGAGACCATAAATACAGGAGACAGATGCGACGATGATGACGTCATCGCGCTCAAAGAGAGCCGACGTCGCTGAGTGACGCAGCTTATCGATTTCATCATTAATTGAAGCATCCTTCTCAATGAACGTATCCGTCGACGGCACGTACGCTTCCGGTTGATAGTAGTCATAGTAACTGACGAAGTACTCGACCGCGTTGTTCGGGAAGAACTCTTTGAACTCCGAGTAGAGCTGACCGGCGAGCGTCTTGTTATGGGCGAGGACGAGTGTCGGCTTCTTTACTTCTTGAATGACGTTCGAGACGGTAAACGTTTTACCCGTACCCGTTGCACCGAGGAGCGTCTGATACCGGTCACCTCGATTTACACCTTCGACAAGCTGTCGAATCGCTTCAGGCTGGTCGCCTCCTGGTTGAAATTCAGATTGTAATGCAAACGGAATCGATTCCATAAGATACTCCTCACCTTCTCATTTCATAAGTGTCTTGATTATACCATAGACACGAACAAATATTCGCTTATTAGCTTGTAGGTTAATTCATTTTATTTCTTTTTTCATTCAATCCATTGTTCATTTCTTTTTCCTTTACTGTCTCAAAAGAAACATCTTGTTCCATCCAAATCATCACATCAAGATTTCAACAGAATCACTTTTGTGGCATAAAGCATTACACTTTTCAGATTGGACTATGTCCCTAGTAAATTGGAATGCTTGAAATATCCGAAAAAAACATCCACTTCGTGAACGTTTCGCTCTGCTTCTTAACTCTTTTGTGAAGTTTACAGCTGTAAATGTGAACATTTGTAGGAAAAAAGTAGGATTTTTTAATAACACTGTTTTAAAACGCTTACATTTTGGGCATATAATGAAGTGGTAAGTCAAATTGCATAAGGGAGAAAGGGGAGTATCACATGTCAGCATTTGTCAGTGAAATTATTGGTACGATGCTATTGATTCTGCTCGGTAACGGTGTCGTCGCCGGCGTCGTCCTCCGCCATTCCAAAGCGGAAAACTCTGGCTGGATTGTCATCACAATGGGTTGGGGTCTTGCCGTTATGGTCGGGGTCTACGCAGCCGGAATTTACGGAGGCGCCCACATCAACCCTGCCGTCACGATTGGTCTCGCGACAGCAGGCGAATTCCCATGGGCTGATGTCCCACTTTATATCCTCGCTCAGTTTATTGGAGCCATCATCGGGGCATGTTTGGTTTATGTCCACTACAAGCCGCACTATGATGCGACAGACGATCCTGGTTTAAAACTGGCGACGTTCTCGACAGCTCCAGGTATTCGAAGCACGCCGTACAACTTGATTGGTGAGATTATCGGAACATTCGTCCTTGTCTTTGCATTGTTGTCATTCGGGGCAAACACATTCGCAGACGGACTCAATCCACTCATCGTTGGTTTCTTGATTGTATCGATTGGTCTTTCGCTCGGTGGTACGACGGGATATGCGATCAACCCGGCACGTGACCTTGGGCCACGTATCGCACACGCATTCCTTCCAATTAAAGGAAAAGGATCTTCGGATTGGGGTTATTCATGGATCCCGGTCGTCGGTCCGATTATCGGTGCGATTATTGCCGCACTCATCTACGGTATTCTCGTCCCTTAACACATAATTTTGAAGGAGGAAATCACATATGGCGAAAGAAAAACGTTATATTTTAGCATTGGACCAAGGAACGACAAGTTCACGGGCAATCATCTTTGATCATGATGGAAAAATTGTCACAGTCGCACAGCGCGAATTCAAACAATACTTCCCAAAACCAGGCTGGGTCGAGCACAATGCCAATGAGATTTGGGGCTCTGTCCTCGCCGTTATGGCGGAAGCGTTCGGTTCTGCTGATATCGACCCGAATGAGATTGCCGGAATCGGGATCACGAACCAACGTGAAACAGCTGTCGTTTGGGAAAAGGAAACAGGACGCCCTGTCTATAACGCCGTCGTCTGGCAATCCCGTCAAACCGCCGACATCTGTGAAGAGCTGAAAGCAACCGGTCATTCCGATATGGTCCGCGACAAAACAGGTCTCCTCATCGATGCCTACTTCTCAGGAACGAAAGTCAAATGGATTCTTGACAACGTCGAGGGTGCACGTGAAAAAGCTGAGAACGGCGAACTCCTCTTCGGGACAATCGACACGTGGCTCATCTGGAAACTCTCTGGTGGAAAAGCACACGTAACCGATTACTCGAACGCATCGCGTACACTCATGTACAACATCTACGAACAGAAGTGGGATGACGAGTTACTCGACATCTTGACAGTGCCTAAATCAATGCTTCCTGAAGTCAAACCGTCAAGTGAAGTCTATGCGAACACGATTCCATACCACTTCTTCGGATTCGAAGTCCCGATTGCCGGAGCTGCAGGTGACCAACAGGCCGCCTTGTTCGGACAAACTTGCTTCGAAAAAGGTGAGGCGAAAAACACGTATGGAACAGGTTGTTTCATGCTCATGAACACGGGAGAAGAAGCCGTCAAATCTGATCATGGTCTCTTGACGACAATCGCTTGGGGCTATAACGGGAAAGTAGAATACGCGCTCGAAGGTTCGATCTTCGTCGCCGGTTCGGCGATCCAGTGGCTCCGTGACGGATTGCGGATGTTGAAATCAGCGAAAGACTCGGAACAGTATGCGACACGGATCGAATCAACTGACGGTGTCTACGTCGTTCCTGCCTTCGTCGGTCTCGGTGCACCGTATTGGAACTCTGACGTCCGTGGTGCCATCTTCGGTCTCACACGTGGGACAGAGAAAGAACAGATGGTCCGGGCGACAATCGAGTCACTCGCTTACCAGACACGTGACGTCCTCACGTCGATGGAGAGTGACTCAGGCATCAACTTGAAGACGCTTCGCGTCGACGGTGGGGCCGTCAGTAACAACTTCCTCATGCAGTTCCAATCGGACATTCTCAACGTCCCGGTCGAGCGTCCTGAAGTGAGTGAAACGACTGCACTCGGTGCCGCCTACTTGGCAGGTCTCGCCGTTGGATTCTGGAAAGACCAAGCCGAAGTCAAAGAACAGTGGAAACTCGACAAGAAGTTCGATCCAAACATGGATGAGTCTCATCGCGAAGCCCTCTACAAAGGATGGCAACACGCTGTCGAAGCCACAATGGCATTCAAGCCTTCAAAACTTGATGTATAAGACGAACGGGCATCCTCACGGGTGCCCTTTTTGTATGCAAAAAAGAGTACCCATGACGGATACTCTTACAGTTTACGTAAGCGAACTCTCGGGCTCGTCGGTTCCCCGACGAACAAAATTCCGAGCTCATGTGGATCGGTCTCATACATCGCTCGTTGAACGAATCGGATATCCCCGTTCAGATTCAATACTTCCAGTTTGATGTACGGCTTATGTTGCTGGAGCGCCTCATAAAAACTATGCCCTCCTGTGATGACCGTCCCGTTGACTTTATAGATCGATTCACCCGGGATGAGCTGCATCGTCTCCCCAGGTGAGTTCGGTAACGTGTCGACGATGACCGCCCCACGGTTTCCATTGATGAAAACGGGTGTCGTTCCCCGATTCTCGCGTTTGATCCATTGTAAGCCGAGCTCATAGAGGACGAATAGCGTCAATACTACATAGTCGACATATGGAATCTTAAACGCATATGAGAGGGCGAATAAACCGAGAGCGATCAAAGCGAGTACGGCACGATAATTGCTCAATCGTGCGAGAAGCGTTCCTGGTAAGGCGCCGGTCGACAATAAACTGACCCCGATGGGAATCGGAAGAATGATGGGCACCATCGGCCAGTCGAGACCGAACATCGGTGGCACGAAGACGACGAGCGGGAAAAACCAAATCCGTTTGACGACATGCCCTCCGATAAACTGCCCCCGTTTCGACAAGATCAAGGTCGGGGATGTCTCTTTTGGTCCGTTCCAACGCAAGAGAATCGCTTCCGCAAGGGTGACGAGGCCGAATGTGAGCGCATAGACCGTCCAATCGACCTGAGCGAGTGCTGCTACCCAATCACGAAGCGCCCCATATGCGACAACATCGCGTAACAAGACGACCCCGAACAACACGAGAAGAGGCAGCACCGGATTAAAGAATCGCGGATGCATCGTCAAGACGACGAGCGTATAGAGAATCGTGAACGAGACGGCCCACTCAAACGTGATGGTCGTCTCGAGTAAAATCGTCACGGCCGATGAGAGGACCGCTAACAGAAGACTCGGCCAGATGAAATGTCTCCATTCCGACTTCGGTGAGCGACGTCTCGAACGGAACATGGCCCGTTCTCGCTTGACCCGTGTCAGCGATATGTATGTAAGGGCGACGAGTGTCACCCAAAACAGCGGACTACCTAACAACGTCAATAAAGCCGTAACACCCATTCGTACAACTTCCACGCGGTCCAACCCTTTCTTTCATACAACGTTATTTTGCGGCTTCTTCAAGCGCACGATTCAATTGGGCGTCATTCGCCTCATCTTGAATCGCTTCGAGCAACTTCGCTTCGAGTGCAGAGGCTGTCTCTTCATCGACAGTTCCAGAAGCCTCGAGACCATTGTCTGTCTGGAATGCTTTCACGGCGTTCGCCATCGTGTCCCCGTAATATCCCGGCTGACCGCCTGGCTCATAGCCGATTCCAGTTAAAATTTTATGCAAGTTCGAGACGGCGTCACCGTAATCTCCGACTTGGAGCGACTCTTCTTCTGTCAGGACACGGGTCACGTTGAAGAAGTCAGGTTGCTCCACTTCAATGTCCGGCTCGATGCCCTTCTTGTTAATCCAATTTCCGTCCGGTGTGAGCCACTTGCTCGTCGTCAATTTCAAGTTACTGCCGTCCTCTAAGTCGAACGCCGTCTGGACGACACCTTTTCCGAACGTCTTCGTCCCGATGATGGTCGCGCCTGCTCCTTCTTTCATCGCACCAGTCAAAATCTCAGATGCCGAGGCAGAACCCTCATCCGTCAAGACAAACAGTTCATACGGTTTCGCTTCACGAGCGCGACCGTTTTGTGCATCACGGTCACCGTCCGCATTCTCGATTTGGACGACCGGTTTTGATGTCGGGACGAACCCTTCCGACATCTCGATGACGGCAGGCAAGAGACCTCCCGGATTTCCACGAACATCGATGATCAAGCTATCGATTTCTTCTGACTCGAGTTGCTCGAGTTGTTCGAGGAATTCATCAGCCGTCGGTTCTGAGAATTGGGTGACTTGGAGATACCCAATCTTTTTACCGTCTTTCTCTTTCACTTCAGAGAAGACCGTCTCGATTGGAATCGTGTCACGTATGATCTCGTAGTCCGCCGTCTGACTGCCACGGCGAATCGTCAATGTGACGGTCGTCCCTTTTTCTCCTCGAATCAATTGGACGGCCTCCTGTACATCCATCCCTTCAATCGACTCCCCGTCGACCGCTGTGATGATGTCACCAGGACGAAGTCCCGCCTCTTCGGCCGGAGCGCCTTTGATCGGAGCGACAATTAAGATGTCCTCTCCTTTCTTCTCCAAAGTCGCGCCGATTCCTTCAAAACTCGATTCAATCGAGTCCGTAAATTGTGACGTTTCTTCCGCATCCAAGAAATCCGAATACGGGTCGTTCAGCGCTGCGGTCATCCCGTCGAGCGCACCGGTCAATAAATCGTCTTCTGAGATGTCCTGTAACGAATGTTCTTCAATCAAATCACGTACTTGGTCGACTTTATCCCAGCCTTCCGCATTCGTTTGAATGGGAAGCGATGTGTCTGTAAACGCCATCGTCGCAAGGCCTGCACCGGCCCCAGCCACGAACGTTGTGCCAGCGAGTAGTCCTGCGGTTGAATTTTTCACGGGTTGGTCCCTCATTTCTCTTTGTAAGTCTTTTCATTAGTATAGCAAAAACTAGAGGAAAAGCGGACGCGTTCCACATATTTGGGACGCGTCCGCTTCTGTCAGTATCCAATATACGGGGCCGGGTCAATTGCGTTCGGCTGTCCCGGTGCCCATTTCCCTCGGTGTAACTCAAAATGAAGATGGGGTCCCGTCGACCAGCCGGTATTGCCAAGCGTTCCGACCGTCTGTCCCGCCGCCACTTGTTGACCGGCTCCGACTGTGATCGCATTTAAATGGGCATAGACGGTCGTCCAAATCTCACCGTTGATGACATGCGAAACGAAGACGACATTTCCATATCCGGTCGCCGGTGCCGCCTTGATGACGACACCTGGTGCGCTTGACACGATTGGTGTTCCAGACGCATTGACGAGGTCAATGCCCTTGTGAATCTCCGGCACACCTGTCAACGGGTTGTCTCGTGGACCGAACGGACTAGACACATAACCGGACACAGGACGAACGAATCCCGTGGACGTGGACACATTCGTCGGTGTTTCGGTTGGTGCGGTCACTTCTGGTGCCTCCTCGACCTCCGACTCACGGGCTTCCGCTTCTGCTTGTGCTCGCTCTTCAGCGGCACGCGCCTCAGCTTCATGTTTGGCACGTTCCGCTGCCTCTGCGGCTTCTCGTTCGGCAGTCGCAATCGCCTCTAGTTGTTCACTGATGATGCGGTTCTGTTCAGCCATGACCGCCTGCTCTTCACTGCGCGTCATCTTTTCGAGCTCGAGCTGCTCTACTTGTTCGTTCAGTTCAACCAACAGGTCACGTTTCTTCTCGGCCGTCCGGTCAAGGTCTTGCTTGGTGATGACGAGCTCGCGCTCTTTTTGCTTGATGAAAGAGAGCTGGGTACGTTGTGTCGACTCGAGCGACTCCAAACGTTCCATCTCACTCATATAATTATGTATGAGCTCCCGGTCCTGTTCAGCGATCGTGCGGGCCGTCATAGCCCGTGTCACGAAGTCGCCGAAGGAACGGGACTCAAAAATGACTTGTAAATAGGAAGTGTCTTCATGTACTTGCAAAACGCGAAGGCGCTCGTTCACGAGTTCCTTCTGGCTTTCCAAGTATTCTTCCTGAACGGAAAGTTGTTGGCGGGTCGACTCGAGTTCTGCCCGGGCTGTATCGACCTCATGCTGCTGAATGGCGATTTGTTCGCTCAATTCATTCAACCGGTCGTCGACGACGTGTATTTCCGTCTTCACGGCATCACGCTCTGCCTCGGTGATCTCGAGTTCGGCATCCGTCTCGGCCTGCGCTTTTTTCGACTCCTCCAACTCATTGGACAGTCGATCTTGTCGAGCTTTCAACGTGTCTTTCTCTGTCGCCATGACCGGCATGGCAAGTAACGATACACACAACCCTAGCGCAAGCGAACGTTTCATCCGCCAACTCCTCCTTATTTAAGTTAGATTTTCAAGAAACGACCGAGCGATGTCGTCGATCCCCAGATTCCGATGAACGCACCGAGTGCAAGTAAAACAAGCGATACTTGGACTGTTAGCGTCGATGGATCAATCAACTTAAATATATCACTATTCAATTGATCAAGCGATGGTTGTAAAGCACTATATGCAACGTCATATCCGAAATAAATGACAAGAATCGGGACGAGAGCCCCAAGCATTCCAAGGAGCAATCCTTCGATAAAGAACGGCCAGCGGATAAAGCTGTTTTTCGCTCCGACGAGTCGCATGATTTCAATCTCACGGCGACGCGAGAAGATTGTCATTTTAATCGTATTTGAGATCAAGAACATCGCCATCAATGTCAAACCGACAATCAACGCGAGTCCACCGATGCGAATCCCGTTGAAGAAAGCAAACATTTTATCGATGTAGTCTTTTCCGTATTTCACATCGTCCACATTATCGAGTGAACCGACCGATTTGGCCACTTCCTCTAGTTCTGTCGGGTCTTGTGCTTTGACGATATAGCGGGCGTGGAGCGGGTTGTCTTTTTCGACCGTTCCGTATGCAGCCGCATCATCGCCGAGCTGGTCTTGGAACTTCGCTAGCTCATCTTCTTTTGAACTGAACGTGACCGTCGAGACACCCGGCACCTGTTCAATGTTCTCCCCGAGTTTCTCAACCGAGTTCTCATCCGCTGTACGAGTGATGAACACTTGAATCTCGACATCATTTTCGACGTTATCTGAAATTTCATTGATGTTGAACATGACGAGTGCGAATACACCGACAAGTAGCAACGTAATGGTCACGGCACTAATGGCCGCGAACGACATCCATCCATTCCGAAGTGTTCCTTTGAACCCTTCACGCAAATGGCGCAATCCAGTCTTAAATATCATAGCCATATGCTCCTTTCTCTTCATCGCGCACGACTTTCCCGTTCTCAATCGCGATGACGCGGTGACGAATCTTATCGACGATGTCACGGTTGTGTGTCGCCATGACGATTGTCGCTCCGCGGCGGTGAATCTCTTCAAACACTTCCATGATACCCCATGCTGTTTCCGGGTCTAAGTTTCCTGTCGGCTCATCGGCGATAATCAATTTTGGCTTATTGACGATTGCGCGAGCAATCGAGACACGTTGTTGTTCTCCACCTGATAGTTCGTCCGGATAGTTGCGCGCCTTGTTCTTCAATCCGACAAGGTTCAACACATCCATGACTTGTTTCCGAATCGAAGACGTATCCGCTCCTACAACTTCTAATGCGAACGCTACGTTCTCATATACCGTAAGTGACGGCAACAATTTGAAGTCTTGGAAGATAACGCCGAGTTGACGGCGTAGCTTCGGTACGTGTCGGTCTTTAATTTTCCCGACATCGAGTCCGTCAATCAACAATTGACCGGCTGTCGGCTTCTCCTCACGATAAATCATCTTCATGAACGTCGACTTTCCGGCACCGGAAGGCCCGACGACATAAAGGAACTCGCCGTCGCGAATCTCTAGATCGAGGTCATCCATGGCGACGACGCCGTTCGGATATACTTTACTGACTTTTTGCATCGAGATCATAACGTATTCCCTACCCTTTTTAAATTATTTTTAAGCATCTATGACGAATTTGAATCAATTATTTTAGTTACTGTATATTTCGCCTAGAGTCTTTTTTACAGGAAACGGCTCCCTCTGTCAAGGTGTCGCTTTTTTATGTTAGCCTGGTCAAAAAATCATCTAGGGCATATGTTGAAGCGACTACAATTATATCAATCCGACTTTTAAAACACCATTACAGGATTGTTTCAGTTCGATTGAGTTCGATGTGAAAATGTCGCGAAGAAACTCGCTTTCTTATTCCCCAAGAGAATATTGAAACCGCACTTCAAAAGGGTGCTCCCTAAGGAACACCCTTCACCAATACGCCACATTTAATCGTGTGGTTTTTCTTTCAATGCATCAAACGGCGACTTTTTCCGTTTCCGATACTTAATATGAATCGTTGAGGATTCATAGTCATCGGAAGCCCGGATATCCCGACTCGATACGCGGACGAATGACCAAGCAAGAAGGAACATGATGAAGATAAGCGGGAATCCACCGACGATACTCGCTGTCTGGAGCGTCTCTAGTCCGCCGAGGAACATGAGCGTGAGCGGCATGATAGCAAGCGCGAACGCCCAAAAGAGACGGTTCCAGACAATCGGCTCATCCTCGACATGTTTTTGCGTGACCGATGCCAAGATGTATGATGATGAATCGAACGTTGTCGCCAAAAAGATAATGGCAAGAAGCGTAAAGACGCCGATGACGACTTTCCCGAAAGGCAATTGGCCGATGATGGCGATGATTGTAGGTGCCGGGCCATTCGCCGCCATGTACCCGACAACATCGAACGTCCCACTTAGATGAAGGTAGAGCCCGTAGTTTCCGAGAATCCCAAAGAACAAGATGCATCCGAGCGTTCCGTACACCATCGTCCCAAAGATCATATTCCGAATCGTACGACCGCGTGAGATACGGGCGACGAACAATCCGACGAATGGTGCATAGACAAGCCACCATGCCCAATAGAACACCGTCCACGATTCCGGGAACCCGGTCGATGTGAAGCCACCGAAGTCACCGAACGGTTCCATCCACGTTGCCATCCGGAAAAAGTTATCCATGACGATTCCGACTCCATTGAACGTCGTCTCCATAATGAATCGAGTCGGACCAAAGATAAGCACGAACGTCAAAATCCCAAGGGCGAGCCAGATGTTCAAGTCACTGAGTACTTTGATGCCACCCTTCAGTCCAATGTAAGAACTGATGGCGAAGATGACCGTACAAATCAACATGATGACGGCCTGCATCCCGAGCGTGACGGGAATCCCTGTCAGTTCGTTGACCCCTTCGGCAATCATCGGGGTACCGAGGGCGAGCGTCGTCCCGGCACCACCTAATAATCCAAAGATAAATAAGATATCAATCAATTTACCGAGGGGTCCATCTGCCCATTTTCCGATAACGGGACGTACCGCTTCACTTACCTTTAAGACGGATTTCTTACGGACGTAAAAGAAATAAGCGATCGGCAGTGCCGGTAACGTATAGATTGCCCAAGCGATCGGTCCCCAGTGGAACATGCCATATGCTGTCGACCATTGAATCGCTTCCGGTGACTCCGGTGTCAGCCCGAACGGCGGACCTTCATAGTAATAGACCCATTCGATGACGGACCAATAGAGGATGCTGGACCCGATGCCGGCAGCAAATAACATCGCCGCCCAAGAGAATGTACTAAATTCGGGTTCTTCATCTTCACGACCTAATTTGATATGACCATTCTTACTGAAGGCAATGAAAATCAAAAATCCGAACGCACCTAAGCCCATTGCTAAGTACAACATGCCGAAGTTAGAGGTCATGTATTCGTTCGCCGCACCGACCCACGCTTTACCGGTCTCTGGGAAGAAGATGAGCGGTAACGTCACCCCTAACAGTAATACAAACGAGCCGATAAAGGTCGGCCAGTCAATCAGTTTCGTCTTCAATTGTCATCACTCCATTTCCACTATGTCTCACGTTACCTTAACAATATTTCCCCAAGCCCTAACACCCAAAACAAAAAAGCATGAGGTGTGTTCCACCTCATGCTGTCGAATCTTATTTTTTCTCAGCGAGCCAAGCAGCGACCGCTGTGATTTCTTCGTCTTTTTCAATGACGTTCGCAGGCATCGCGCCTTGACCGTTTCGAATGACGTTTTCAATCTCTTCTGCCGACAGACGAGCACCGACTTGCTCGAGTGACGGACCACTCATTCCTTCAAGGTTCGCACCGTGACATGCCGCACAGTTTTGTGCGTATACCGCTTCCGCGTCAACCGATGCCGTGTTCGAGCCCGAATCCCCGTTGCTCGATGTATCCTCTTCTTCACCGCCGCCACATGCGCCGAGTGTCAGCATGGCGCCGAGGCCGATGGCCATCATCCATTTTTTCATAACCACGTTCCCCTCCTAAGTTGTAGAAATGACCTACATTTACCATTATAGCCGTTAACGTATGCTTTCTAACCTAATCTCACGAAAAGTACACAAAGATTCCACAAATTACGGTACGTTGATGTAACGCTTATCGGACGTAAACCCTTGTCCTAGCACCTCATGTGCCTCACTGAAGACAAGGAATGCCTCCGGGTCAATCCGACGGATGATTTCCTTCAATCGACTCACTTCGCTCTGACGGACAACAATCATGAGCATCGGACGGTCAAGACGAGAGTATGCTCCGATTGCTTGGATCTCTGTCGCACCACGGTCAAGTTCCTCGAAGACGGCCCGGACGATGAAGTCTCGCTTCTCCGAGATGACGTAAGCCATCTTGTCCTGTGTGAACCCGAGCTGGACGAAGTCGATCATCTTGACCGTGATGAATAATGCGATGAGTGCATAGAGTCCGGTCGTAAACGAGAACGTCAAGGCCGCGGTCAAGACGACCATGCCATCGAGGATGGCGATACAGAGATAGAGCGGGATGTGCGTGAACTTATGTAAGATCTGAGCGATCAAGTCCATTCCCCCTGTCGAGGCGCGTCCACGGAAGATGAGTCCGAGTCCGACACCGACGCCGACACCACCGAAAATGGCCGCGAGGAGCGTATCGTCCACGGCCGCACCGGCATCGATCGCCTCATAGAAAAGAATGACACCCGGTAAGAAGACGGAGCCGACGAGCGACTTCACACCGAAACCGAGTCCGAGGATGGCCCACCCGATAATCAGAAGTAACACGTTCGCCACGAGCTGGAACGCCCCGGGCGAGATGCCGAACAGTTCATACGTGATGACCGAGATCCCGCTCACCCCACCTGATGCCAGATTGTTCGGCAACAGAAATAAGCTGAAGGCCGAGGCGACGAACATCGAGCCGGTCAACAAATACAGATAGTCTTTGACGATTTGCTTCATTAAAGAAAGTCTCCTTTACACACAACATGGCCCAAAGACGGGTGTCTTTGAGCCACATGCATCACATATTTGTTTTACGAAGGTAGGCATCGATGAACGGCATGACATCCCCGTCCATGACCCCACTCGTGTTTCCGACCTCATAGTTCGTCCGGTGGTCTTTGACCATCGAGTACGGGTGGAAGACATACGAACGAATTTGGCTACCCCAACCGATGTCCGTCTTCTCCCCACGGATCTCGTCGAGTTTGCGTTGCTGCTCGTCGAGTTCGCGTTGGTACAATTTCGCTTTCAACATCTTCATCGCCGACTCACGGTTCTTGATCTGTGAGCGCTCAGTCTGACATGACACGACGACACCCGTCGGCACGTGCGTAATTCGGACGGCAGAGTCCGTCGTGTTGATGTGCTGACCGCCGGCACCCGACGCGCGGTACGTGTCGATGCGGAGGTCCTCTGTCCGTACTTCGATCTCGATGTCGTCATCGAATTCCGGCATGACGTCACATGACACGAACGACGTGTGACGACGACCTGACGAATCAAACGGCGAGATGCGGACTAAACGGTGAATCCCTTTTTCCGCTTTCAAGTAGCCGTATGCGTTATGTCCGATGATGCGGAGCGTGACCGACTTGACGCCCGCCTCTTCACCCGGGAGGTAATCGACCGTTTCGACTTTCCAGCCTTGTTTGTCCGCGAAACGTTGATACATCCGAAGGAGCATCGATGCCCAGTCCTGTGACTCGGTACCGCCCGCACCTGGGTGCAATTCAAGGATGGCGTTGTTCGCATCATATGGTCCGTTCAAGAGGATCTCGAGTTCGAAGTCATCAAACTCCTTCTTGAGCGCTTGAATCGATTCCCCAAGCTCTTCTTGCATCTCGGCGTCCGGTTCTTCCTTGATGAGTTCGAGCGTCACTTCGCCGTCCTCATGTTGGTTCGCGAGGTCTTGATACTTGTCGACCATCGCTTTGAGACCGTTTGACTCGTCGATGACTTTTTGAGCCTTCTCCTGGTTGTCCCAGAAGTCAGGATACGTCATCTCGTTCTCGAGCTCGGCGATACGTGCTTCCTTCTCTGTCAAGTTGAGAGACGCTCTGTAATTCTCGAGGCGTTTCGCCATCGCCTCTAGTTCGTTCCGAATATCTGAAATTTCCATAGTGTGATTCACCTTTCCGTAGGAAAGAGGCGAGCGGACCCGCCTCTTCAATAATTAAGCCTGTTGTCTACCGTGACAGTTCTTGAACTTCTTACCAGAACCGCACCAGCACGGGTCGTTCCGGCCGATGCTGTCTTCTTTCGAACGACGGACCGGTTTCTTCTTGACCGGTGCATCGCTCTTGCCAGAGACGGCAACTTCCTCTTCGACGACTTTCTCGCGTCGGAGGTTGTCCCCGACTTCGGCACGAAGGACGAAGCCTGTCACTTCTTCTGCGATTGCCGCATTCATCGCGTCGAACATGTTGATCCCTTCCGCTTGGTACTCACGAAGCGGATCGTTCTGTCCGTAGGCGCGGAGATGAATCCCTTGACGCAACTGGTCCATATGGTCGATATGGGACATCCAGTGCGAGTCGACGGCACGGAGCACGATGATCTTCTCGAACTCATTGAAGCGTTCCGGTGGCGCGAGTTCACGTTTCGCCTCGTACTGCTCGTTCACGCGCTCCATGAGAAGCTCGATGATTTCTTCACGCTCTTTGCCGTAGAAGTCTTTGCCTTCGACCGTCTTCTCGAGCGCGAGCGTCTGGTTGGCCCAGTGCGCGAGCTCGTCGATGTTCCATTCTTCCGGTACGAGTTCGATCGGCGTGTATTGGCCGACACCGAGTTCGACCGTCTGCGCCATCATCGAACGAACGATATCCGTGACCGACTCGTTCTCGAGGATGCTCGAACGGTCCTTATACATGACCTTCCGTTGGTCGGCCATGACGTTGTCGTAACCGAGAAGCTGCTTCCGCGCATCGTAGTTGTTTCCTTCGACACGTTTTTGCGCTGACTCGACCGCTTTCGAGACCATGCGGCTCTCAATCGGTTGCGTGTCATCCATCCCGAGACGCTCCATCATGCTTTGGAGGCTATCCGTTCCGAAGCGACGCATGAGCTCATCTTCGAGTGACAAGTAGAACTGGGATTTACCCGGGTCCCCTTGACGGCCCGCACGACCACGTAGCTGGTTATCGATTCGGCGTGATTCGTGACGCTCTGTCCCGATGATGTAAAGACCACCGAGGTCGATGACACCTTCTCCGAGCTTGATGTCGGTACCACGACCGGCCATGTTCGTCGCAATCGTGACGGAACCTTTTTGACCGGCGTTCTCGATGATTTCCGCCTCACGCGCGTGGTTCTTCGCGTTTAAGACATCGTGACGAATCTTCTTCTTCGTCAAAAGCTTGCTCAAGTATTCAGACGTCTCGACGGCGACCGTACCGACGAGGATTGGTTGGCCCGTCGCGTGGACTGCCGAAATCTCCTCGACGACGGCTTTGAACTTGCCTTCCATCGATTTGAAGATGAGGTCTGCCTTGTCATCGCGAAGGATCGGTTTGTTCGTCGGGATCGTCACGACCTGCATGTTGTAGATGTTACGGAACTCTTCTTCCTCTGTCTTCGCCGTACCGGTCATCCCGGCAAGCTTCTCGTACATCCGGAAGTAGTTCTGATACGTGATCGTCGCGAGCGTCATCGATTCGCGTTGAATCTCGACGCCTTCTTTCGCCTCGATCGCCTGGTGAAGACCTTCCGAGTAGCGGCGTCCGTCCATGACACGACCCGTGAATTGGTCGATGATCATGACTTGCCCCTCACGTACCATATAGTCGATATCGTGATGCATGACCGCGTTCGCACGAAGGGCGAGTCCGACGTGGTGGTTGACGGCGACGTGTTCGATTGCGAACAGGTTGTCGATGCCGAAGAACTTCTCGGCGAGGTCGACCCCTTGGTCCGTCAAGAGGACCGACTTCGTCTTCACGTCGACCGTGTAATCGTCTTCCTCTTTCAACGTACGGACGAACGCATCCGCGCGTGTGTAGAGTTCGGTCGATTTTTGAGCCGATCCCGAGATGATGAGCGGAGTACGCGCCTCATCGACGAGGATCGAGTCGACTTCATCGACAATCGTGTAGTAGAGCTCACGTTGAACACGGTCTTCCTTATAAAGGACCATGTTGTCACGGAGGTAGTCGAATCCGAGCTCGTTGTTCGTCGAGTACGTGATATCACAATTATAGGCCGCTTGTTTCTCGACACGGTCCATGTTCGACACGTTGAGGCCGACTGAAAGACCGAGTGCGAAGTAGAGCGGCTCCATGAGTTCTTTATCTCGTTTCGCCAAATATTCGTTGACCGTTACGACGTGTACGCCACGGCCAGTAAGCGCGTTCAAGTAGACAGGAAGTGTCGCGACGAGCGTCTTCCCTTCACCGGTTTTCATTTCGGCGATGTCGCCGTTATGGAGCACATAGCCCCCGATGAGCTGGACACGGTAATGACGCATCCCGAGCACACGCTCCGATGCCTCACGACAGACCGCGAACGCCTCCGGCAAGAGGTCGTCAAGTGTCTCGCCTTTTGCCAGACGTTCCCGGAACTCTTCCGTCTTCGCCTGAAGCTGTTCGTCGGACAATGCTTTGATTGGTTCGGCGAACGACTCGATCAAGTCGGCCGCTTTCTCTGCTTTTTTCAACATTCGTTTCTGTGGAGCAAATAACTCTTTCAAAAAGTTCGCCATACTCATATCTCCTCTGCACTCACTAAAAAATGCATGTTTTTTCCCTAATGTACAGTTTAACCGAAGTGGTGCCACCTTTCAAGGAAAGGCAAAAGGAAACGACCCCCCGAAGCCGGGAGGTCGTGTAGTGTCAAGTTTATTATTCAGGTTCGATCAAGCCGTACTTCCCATCTTTACGACGGTAGACGACGTTCGTGTTGCCCGTTTCTGCGTCTGAGAAGACGAAGAAGCTGTGACCGAGCATATCCATTTGAAGAATCGCCTCTTCCGTGTCCATCGGTTTCAACGTGAAGCGTTTCGTCCGCACGAGTTCGAGTTCTGCCTCGTCCTCATCGTAGACGGCCGGTGTATCATCAGGTCCTTCTAAAGACTTGAAGTACTCGCCGACGCCACCTTCTTTCCCGCGTCCTTTACGGTTGAGTTTCGTTTTGTGTTTACGGATTTGACGTTCCAATTTATCGACGACGAGGTCGATTGCCGCATACATGTCGAGGTTGATGTCCTCAGCACGGAGCAACAAGTTCGGCATCGGGATCGTCACTTCCACTTTTTGTTTCTCGTTATACACTTTCAAGTTGACGTAAGCCGTCTGTGCATCCGTAGGAGTTGTGAAATACCGAGTCAACTTCTCCAGCTTTTTCTCGACATAGTCTTTGATTGCTGGTGTGACCTCAATGTTTTCGCCGCGAATGTTATAAATCATCTGAACTCCTCCTTAGAAATAACCGCTTGAACCAATGATTCGTCGAACAAGACGGAATCTCCTGCTTCATTTCTTAAAAAAGAAAGGGGAACCAGGTGGCTCACTCATATTATACCCCGAAAACGCTGCGATTGAAAACGTTATCATCAGAAAATAATGACAATTTTGTTCCGAATTCAACATTTCCTAGAACGAGCGAAAGGTATAGAAAGAAAATACCCATTCCACTCATTTTTAAACGCCTTTTTTTATTATGTAGAAAAAATAAAAGCCGACTCCCAAGGGAGCCGGCTTCGTGGTTTGAAATTATAATTTTACAACGTTAGCCGCTTGTGGGCCACGCTCGCCATCAACGATTTCAAACTCTACATCTTGACCTTCGTCAAGTGATTTGTAGCCTTCAGATTGGATTGCTGAGAAGTGTACGAACACGTCTTTGCCGCCTTCAACTTCGATGAATCCAAAACCTTTTTCTGAGTTAAACCATTTTACTTTACCTACCATGTGTAAATCCATTCCTTTCACCATTGGAGAATACAGAGGATTGTCCTCTACGGCTAATCTTACCACCTTCTTGTAAGCGTGACAAATACTTTCTCAAATATTTGTAAACGTTTCGTCATTTGGCTTTCATTGGAATTATATTTCCCTACTTTTCATATTGTCTTGTTGAATTTACATTTTTTGTGATATATCATTGAAGGGATGATTTAGGTTTGTGCCGTTTGTCTTTAGCCGATCCTGAAAATCTAATACGAGGAGGATGGTGCAGCGTATGCGCTCCTACTATTCTGAGGAAAAATATCGCATCACAAAGCGAACCGTGGCGATTCTCCCTTGCTTTGACATCATGAAGCAGTCACGGATCATTCTCGAGGATGGCACCGAGATTTCAACCCCGCTCCGGCCGTACCAGTTGTTGCAACTTTCTTGCCGCCAGTACAACAGCTCGATCGAGGAAAGAATCTTCATCGCCAAACGCGTCGCCGGCGTAAAAGGGAAAGTCCCTGTCGTGATTGAACCGACAACTGGACTCGTCTTCTTCCCGACGAAGTCTCCAAAACGAGACGATTGTGAATGGTATGCCTGGTCCCATATTCGAGACATACTGAACATTGAGGGTGAGCCGAACGGGCTTGTCCTCACGACTGATGGACATCAAATCCAAACGAACGCAACACCGTACGTCCTCCGGAACCAGCTCAAAGCGACAGGTGAACTTGTCGCCCGGTTCCAACAATTGAACGCGAACCCCGTGCTCGAGTCCTGACACGCCTTCCGTCGAAAAGACGGAAGGTTTTTTTCTATTGTATCGCTTCATTTTTTTAAAAAGAGGTCGATATTATGGTCGAGGTGACAAACATGCAAATTCAAGCCCAAGCGACCGCCGTCAGTTCGGTCTTACCAGGCATCCAGACGAACCGGACGTACAAGGCCGAACTCGTCAAACAAACAGGACCCGACTCCGCGATTGTCAAGATCAACGGTGAAGAAGTCGAGGTCACATTTAAAGATGGGCTTCCGAAAACGAACCCGTTCCAAGTGACGCTCGCCGAACAGGACGGCGTCTTGATGGCGACCGTCGTTCCTCCAAAGGAAGAGACACTTGAATCCGCACCACCTGCGTCCTCGTCGTCAAAGCTTGATGCGAAGATTCAGACGCTCCTCGCTTCCCTTCCACCTGAAGTACGAAGCGCGGTCAGCCGTCTGCTACAATCCGGACGCTTGCCGATGAACGAAGACACGGTACGCCTTCTCGAGACGGCGTTCAAAGGGGACATGCGGGACGTCATCCTACATTTGAAGACGCTCGACACTCCGACCGTTCCTCGTGAGATGGCTCGGGAAATCGCCGTCCTCTCTTTGAACGAAGCGAAACAACAGATCACATCGCCGGCGCCGAACGCTCCTTACCCACAAAAAGAGCGGTATGTCGAACTCGTCAATCTGTCACGTCCCGTGAGTGAACGCGTCACGCCGACACCGGAAACGATTGACCGGGTCATCCGTGACCTCACGCCGACGACACCGATATCATCGCGTCCGATTGAATCTGAATCGCGCCAAGCGATGCCGCTTCCTCCAATCAACGGGAAGCAAGTGATGGTGAAGGAAGTGACGTCACATCTAGCGACCGTCACGAACACGTTCCGAAACGAGCAGGCGACCGTCACGAAACAACTCGGACAAGTTGCTACGTTGATCGAGACGAACCCGCATGCGGCACGCCCTGCCCTCGAGACCGTCTCGACCCGTCTGACACAACTCGTCCAAAAGACGGACGCCTTGCTTCATACCGACGTGACTCAAGAGAAGCAATTGGTCGCCATGACGGCCAAACTCGACGTCGCGTTGTCGTTGCTTGCGACGAAACCACAAGAGAGTGCGACACTCGTCAAAGAGGTCCGAGCGGCACTGAATGATTTCCGTTATGCGCCGAACCAGACACGCATCGAATATATCCCACACGGGGCGACACGTGCCGGCGAGATGCCGACCGTCGCGCCACTCAAGCTCGATTCGACATTATCTGGACGACACATCCAGGAAGTAGCGCAACGTGTGCAGACACAGGCACAGCTCGCCCAAGCGACGTCCAATACGCCGACATCAGCTTTATCGGTACGTGGAGATACGACGAACCCCGAGGCGCAACGCCTCGCCTCGTTCTTCCAAGTCCAACAGACGCTCAACCGCCTTGATGGCGGTCAGCTCCATCAACTCTTGTTCGCCCTACCGGCAAAAGTTCAAGAGATCGACACCGGAATCCATGTTCATATCCAAAACCGGGAGGCCGGGGACGTTGTCGACTGGGAGAACAGTGTCCTCTACATTCGTTTAGAGACCCCACGTCTTGGAGAAATTGGTGTCAAACTCGAAGCAAAAGATCGAAACCTCCGACTCACACTCGAGCACGACGATTCGACGGTCGAGCGACTCGCTCGTCCCCTTCTCGGGAAAATCGAACAAATGCTCGAGACAATTGGATATAAGAGTGTGACGACCCAGTTCAAACCGCTCACGAAAGCTGATCGTGTCATCGAAGAGCCTACGATAGCACCGACGACAGGATATGACTTTAGAATTTAGGAGGTCCCGATGTACCAACGCATGGATTTGACGAAACGTAAGACGGCCGCGGTCGTCCGCTATGATGAAACGACGGATAAAGCGCCCGTCATCGTCGCCCGCGGGACCGGAGCCGTCGCTGAAAAGATTTTACAGGAAGCACGTGCCCGAGGAGTAGCGGTCGAGAACGACCATTCCTTGCTTGGCCATTTGCTCGACCTTGACCTAGGAGACGCCATCCCACCTCAACTTTATGATGTGATGGCAGAAGTGTTGTTGTTGATAGAGGAACTTGATTCGATCAAAGGAGAACAAAGATGAATTCAACCCAATTATATGAAATGAGGCCGGAAGAGCTGACTCAGGCGATGCTTCACGCACTCGTCTATCACTATAAACATGCGCAAGATTCGACGATTGCCGAACGAAACCGTCATCTTCGCCAAGCCCGTGAACTTTTAGTCAAACTTCACCAAGGACTCCATGACGGCGGCGGGATTATCGCGGCTCAACTGGATGAAATTTATCTATATATGGCAAACGCAAGCGTCGAAGCAATCATCGACCAGGATAAGGAAAAAATCGCCGAACTACATACGCTCGCAAGTGACCTCGACCAAACATGGGGTGAAGCAATGGAGCGTGCCAAGACCCAACCTGTCACGACTGGAGGAAACCGTTATGAAAATTACGAATAACGTCCAAGCATTAAAAGCGTATACATCTCTTTCCCTGAATCAAGCGTCAATGAAAAAAACGATGGATCGCCTCTCAAGTGGGATTCGCATCAACAAGGCATCTGATGATGCGGCAGGACTCGCCATCTCAGAGAAAATGCGGATGCGCCTCGACTCGCTCTCGATGGCAGAACGCAACACGCTCGACAGTATCTCACTCACGCAGACACTCGAAGGCGGGATGAACGAAACACACGCCCTTCTCCAACGGATGCGTGAATTATCGGTTCAATCAGCAAATGGAACACTCAGTGAAGACGACGCCAAAGCTGTCCAGGAAGAAATTAACGCGTTGACTGCCGAAGTGACACGAATTGCCGAAACGACGGAATTCAACTCAAAGAAAATTATGAATGGCGAATACATGCAAGGCAATAATACGTTATTCTTCCAAATCGGTGCAGGTAACAATGAAGCCGTCATCTTAAATGTGGAAGATATGCGTGCCCATGCACTCAATATCACGATGACGACACCCGGTGGCGGAGAACTTCCTGCCGTCGACCATGACAACGATTCGACGACACCTACTGAAACGTATTATGCATTGAGTGTATTGACACCTGAGGATGCGGGTGATGCCATTTCAAAATTCGATGCAGCCATCAACAAAGTGTCACTCGAACGTTCAAAACTCGGAGCCATCCAAAATCGCTTGGAGGCGAACGTCAGCGTCGTCGCCATCGGCTCAGAAAACTTAACGGCGTCTGAGTCACGAATCCGTGATGCCGACATGGCCCGTGAAATGATGGACTTCGCACGTCTAAACATTTTGAACCAGTCCGGCATGGCGATGATTGCTCAGTCGAACGCATTGCCGCAAGGCGTGTTACAATTATTGAACTAACCTAAAGAAAGGACGGTTGCCCATATGGACATTCGTCGCATCATGGAGACGCAATCGCTCCTCGGCTCAAGTAAGGCAAAGCGCGCCGAAGTCGAACCCGGTGTCTCCTTCCAAAATGTGATCGGTCAGAAGCGCGAAGATCGAGAGCATGAACGCTTCCAACGTCAAATCGCTGCGATTCATGAACAAGGAGAACTTCTAGCTGAAAGTCAGACCGTCGAAGCGCTTGCCGAATACAAACAAATGATTAAAGACTTTATGAAAGAGGCCGTAGACGCGGCACTCCGTCTCGAAGATAAACGCGGATTCAATCGCCGCGGGCGCGCGAAGATTTATAAGGTCG
The DNA here is from genome assembly GCF_025842465.1 of Exiguobacterium sp. N5. Taxonomy (GTDB): domain Bacteria; phylum Bacillota; class Bacilli; order Exiguobacteriales; family Exiguobacteriaceae; genus Exiguobacterium; species Exiguobacterium profundum. The sequence goes on from NZ_JAPAEP010000001.1 coordinate 1,437,315, forward strand.
TCGAACAAGTCGACCAAAAACTCCTCGCGCTTACAGATCAGGTCATCTCGGGTGAGGCCTCTCGCCTTTCCCTACTCGACCAAGTCGGTGAAATTCGCGGATTGCTCGTCAATGTCTATGTGTGAGGTGTCGAGATGGCAGAACATTTGTTTTTGAAGAAAGTCAAATGTCCGTATTGTTTACAAGAAAGTAAGACGAACCGTGTCTTATCACGTCACATCCGTCCACTCGAAGTTGAGAAGGATGGCTACACAACGTATGATGGACCGAATCCTTATTTATACGAACCGACCGTCTGTGACCATTGTCACCTCGTCTTCCACGACTCGTTCGACAAGGTGCGCAAACATAACCGAGAAGCGCTTGAGACGAACTACTTCAATCAAGTGAATCCGGATGTGTTGAAAGGCGACCGTTCATATGAGCACGTCATCCTTCTCTATAAGTTCGCCGTCATGACGGCCCAATTGAGCGGACAAAAACCATCTGTCATCGCTATGCTCGGGATGCGAATCGTATGGATGTATCGATTGATTGGGGATGTAGCGTCTGAAAAAGAATGGATGCAGCGAACGCTCGATAAATACAATGAGGTGCAAGAAGCCTATACAGACCCGATTCGGACCGGATTACCGTACGACCAGCTCATGTTGCGGATTGCCGATTTGTCGGCCGCGCTCGACTACTATGAGGACGCGCGTCGCTGGTATGGGATTCTCCTCAACAGTAAGGAAGTATCGGAGCGCATCCGGAACCAGGCCCGTGATCATTGGGAAGAGTTTCGATTGGAACATGCCTAATCAGAAGTGTGGGACCTTGTGTCTCACACTTTTTGAATACAAAAAATCGCGCTCTTCCACTCACGGACAAACGCAATCAACACAATTGATGAATAAGAGATCCACGCAACATTGACTACCCAGTACCCTCATGTCGACTATGCGGTGACGTCTTGCAGGATGTATCCCATGGAATCTCAATTGCTATAACATTAATTTAATTTTTAGTGGGATAGATATGGGGTATATTCAAAGCAGATACATACGAAGAGGAGGATCTTTTCATGTTTGAAACGCAATATCTCGATACCGTACGTGCTACGTTTAAAAGCCAGAAACAACTCGCTGAGCGCGCGCTCGTCCAAGTGAGTGAAGAGGACCTGCACAAGACACTTGCGTCGGACACACTCTCGCTCGCCTTGATCATCCAGCACATGGCGAATAACATGAAGTCGCGTTGGACCGATTTTTTGACGACAGACGGCGAGAAGCCGGACCGTGACCGGGACGCCGAGTTCGAGGACCAGCAGCTATCCCGTGCGGAGCTCATGGAGGTTTGGGACGAGCGTTGGCAACTGTTGGATAATGTCTTAGCTGATTTGACACCAGATGACTTAGGGAAGAATGTGATGATTCGAGGGGAAGCCCATTCCGTGATTGACGCGATCGAACGCCAAGTGTCGCATTATGGGTATCATGTCGGACAAATCGTCTATCTGTCGAAGCTATTCGCCGGGAGCGACTGGGATGTGTTGTCGATTCCGTTGCCGCATCAGCGTAAATAACAATTCCTGTTGCAACACTTCAACGAGATATTATTTCAATGAAGCACTTTTTTGGACATCAAGACAATTGAATCAGTCAACTTTAATGGGGGTTACAAAATGGATATGACTTTAAAGCAATTACCTGAAACTGAAATTGCATTTATCAGACGTACGGGTAGCTATTTTGAACCACAAGAACATTGGGGGAAATTAATACATTGGGCGACGGAACACAACCTTTACCCTCCATCAAGTCAATTTATCGGTATTTCATTAGATAATCCGAACGATGTTGATCCTCATGAATGTAGACATGATGCTTGTGTCACAGTTCCTAAAAACTTTGATAAAACAGGGCACGGGGAGATACAATTTAAAATGCTAGAAGGTGGTCAATACATCGTGCACCATTTCTACGATACTCCAGAAAAACTGAGTGAGACGTATAAATATATTTTTGAAGAATGGTTACTAGAACGCGAATATTCAGTGGACGAATCTAGAAATACCTTGGAGTTCAATTTGAACAATCCAGCTGAAGATCCCGACGGAAAATCTAAAGTCGATTTATATGTACCCATTAAGAATTAAGATTTTACAAAATGAAAAAATTAAGATACAAGGAACTCTCAAAATATGAGAATCCCTTCTTATATTCTCTATGCTAACCACTATGCTTATTGTGTAGTAATAATCAACCATGAGACTAGGCGTACCGATTTTATTCGGCACGCCTACTCTTATTTTGTCACGTTAAGTTTATATTCGTAGCGGTCTTCTGCCACTTTGTCGAAGTTCTCGTTGAATGGTCCATCGATGACGACTTTCAAGTCCGTCAGCTCTTCTGGTTTTGCTTTCACGAAGAAGAGGACGTTCCCTTCCTTCTTCACCTTTCCTAAAAATTCTCCACCGACGTCATCTGAGAACCATAAATCCGAAGATACCTGTTCCCCTGTGTTCGTCACCAGTGTTGCCTGGTTCGGATGGAAGCTCATCGTCTCGTCGACCGTATTCTCGACCAACATGTTCATCGCGACGACCGTCACCTCTTCTTGTCCATCGAATGAGTCGCTATAAGCTTCTGCGACCGTGAGGCGTGACGTCTGTACTTTGTCGATGGCGAATTGAATCGGACCCATCGTCTCCGTGATCGTGAGTGCCTTATTCTTCATGTAGATCTTGTTCGTACCGAGTTCACTTTCTTGGACGTCCGTCTCTTCAACAGTCGTCTCCTCTGGTACGTTCGCTTCCGCCTCTACCATTTCTTCCGTATCCGTCGCCGTCGTCTTCAGTTCGTCTGCTTCCCCGCAACCGACAAGTAGTGCGAGTGGTACCGCCACCAGTAAGCCAAATCGTTTCATGTTCATCTTCATCTCTCCCTTTTCTTAATCCAAGTGATGTTGTGGTTAAGACGAATATAACGAATTGACAAACCGAACCGTATTAAGAAAAAGTTCCAGGTAAAATAAAAGTCAAGGTCCATAATCGGACCTTGACATGTATACTTATCCTCTTGATTTCAGCTCTTCTTCCTCGTATGGGTCAGGACGATCCTCAAACGGCGTATCGTCCTCGACGTACGCTTCAAGTTTCGGGTCCCGTTCCACGTATTCATCGTACGCTCCCTCTGGACCATAGACGAAATAACGGCGCTTCCGTGACGATATCTTGGACTCTTTCTCACGCATCTCGTTTCCCTCCCTCTTTCCAGAAAAGAAGCAACGGCTACATTGATGTTTACCCGATTATAGCGGAAAACAGACGTCATTTCATCTATACCTTTTATATGAAACTTTTCCTTTCCACAGCCGTATACATTTACAACGATTCGATGAAAGGAAGATTCATATGCAACTATTGAAAAAAGGAATACTTCGGAGTCTCATTTGGTCGTTGCCATTCGCGATACTTGCTCTCTATCAAGGTTGGTCAGGGAATGCAGAGGCTGTGCATGGAATGTTTATCTACGCAGGAGTCGCCTTCTTCCTCGGGCTCACAAGCGTTATTTATGAAGTCAAACAGTGGTCGTTCAAGAAACAAATCTTCATTCATTGGAGCGTTATGCACGTGACAATCCTACCACTTCTATGGTTCGGTCGGTCTACGCCAATCACATCGTTTCAAGATGCCGCACGTCTCTATTTAAACTTCACGGTGAGTGGTCTGATTTTATTTACCGCTTCTTATTTCATCATCCGCATGCGTCGACAAGTCAAAGCCTCTTAACACAAAAGCTCGAAGGCATATGCCTTCGAGCTTTTTACGTCTGCTGGTCGAATAGACCAGAAAAGTTAGAATCGACGTCTTCATATGGGTCGACATATGATTTGACCGTCTTCCGTTCCATCCGGGCTGTCCCTAGCGTCATCCCTAGACGCTGGTGCTCGGCTTCAATTAGACGAGAAATCTTTTGACTGTCGTCGACGAGTTGCCTAAGGACCTTTTGATCGGCTTTTTCCAAATCGGGACCGTGTGCTGCGAGCAACTGTTCCCGATCATCCAAGAGCTCATGGATTTGTTCCATCCATGTATCATACGTCGGTTCTTCCGGGACTTGTGCGAGCAGTTCTTTCAAGCGTTGCGTCTTTAAGATGATTTCATCAATCGGTCTCATGACTGCTTCGCGAGTTTCATCGCTTCCTTCCACGTATCACGTAGTTCGGTCGTAAAATCAAGTACCTCGTCAAGGATAGCTGTATCGTTCTTGACGTTCGCATCAACGAGGCGGCGCCACATGTAGTCATAGAGCGAATCTAAGTTCGCTGAGACAGCGATGTCTTTATTGAGTGTCAGACGAAGTTCCCGAAAGATAGCTTGCGTCTTTTGAATGTTGACGTTCTTTAAATCAGGGTTACCTTGATCGATTGCAAGCTTGGCGAGGCGCATGAACTTGAGCGCTCCGTCATAAAGCATAAGCGTCAGTTCCTGTGGATTTGCGGTCGTGACCGCATTGTTTTGATATGCTGCATATGGATTGGCTACCATTTAAACTCCTCCTCTTACATGCCTCCGCCTAAAAACTGTGACAGTGATGCCGCTTGAGCATTCGCTTGGTTCATCGCTGTTTCCATCGCTGTGAAACGACGGTAATAGGCGTTTTCTTTATCGACGAGTAAATCATTTAACCGCTTGATACGCGAATCAATATCGGTCATTTCTTTCCCCATCGAATGGGTTTGTGCGCCAGAACCTTCCGCTCCTGCGATTCGTGTAATCGTATCGCGCGAATCTTTGGCAGCATCTCGGATTTGTGGCAATAATCCAGTTTCAGCATCTGTAAACAACTGATATACTTGCTCCGGATCTTTTTCGATAGCCGCTTTTAGCTTCTCTTCATTGAGTTCGATTTTACCACCATTGGTGAAATCCGCTCCAGTCGAAAGACCGATTTGGAACAATCGTGACATGTCGATGTCATTCGATGCAGCAGTAGCACTCGACCATTTGCTCCGAAGATTGTCCATAGTTCCACGTAAAATCGTATCCCCGCGGAGCATACCACTCATCGCTTTTTCTTCCCACTTTTTGATTTCGTCTTCAGATAACTCGTCACGTTGAGCTTGAGTCAACGGCGAGAACGAACGGAATCGTTCTTCTCGTGTCTTTTTGTTCATGAGGTCGATGGTCTCATTGTATTTATCAACGAATCCTTTAATTCCGTCAAAGATTTTTTGAGTGTCTGTCGCAGCGGACAAGTTTACTTTTGTACCATCATTGAATGAGGACTTCAATGTGATGGTCATATTATCAATCGTAAAGGTGTTTGAACTTTGGGTCAACGTAATGCCGTTCACATCCACAGATGCATTCGTCCCGGCTACGGATCCATTTAAACCAAATAGTGCTTTAGCTGCAGTGCCTTCAAATTCGATAATCGATTTCACGCCCGTGTCTTTACGTGTTAATGAAATCTGCCCTGAAGTTTGATCAAAGAACGCACTAATTCCTGTCTTCGTGCCATTCAACGCGGTAACGAGATCTTTAAACTTAGCATTCTCATCAACGTATACTGTCTGTAAAGCTCCACCGTCTTCGTTACGGAAACGAACTTGATAGCCAGCTTCATACACGACTTGTGCACCTTCAGGGATTGTCACTCCACTATCGAACGTAATCTTCCCAGTTGCCGCATCGTACGTATGTGCTAACGAAATCGCATTCCCATCTTTATCCGTAAAAGTTGGCGGATTATTCGGTAGCGGTTTCACTACGAGTTCAGTTGTTCCCGCAGTTAACGTTTGTTTCCGAATGCCAACTTCTAACCCCAGAGTCGAAACTGCCGTGTCATTTGTGATGCCTCCACCATTTGCCACCGCTACATGAGAAGCCGAGGTAGCCAACGTCGCTGAATTGATAGTAAGCGAAGCGTTTCCACTTGATGGACCTGCAACGACAGATACACGCGATTCATCAGAGGATGAAGCCGTTTTAGCGTAATAGTTTCGGCTGAACATCATATCGACCGCGCTGTTTCGTAATGCTAACAGTGAACGGTTCACCTCACGATAAGAGTCACGCCGCCATTCGGTCAATTGTTTTTTCTGTTCTAAACGATCTACTGGAATTCGTTCTGCTTGCATCATTTGTTTAATGATACTATCGGTATCGATCCCACTGGCTAATCCGCCAAATCGAATTGGTGATGTCATATGCCCACTCCTTTTTTATATCCGTTCGTCGAATAAATGATTAAACTCCATAAACGCCGCAAAGAAATCCATTGATTTTTTACTTGGGATTTCACGGATTACTTCATTGTTCGCATCGACGATTTGAATATAATAATCATTCAGTTTTTCGTGCTTCATAAATTTCAAGCCGGTACGTTGCTTTTCAAGGACTTGATTCGCCTTCTCGACCGCTGCCTCTAACTTTGTAATGTGTTGAGGCGTCGGAAGAATAACAATACCTTCATCGGCGAGTTGAGTTTGATTGGCCTCAACGAACACATTTTTAGTTTGCTCATACGGTAATACAGAAGAAGGCAAGTGAAGTCTGACTTCAGAAATGGTCGGATTCATAGTCTTCTACTCCCTCACATGTTATGGTCTCATTCTTAATATCGACAATTTTAAACAAACTTATAGTTTTCCAGAGAATCATCGTAACTTTGTATCTCTTCATCAAAAAATGTCTGTTCAATGAACAGACATTTAACGATTTTTTTTTGTCATAATAAATTCAGCAAAATCAAAATCAAAAGGTGTATCGATATCGATCGATTTTTCTGGCGGCATAATAAATCCATATGATTCTTGAGTTATAAATTTCTGATGTTTCATAAAATCAACAACATTGACAACATAAATTGCTCCATTTAATGCATACACTTGTTGGGATTGTTGACGTGAAGTCGTCATTCTATCCGTTATTTTAGTAATCACATTATTTTGTTTTAGGGTTAACAACCATTCAAAAGGTTTTGCATTTGGAGTAACCGATACGACAGAATACGGTCGATGTTTTTCGAACAATTCAATTGCTGCATCAATATCGCTTGTTTCCCTTAGTGGAGAGGTCGGTTGTAACAAAATAATATAATCGTACCCTGGTATTTTTTCCAGCGCCTCAAGTACGGGTAACGAAGCTTCTGCTCGGTCAGTGGCATATTTCGGGTCACGCATAAACGGAACCGGTGCATGGAATTCTTCCGCCACTTGAGCAATTTCAAAGTCATCGGTAGAGACAACTACACGATCGATATAGCGAGAATGAAGTGCCGCCTCAATCGTCCAACCAATTAAAGGCTTACCTGCGATATTTTTTATGTTCTTCCCTGGTATTCCTTTAGAGCCACCTCGAGCAGGTATAATTGCTAAAACTTTTTTATCTTGAATCATAAATAATAAACTCCTCTGGTTTTCTTTGGACTTTTTCGTAATCTTCTTTTCTACCAATATCCAACCATGGGCTATCCATCTTATACGTTCGAATCATTTCGCCTTGGTCAATCAAACATTGAATTAATTCTGGCATATCGAAAAATGAATCTTTCGGAACTTTTTTCACCGATTTCGGATTCAATACATAAATTCCTGCACTGACATAAGATGTGCGAATCGGCTTTTCTTCAATACTGATGAGCTGATTATCTTGTATATTCACTACACCATACGGGATTTGAAAATCAAAAGCTCTAACAGCAACTGTCATTGTTGCTGCCGAACATTCGTGTTGGCTTAACAGATCTCGAAAGTCCATGTTTGTAATTAAATCTCCATTCATAACAATCATGTCCTCTTCTAATTCCTCCTCAATCAAGGATAAAGGACCTGCTGTACCCATTCGTTTTTCTTCTTTTAAATATCTTATTTCCACATTTAATTTTGTACCATCCCCAAAGTAGTTCATGATCATTTCTTTTTTATAATTAACTGCAAAAATAAATCTATAAAAACCTTGACTCTTTAAATGCTTCACAATATGTTCTAAAATCGGAACTCCTCCGACAGGCAACAAAGGTTTCGGAAGGTCGTTCGTTAATGGTCTAAGACGTGTCCCCAAGCCCCCAACCATCAGCAATACAGGATTCTCTTTTCTTAAGTAGACACCAATATCGTTTTCACTCATGATATCAATCAATGTCATATTACTCGTAACAATAGGGAGATACTTTATTTTGTATGTGTTAAACAATTCTATAAAACTGTCTTCACTTTCACCTGAAACTTTAAATTTCGGTTCGCGATTCATTACTTTTTTTATTTCATATGAAAGATTCACACCTGAGAGAAGTCCCCTTCGAATGTCTCCATCTGTAATTGTCCCCACTAATTTATAGTCTGTATCGCATACAGCTAGAAACTGCGAGCCTAGGAGATTCAATTGTGATAATGCACTTTCAATAGAGTCTTCTTGAAGGATAACCATTTTTTTCCATTCCATCAACATTCTCTCCTTTTAGCAGGAACACCCATCACCCTTGAGTTTCCTTCAAGATTCCTAACAACTACAGAACCTGCACCGATTAAACTTTCAGTTCCAATACAAATGCCTTGTATAATTGTTGAGCCAATACCTATATGACTGAGTTTCCCAATTCGACAATTACCACCTATTACAACTCGTGGTGAAACATGCACACTTTCTTCTATATAAGTATCATGTTCGACAATACTTCCTGAATTAACAATTGAATTCACCGAAATATGCGAATGACATTGAAGGATTGCTCCCGCTAAAACTTGAACTCCTTCTTCTACTATAGCCTCTTTTGAGATAATTGCTGATGGATGTATAACTATTTCAAAAGTATATCCCAGCTCTTTGAAATAGGAAAAAAGATTATGGCGCTGCTTTAAATTCCCGATCGAACCAATTCCATTGACAAGTTTGACTGATGATGGCGGATATCGAGTGATCAATTCTTCATCGGTACCGAGATAAGGAATTCCATGAAAATATTCAGCAGGTTTTACATCTACATATCCAACGATTGTCTCCGATTCTCTTAAAATATCCACGAGTACAGAAGCGTGCCCACCGCTACCTAAAATCACAAGTTTTTTCATAATTAAAAAATCTTTTCATCAATGAGATCGTTTGCTACGTAATCTTTTGATGCCTCACGCCCCAATAAGGTCCAGAATAAGTTAGGAGACATTCCATTACCCGGACGTTTTATCGTAGTATTTTCCATCGTGAATAGTTCACCTTGACTGATTACTTTATTTGCTACCAGACTTTTCTGTACTACTTGTTTCGTTTTCAGTTCTTCCTCAGTCGGTATTTTTTTGTCTTCTCCAATAATGATAGGAATTTGACGAATCATTTCGATTAAATTTGACAGTTCTTCTGGATTCAGAGACGCCACGTGATCGGGTCCTGGCAATGTTTTATCTAGCGTAAAATGCTTCTCAATCACATTGACTCCTCTTGATACAGCCACGATTGACACCAAACTATCTTTAGAATGATCTGACAGCCCTATATTCAATTGTGTTTTTTTGTTTAAATAATCAATCGAAGCCAATTGAACATTTTTATATGGTGTCGGATATTCACTTGTACAATGTAACAACGTCACATATTCTCTTAGTAATTGTTTCGATTTATCCGTTTCAAAGAACTGAACAGCTTTTTCCCATTCGAATATAGGATTCTCATTAAGACCATAGGCAATAGTAATCAAAGCTTTTTCAATTTCATCTTCAGTAGACATCCCTGTTGATACAATCATTTTCACCTTACTTTTAGCCACATGAAATAGTAATGGTAAATTTGTAAGGTCTCCCGAAGATATTTTAATGAGTTCCATGTTCAAGTCATCAATTAGGAAAGAAGCACTCTTTAAATCAAATGGAGTTGATAAAAAGTCAATTCCTACTTGTCTCGCATATTGTTGTAATTCGTAAAAATCACTGAATGAGAGTTCTAATGATTTAAGCATCTCAAATTGACTTTGTTCTTTTGTATTTTCGGTTTGGTATTTCGCCTGTTTTGCAGAAGGAGTAACTAACTCTTCTGTAATGAAAGTTTGAAACTTAATCGCACTAGCACCTGCGTTTTTAGCTGCTTCAATCAACTCTTTCGCAAGCTCAACCGAGCCATTATGATTCACTCCCGCTTCTGCGATGAAGTAGACATTATTCATAGGTCAACAAACTCCTTATTTACATGAAAGTTATTAATTCTCCTCAAAACATCAACAATCATTGAGGAAGCGTTCCCTTCGCCGAATAAATATTCATAAGATGAGCCGTGCCCAAGAGCAGCATGAATTGCCTTCTCTATATCCGTTCTCTCCATCTCACAATGGTAAACTGAGTCAGGAGCTAGACGGCCACGCTGTCGATGACCACAATTCACAGTCGGTGTTTCTAAATAGGCCGCTTCTATAATTCCGCTAGAAGAGTTCCCGACAACTGCCTTTGCATATTTCAATACATTCAAATAATCCTTACCTAAGTTCATAATGAATTTTGCATTATGATTCACGTTGCAATATTCCTTCAGTCTTTGATTAATACCAATTCCTCGATTATCTGCATTAGCACCTGTAAAGATTAAATCAAACTCTTTAAATGAACTTAACGCTTCTAGCAGTTCTTCAAGACGATCCTCTGATGCGTTTGTTTCAGGATGATAGGTAATCAACAAGTAAGGATTTTCAAACAATGGGCGTCCAACTTCTGCTTTTTGTTTTAAGATATTTTCTATACCAAGAGCACCTACATTAAATATTCGATTAGGGTCTTCACCAAGTTGAATAACACGTTGACGATGAGTTTCTGTACTTACAAAATGCCAAGTAGACATTTTTGAAATTGAATGTCGAATTGCATCATCATATGCTCCGAGAGTTAGCTCCCCTCCATGTAGATGGGCTAATGGAATATTGAATAGCAATGCTGCTTGGGCGACTCCTAACACTTCATAACGATCTCCCAAAACAATGACTAAATGTGGTTTTTCGTATTCTAAGATCTTGCCCATTTCAGACGTGACAGTCGCAAGTGCTTTAACTGTTGCTTCTTGAGAATCTAAGCTTAAATCTATTGGGATTTTATGATTAATTATAAACCCATCCTTCTCAATGTCTTGAAACGTATTTCCGTGAAATTCACTTAGATGTGTACCTGTCACCACTAGCACTAATTCCAATTCTTCTTGACCTTGAATTCTTTGAATTAATGGTTTCAATAAAAAATACTCTGCTCGCGTTGCAGTAACTACTAGTATTTTTCTACTCACGTATTAGTCTCCTTGAATAATGAACTACTACTTGGAACATTGATTAATACTTTCTTCAGCTTTTCCGTATGAGTCAAATCATCTTTTGGACAATGGCGATACATCGGTAGTTCGTGCAAAGGAGTCCAAACAGGCCTAGACATAATTCCAGCCTCATTAAGTTCTAATAACCAGTCTTCAATAGTGTTGACATCATTCAGTCGAATCGTCTGCAACCAATAGTTCGATCGAGAATATTCCATCTCTGTTATTAACTCAATACCTGGAATTGTACTCACAAAAGATTGATAGACAGAATGTAACATTCTTTTTTTAAGAATAAGTTCATCTAATGATTCAAGCTGAGCTACCCCAAGTGCAGCATTTATATTTGGCATTCGATAATTATAACCAACTTCATCATGATCATAGGACCATCGATGAGGAAGTTTAGCCGTTGTAGTCAGATGTCTGGCTCGTTTCGCAAGTTCCGAATCATTAGTTAAAATTGCTCCGCCGCCTCCGGTTGTAATTGTTTTATTCCCATTAAAACTCACGGCCGATAACATCCCCATACTTCCAGTTTGGCGGTTTTTATAGGTAGAACCTAACGATTCAGCAGCATCCTCAATAATATTTAAATTATAGTGATCTGCCAGTGACATTAGTTCATCCATTTGTACTGGGTGACCGAACGTGTGCATAGGCACTATCGCTTTAATTTGATTTCCACTAAACTTGTTAAACGTCCCATTCGAACGCTTAACTGCTGTTTTCTCTAAATATATACTTAGTTTTTGAATATCTACGGTTAATTCACTTTCACTTACATCAATGAAATGAGGAATCGCATCTAGATAGCAAATTGCATTTGCTGTTGCAACAAAAGTCAATGAGGGTAATAATACTTCATCATTTTTGGTTACACCAGCTAACCTTAGGGAAACATGGAGCGCGGCCGTTCCATTATTTACTGCGATTGCATATTTTGCACCTGTATATGAGGCTAATCTTTCTTCAAATAAATTTACGTAACTTCCGACAGAAGAAACCCAACCGGATTCAACGCATTCTGTCACGTATTTCAATTCATTCCCATTCATCGTAGGTTCATGAAGTGGTACAAAAGAATCGTTTGATATATGTCTTCTAAATTCTCGAATGAACGAACTGATTTGCTGATTCATATATTGTAAATATCCGATTTATAGTTTTTTAAGTTTTTCGGGTCAACAAACCAGTCAACCGTTTTTTGAATTCCCTTCTCAAACCCTTCAATCCCACCATATTTTGGTTTCCAATCTAGTAATTCAGAAGCTTTTTGATTACTTGCCCATAGTCTTTCTACTTCACTATTTTCTGGTCTTAATCGAATTTCATCTGTGATGAATTCGACTTTTGATTTCATAACTCTTGCAATCGTTTCTGCGGTGTCTTTAATACTAATTTCAAAGTTACTTCCGATATTTATGACCTCACCGATACTAGCAGTTGATTCCAGTATTGAAATGAACCCATTTACTGTATCTTCAACATAGTTAAAATCTCGAGTAGGTGTTAACGCACCAAGTTTAATCACATCATGTCCACTAGCAATCTGTGAAATGATGGTTGGGATAACGGCTCGGGCCGATTGCCTTGGTCCGTAAGTGTTGAATGGTCGGATAATACTGACTGGTGTATTAAATGAGCTATAGAAAGAAATCGCCAATTGATCGGCTCCAATTTTTGAAGCAGAGTATGGAGACTGCCCTTGGAGTGGATGATCTTCATCAATTGGTACATACTTAGCAGTTCCATATACTTCACTAGTTGATGTATGGACCACTTTCTCGATTTCAAGTTCCTTTGCTGCTTGAAGAACATTGAGTGTCCCCTTAATGTTTGTATCAATGTACGTATCAGGAGAGTGATAAGAATATGGAATTGCTATCAATGCGGCCAAATGTAATACCGCATCACACCCTTCTAATGCACGCTTTACACCATAAGGATCTCGAATGTCTCCTGAAAAGATTTCAATCTGTTGTGTGATTTCTTTTGGTAAACTGTCAATCCAGCCCCATGTTCCAAATGAATTGTATTGGACAAATGCTTTTACCTGATATCCTGACTGAACAAGTTTTTCTACAAGATGGCTCCCGATAAATCCGTCTGCCCCTGTCACTAAAACTTTCTTCATACTACACCTCGATCTTGAGTTCATGTATATTACTTAGTTGTTTAATTAATGAGTCTATCGTTTCTTTCATAAAATGTAGGATTTGTATTCTCATACTACTGGATTTTCTATATTGATTATGCAGTTTGATTTTGTTTTGGATAATCAACAAATTTACGAATTGTAACGGCATAATATGTGTTCGAAACGCCGGAAGGTCGAGCATCGAATCCCACTCACGTAATAATGCTTCAAATTCATCTATATTTACTGCTCTCTGCTTGACGCTTCTCCCCAATTTTTTAGACAAACGCTCGAAACGGTCCATATGACCAACCAAATCTCTTTGAACTTGCATTACAGGTACATTGAACATTACATCATTACTTTCAAATTTAAGCTTTAGCTTAGTCACTTTTTCATCTTGCATTGTATCCAGAGGTTTGTAAGGTACTCCTTCGATAACCGCTCCTTTTTCAGCATAATTCACCAACCTAGAAGCAAGTCCTGGTAATCGATCAAATAAGATTTTATATCCACTCAAAAAGTTAAACAGTATAGGTGTCGTCTCACCCCGATTACCGTTGTTTAAAGGAATTTCATATACTTTTTTATGGAACATTCCATCGTTAGAAGAAGCTTCTTTAACTGATGCGCTATAGTACACTCCTTCTCGTAAAGCTAAGTCTTGACCTACTAATCCAATCTCTTCAAAACCTAAATGATAAGCAAACGAGACCGCTGCTAGTGCTACTGTAGGATAAGGAGTAAACACTGAATTCGAGTATGGTAACAAATCATGTGCTAACGGCATGTCCGCATAAGGAATAAGTGGTCCTTCCGTACCTTGAGGGATTTTATGATTTACTTGTAATGAATAAACTAGAGGCATATCCAATTTAATATCTTTAAAGAAGTGTGCATTCTCGTCACTTACGTCAATAGAAATGACATAATCAGGACGAATTTGATGATTTAATAATACTTTTGCAGTTTGTCCAATCGCAATAATATAATATGATTCCTGAAATGCTTTAAGGTATGGTATGGCTTCTTCTAGAGAAGGACCACCTGCAATCATTAAAGCTTTTTTACCTTGATAATAATCTTTCAACTCATCAATATTAACTAAACGGTCAGGATGTTCATTTAAGAAGAATGCATTTCTAAATATTTCTTTGTACCATTTCTCTGTATATTTCATTCTTGTATTCAAATCAATTTGAACTTCTTGAAGAAAATTTCGAACTGATTTTAACTGTTCTATAAAATCTTGCGAGTGCTTATATAAAGGATGAGCGATGACTTCCGTTTTTAATCCGATAAATCTCTGTAACCGTTTCTGTAATTCTTGTTTATCAAGCGATTGTGGAGAAGTTAGTACTCCTTCAGATTCTACATCTGTGAGCAAAACAAAAGGATCAACGACTAGTGTGTGATACATAGTTGATAGTTTTGAATAAAAACCACCACTACCATAACCAATTAAAATAATTGCTTCTGTCTCTTCCGGAAGTTGATTAATTAAATCAGCCAAATTCTCTTCCATTTCATTAATAAAATAGGATTTTCCATCCTCGTCTTTCAATAGGGCCATCTGATAACTATTAAAGTTGAACGGATACACTAATGACTTTTTGTTCTCAACCGTTGACAATACTTCATATTCACTAATAAGTAATTGTAAATTGTCGTATACAATATTTGCAAATAATGCAGGATTTTGAGACTTGATTTCTGATAATCGAATAATGTCTTCATTAGTACGAATACCATTGGAATTAATCTTTTCACCGAAGACTTTTATCATTGATAAAATATCACTTAAAATATTCCACTCATTATTTTCTATGAGAATACTTACTTGATTTGAAACTTCATAAAGTTCATTTAATATCTGTTTTAGCTGCGACATAAGCCACCCCTTCATTAACTAAAATCAATCTATTTTAAGTATACAATTATGTTATTTTAATATCGATAGTCTGGGAAATTTATTTAAAAAAAGGGAAACAGACGTTATGTCTGTCCCCCTCTTTATGTGACTTTAAGAGAATCTTAACGTAACAACTGAAGTACAGCTTGTGGCTGTTGGTTCGCTTGAGCAAGCATTGCTTGAGCAGCTTGGTTCAAGATGTTGTTTTTCGTGAAGTTCATCATTTCTTTCGCCATATCAACGTCACGGACACGTGATTCAGCAGCTTGAAGGTTTTCAGCACCAACGTTCAAGTTGTTGATTGTGTGCTCAAGACGGTTTTGTGTTGCCCCGAGTTTCGCACGTTCAGAAGATACTGACTCGATTGCATCGTTGATAACTGTGATTGCTGAGTTAGCACCAGATTGTGTTGAAATATCAACAGCTTCTACGCTAAGACCAGAAGCAGTCATGTTTCCGATTGTCAATTCGATGTTCTGTGCAGCGTTTGCACCGATGTGGAATTTAAGACCTGAACCAGCGCCAGAGAATCCACCGCTCATCAATGTCTTCGTGTTGAACTCAGTGTTGTTCGCAATACGCGTAATTTCACTTGTCAACTCTGTAACTTCTTTTTGAAGCTCAGTACGGTCAGCATCTGTGTTCGTATCGTTTGACGATTGAACTGCGAGTTCACGCATACGTTGAAGGATTGAGTGTGTTTCGTTCAATGCACCTTCAGCTGTTTGGATGAGTGAGATTCCGTCTTGTGCGTTACGTGACGCTTGATCAAGACCGCGAATTTGTCCACGCATTTTTTCAGAGATTGCAAGACCAGCAGCGTCATCGCCAGCACGGTTGATGCGAAGACCTGAAGAAAGTTTCTCCATTGCCTTCCCAGAGTTAGTTGTGTTGAACGACATGTTGCGGTGTGCGTTCATTGCGTTAAGGTTGTGGTTGATAATCATTGTAATTTCCCTCCATAGGTTTGAGTTTTTCCGCTCTTCCAAATCCGTTTGTCCGAGCATGTAAGGTTTAGGCCGGCCCCTCACCTTACATTTGTTGGAACGTTTTATCGTTTCCATACTCTATATCGGAGTGAAGGCTCGTCAGTTTAGTCTTTTTACAACTTTTTTTATGATTTCTTCAAATTTTATATGTATGTAATGAAAAACGCCCCATCATTGGGACGTTTTCAACCTTCTTACACTTCTACTTTCATCTGTTCCGTCTCATTCTGCAAACTCTCTGCGACGCGAACGAGCTCTGACATCGCTCCGTTCACTTCACCAAGACTTGCCGCTTGCTGGCTCGCCGCTGATGTCACTTCATTCGCATAACGCGATGCTTCTTCGACCATGCCAACGATGCCTGCCGAGTTTGTCACAACCGAATCGATCTGACCACGTGACTCATCAAGGAGTGAATCGACCGAATGGACATGACTGTATACTTCATTTGCGGAATTGTGAATCGATGCGAAGGCACCACCCGCTTTTTCAACTAACCCGACGCCTGTCTCCACTTCCGCTTTGACGTTCGCCATCGAAGACGATGTATCGCCAACGAGACGCTTCACGTCGACAATGAGGTCCGTGATTTCTTGAGTCGAGTTCGCTGTTTGTTCCGCTAGCTTTTTCACTTCTGCCGCTACGACGGCGAATCCACGACCATGTTCACCGGCACGTGCCGCTTCAATCGATGCGTTCAAGGCAAGTAAGTTCGTCTGTGCCGAGATGTCACTGATGACGTCCGTGATGCGTGAGATTTCGCCTGTCATTTCTGTCAACTGGCTGTTGAGCGTCGATGACTGTTCGACTTTTCCGGCAATCGCATGCATCGCATTGACCGAAGACGAGGCAAGACCCTTCCCGCTCTCCGCTTCCTGTTGCATCTCGCTCGCCGAATCAAGCGCCGATGACATCTCTTGACGGATGCTCTCCATCGTACGCGCGACCGCTCCGAGCAAGTCCATCGAGTTATATGTCGCACTGACGTTATCTTCTAACATTTTGTTGAGAGAATCCATCGCCGAACGGATACTTTCTCCTGCAACGTTCCCTTCTTGAACTGAAGCTGCGATTTCCTGTGCCGAACCCGTCAATTGGTCCGCCGTGTAACGCATGTTCGTGCCTTGTTCCCGAAGGTGTTCGACCATGTTGTCCATCGACAAGAGTAGACGTCCCATCTCTGAACGATCTGTCGTTTTCTCGTCGGCGAAGTGCACCGTCAAGTCCCCGTTCCCGACTTCGACAGCTTTTTCAGAAGCCATCTCGACCGCTTTCAGTGGACGACGGGCAATCAAGTAAATGACGCCCCCACCGAGTGACGAGATGAGTAATGCCACGACCGTACCGACGAGCATGACTTGACCTTGTTCCATCTCGAGTTCCGTCAAGAGTAATAGGGTAATGTAGCCGACCGCTCCGCCCGTGATAAAGGACGTGACCAAAATCCACGCGAGCAATTGCGTCGTAAAATTTTTAAATACTTTCACTGTTTGTTCCTCCTCATTGTGTTCATCACTCCTTATATCGTCCAATTTCCAATGAATGTATAGCGTTTTCAGTTGAACGTTTGGTCAATGAAAAAACGTACCCCCGTCAAGGAGTACGTTTCGTTAGAATGCTTCATCATCACGTTCGACGTGCACCACACGACGTGGTGTCGTCGCCGCGTCAATCGCGAGCGTGATGGCAGCCGCCCAGTGCAGCATCATGCCGACAAATGGAATGAAGCCGAGCACCGAGGCCGCAATTCCGACCGCCGCCCCGTAAGAGAATCGATTCAGTTGACTGAACGAAAGAATCAATACGATCACGTGGTACACAAACATGAAACCGAGGGGCGAATAGCCCATCCCGATGATAAAGAGACCGCCAAGAAGCGGAATCCCGAGGAAGGCTTCAAACGCCGCACCGAGCCATTTCAGATTTTTCACCATGTGGTTCACCTCATAATTCGATCATGTAAAACTCATAGCCGCCATTCTCCGCAAAACCGGCGCGTTTGTAGATCTCGAGCGCCGCCTTGTTTTCCGTCTCGACATCGAGCTCGACTTTCGTCCGGCCCATGCGGAACAGTTGTTGGACCATCTGTTTCAACATTTTCGTACCGTAGCCTTTGCCTTGTTCGCCTGCTTTGACCCCGAACGCATGGATGCTTGCCGCGTCGTCCCCTGTAAGAAGGGCGCGAATCACACCGATCGGTTTGCCGTCCACTTCACCGATATACGTCACGCGGTCTGGCGTATCGATTTGTTGATAGATGTTTTCCGTCACATCGACCGGATCTCCGAACGCCTCGCTGAGCGTCGCGATGATGAGCGGACGGTCGTCTGCTGTCGCCTCACGTAGCGATACCTCGTCCGGCTTCAAGAAGAGTTCCGCTTTTTTCAAGACGAGATTGTATTCCGAGAACTGATACGCCGCCTGAAGATGCTCGAGCACCGCTTTCCCGGATGCCGAGTTTCGGTCGATGACGAACGTGAATGCTTCGCAACCGTTCAACTTCGCGTCTTGTTTTGCCGTTTCGAGTAGTGCCGTGAAGACACCTTGTTTCCGGTATTCAGGATGAACGAGCGCATTCACTTCATACTCGTTCGGAAGATACGGGAAAAGCATGAGATAACCAACGAGCGTCTCCCCGTCATATACCGCATAGTCGTTCTGCCCGACCGACTCATGCCCAACCTTTACGTCGATCTTGTCGTTTGCGTTGACCACTTGTTCTAACGCCTTGACGTCATCTGCCTGTCTTACTTCTTCTACTGTCCAATTCATTCATATCACCTCATCTGTTATTGTAGCACAAAGGAAAAAGCCCGCCGGAGCGAGCAGACTCTCAGTCATTCCGTTCATTCTGAAAAAAATGAGTCACTTCTCGCATCGTGACTGAGATGACGATGACGACAGCCAAGGTGATCAAGCTCTCTTGTTTCGGTAAATCAAATACATACATCGCAACGATAAACAGAAGGGCTACAATCAATCCTTCTGTATAATCCCTTCCTCTCGTTCGCACACGACCACCCATTCTAAAAAGACTGCAAACGATTCAGCCGCCTACAGTCTCATCATATTACAACGTCCGGAACTCTAACTCAGGTAGTGTCTCGATCAACTCGGCAATCTCGTCCGTATGCGCCTCCGCACCTGGGACGGCCTCTGTCGGTTCGACCCAGAAGAACGTCTTGTCGTTCGTCCCGAGGTAGTTGCCGTAGCCGATTTCTGTCGCGAACGCTTCTTGAGTCAATTCGCGGTCGATCAAGTCCAGGTGGAACAAGAGTTGGTCGTCCCCGTCCTCAACGTTATAGTATAAATCGAACGTACCGTAGCTCTTCGTGTCCCCGATGTCGACGACGTCCTGCGCCTTCTCGATATAGACATCACCTCGCTCGATCGCCTCGACAATCTTCGACGGCAAGATAATCTCATAACCGAGCTCACGGTCACGAATCGTCTGAGTCGTATCCTCTGTCCGTCCCCGGGACGAGACGACACCAACTGTCGCCACCAATGCACCTGTCACACCGAGCGCGAGCGCCCACTTCATCGATTTGTTCACAAGAACCACTCCTCACTTGTTAATGTCTTCACTTGATTATCCCACAAGTTGACGACTTTTCATTAAATATTCTGAAAAAATGTTTCCCCTTACATTGACGAGTGTCCGTCAATCCCATACGATGGTAGTAACGTACTATAGAAAAGAGGAACTGACATGTCTAACGAAACTACTTTGACACGCGCTCAGCTCGACGCGCTCTTGAAAAACGTCTTCGCCCTTCAAATCCCCGTCATCGAGAAATTCATGACGGATTTGTTTAAACAATATGTCTCCACGGCATCTACGTTCAAACAGGACATGGACACGATGAAAGCAACGGACTGGCACAAGCATTTCTTCGGTCAAAAAGTGATGCCTCACCTCTTCATCGAGAACCTCGGCTTCGGTGCATCGTTCCGTCACCAAGGTCAAGAAAAAGTCGTCAGCATTCCTGAGAACATGACAGTCGTCAAACCGGACTCAGACGCGCAAATCAAAGAGATTTTAGAGAATCTCGATCAGACGCTCGCATCAATGGACGGCGTCAAAAACAAAGGACTCGTCAAGAAGTTCTATAAAGAAACGCTCGAACTGATCTGCCAACTCGGTAGTCGTACCGGTATGATGGATGATTTCTATGACAAAGTCAAAGGCAGTTTGACAACAAGTTAATGACCATCCCCTCGCTCAAAAGACTGAGGGGATTTTTTTATGCCTCTTGTCGGACCACGGTCGGAAGCTCCATAAACTGACTCCGACTGTGGAAGACGACCCCGACCATGACGAGCGCGATCCCGGACAAAGCGATTGGCGATGGCATGACGGCATGCAGGAAGACCAGTTCCCCGATGAGCGCGAACAGGACTTCGAGCGCTTGCGTCGCTTCGACGGACGCCAGTCTTCCCATGTCATGTTTGACGAGATCGGTCGCCATGAAGAATAGCACGGTCGCGACAACCCCGGATAACAGGGCGACGAGGAATGTCTGCCCGAGCTGACTCGATGAGGGACGCCCCGTCGTCAACCCGTAACCGAACAACAGGAGCCAGACCGGGAGTGACCCGAGACACATTCCGAGGATTCGCTCGAACACGTCGAGGTCCGTGTGCTGCATCATCTTCCGGTTTCCGAGCGGGTAGGCAAATGCGGCGATGATGACCGGCACGACCCCAAGCCAAATGAACCGAGGTTCGAACGACTCGAAAAACTCCACTTGCATCATTACGACCCCAATGAGAATCAAGACCGAGAAGCGAAGTCCGCGCCATGGGATTCGCTCCCGTGTTCCGTCTGCCTTCTTGAAGAGTGGGGACAACAGTGCTCCGGCGACAATCGTCACTTGCCATGTGCCCGCAATCAGCCACGGGGGTGCGACCTCGGCTGCGAGACAAATCGGGACGTAAAATAGTCCGAACCCGACCGTCCCCCAAAGAATCCACGGACGAGGACTTTCTTTCAATGCTGAGAGGACTCGCTTGAGTCCACCACGAAATGCGACTACAACTAGCAATAACGGAATCATCCACAAAAAGCGGAGCGAGGCACTATAGGCAAAGCTGCCACCTCCGACTTGCATCACTTCGTTCAACACGAACGTGCTCGCAAAAAACAAGGCGGCGAAGACACCGAGTATGAGTGGACGCATGCGTTCCCTCCTTTCCGAATCCTGTCATGTTCTCGACATCTCGCCATTTCTCCTGCAAAAAACGGACGACCCTTGGCCATCCGTCTTTTTATTCCTTCTTGGTCATCTCCGGAGTTCGAGTGCGGCAATCCGCTCCATCCGCTCGAGAATTGGCTTCGCCTGATCGATATACGCCCTCACTTCAACAAGCGACAACGACGCCGCATGCGCCTCCTCATTTCGCCATACTTCATAGACAAATACGGTATCCGCCTCATCGAGCGACACGTGAACCCGATACGATTCACAGTCCGATGTCGCCTCCATCTCCCGCGCCGCTTCCGACAAAATTGCCACGAGTCTGTCGCGTTCCCCCGCTTTCGTGACAAGCTTTCCAATCAGTGCGTACATTTCCAATCCTCCCCTTTCTCTTGCATCGACTTCTTCCACTTACAATATGCGATTTCCTGCTTGGTCGGTTCACACGTGTAGAGGTTAAAAAAACGGACGACCCTTGGCCATCCGTTAATGAATATCGCGTTTTTGGAAGTTCCCGCCTTTGACCTCTGTCACCTCATACACGACGACGAACGCTTTCGAGTCGACATCATCGATGATGTCTTTGATTTTTCGTTCTTCGAGCCGGTTGATGACACACGTGATTTCGTAATAACTTTCTTTGGAATATGCCCCTTGAATTTGATTCAACGTGGCGCTCCGTCCGAGACGGTCCCGAATCGTCTCGACCATCTCCTGCGGTTCACTCGTGATGATTTTGAACGTTTTTGCCCCGCTCAATCCCTCTTCGACGATATGAATCACTTTCGAGGCGATGAAGTAGGCGATGGCGGACAGGACCGCTCCTTGAAGACCAAACACCGTCGAGACAACGATAAAGACGAACGTATTTAAAAATAAAATCAAATCACTCGTACCGAACGGCAATTTACGGGATAACAGGACCGCCAACATGTCGATACCGTCAAGCGCTCCCCCGTTGCGAAGCGAAATCCCCATTCCGAACCCGAGTATGATCCCACCGACCACCGTGATGAGGAGCGCATCCCCTTCGATGATAGTCGGAACATGGTGCATAATGACCGTACCGACAGACAAAGACGCAATCCCGGTGACTGAAAGGATGGCGAAGCTCTTCCCGATTTGTTTATAACCGAGATAGACAAACGGAATATTTAACACCCCGATGAAAATACCGAGCGGCAGTCCCGTCAGTTGTGACCCGACAATACTGATTCCAGTGACGCCCCCGTCCGAAACGTTATTCGGAATGAGGACCGATTCCAATCCATACGCCGCGATGAGTCCCCCGATGATGTTCATCATCATTTGAAACGCCATCAACCACGTTTTGTTTTCTCGTTTCATCCTATAGACCTCCATCCATTGTTCAACAACCTTTTTAGCCTAACATAAAATAATACCAAAATAATTTATCAAGAATCCTCTATCTATTCTGAATATTCATGTCAGATTCTCTGTCGTAAATGATTGTCGGTTCGTATCATTTGTTATACTTAAGAAAATGGAAAGGGGGCACCATGTATGCAGCGTACACCTATGCCTTCCCCGACACCGGAGGAAGTGCAGCGCTTAAGGCGGGAACATAATCCGATTAAGGCTTCTGAACTGTTTGTAAAAGTCGTCCTTTTGCTGCTCGGCTCCCTCGTCTTTGCCGTCGGCTTGGAGGCGTTCCTCGTACCGAATCAAATCATCGACGGTGGTATCGTCGGTGTCTCGATCATCGTGTCGTACTTGACGGAGACGAAACTCGCGATTTGGCTCGTCCTCTTCAACTTACCGTTCATCTACTTCGGGTATCGGCAAATCGGAAAGACGTTCGCCGTCGTCACGTTGACGGCCATCCTGCTCATGTCAGTCTTCACCATCGTCCTTCACGACATCAAGCCGTTCACAGACGACCTCCTCTTGTCGACCGTCTTCGGCGGTTTCTTACTCGGTGCCGGAATCGGGCTCGTCATCCGGGCAGGAGGGTCACTCGATGGAACGGAAATTCTTGCCGTTTCCTTCACGAACCGATTACCATTCTCCGTCGGAGAGATTGTCATGTTTTTCAATATCTTTATCCTCGGGACGGCCGGATTCGTCTTCAGTTGGGACAGGGCCATGTATTCGCTCCTCACCTATTTCATCGCATTCAAGACGATCGATGTTGTCCTAGAAGGAATTGACCAGTCGAAAGCAGCCTGGATCATCACGTCCGCACCAGACGATATCGGGCAAGCCATCATGGACCGGCTCGGTCGAGGTGTGACGTATCTTCATGGAGAAGGCGCCTACACAGGTGACGGGAAGAAAGTCGTCTTCACAGTCATCAGTCGATTAGAAGAAACGAAATTAAAAGATATTCTCGATGACTATGATGAAAAAGCGTTCCTCGCCATTGGCAACATTCACGACGTCCGCGGCGGACAATTAAAGAAGAAAAACATTCACTAAACGTGAAATCCCCTATAACCGCTGGACCATCATCGCCAACGGTTATAGGGGATTTTTACGCAAACATGACCTGATTTCGTCCATTTTGCTTCGCTTCATACAATGCTTCATCTGCTCTTTCGAACACGACCATGCTCGGCTCATGCCCTGCAATCGCTGCACCGATTGAAATAGTCATCGGAATGATTTCACCTTGAAATTCGAATGGTGTTCGCTGTACCATCTGCACGATGTTTTCTGCCACCTTCGCCATGCCTTCACTACCTTCAATGACAAGCAAAAATTCTTCGCCACCGTATCGCCCGACAAATCCAGAAGGCGGACGGCTACGTTCCAACGTTTGTCCGATATGACGAAGCGCTGCGTCTCCCGCTAAGTGCCCATATGTATCGTTCAACTGTTTAAAATGATCGACGTCGATGACGAGTAACGTCCACGGGTTACCGGACATTTCCAAATCGTTCATCTGTTCGAGCGTCCTGTAACGGTTCGGAAGTCCCGTCAACTCATCAATGGTCGCCCGGTGCGTATGTAGGAGAAACATCCATAGATGCGTCTCGAGTTTCTTTGCGGCCCAATAGCAGAGCCAGGCCCCAAAAGATAACATGAGAAAATAAGGAACAAATACATTTATAAAGACCGTCTCATTCACACTGCCGCTCACTTGAATCAAGACGAGGAGCGCACCTAACCCGATGTAGATGGCATACCCTCTCCCTCGACGAATCGGTAAGCGTGTCATGACAAGAGAAAATAAAAAGAAGACAAGTAACAGTAGTAACGAGTCTACGAACGGAGCACTCATTCCGTGCAGCGTCGTGCGTCCGATGAAGATCAGACCGAGCGTGACGATAGCTCCGAACGGTCCAGCGAACGTTGCGGATAAGGCAATCGGGATGAGACGAAGGTCGATTCGGGCATCCCCTAATTCGATGGAGTTAATGGTTAAGAGAATTGCCGTCAATCCGTTAGAGACTCCAAACCAAAAGCGTACGAATAACGGGGAGGTCGGCTGAATCGGTAAAACCGTCCGCATCACATAGAGTGTGAGCGACATGAATAAAAAGATCAGACTGATGTTGATAAAAAAACTATTAATACCTGTTTCCACCGATTCCCCTCCTTCCTTTCACGTTTCCATCCTATCCCAACCCATCGAGTGCTGTCATCCATCAATTACCGGATTCATGAAAAAAGTCGAAAGCTCACGCTTCCGACTGTTTTTGAATCATCTGCTTCATCAAGTTAGCACTGTTTCGTGCAGACTCGTTCTCTTCCTGCATCTGAATGTACACCTCATGGCGATGGATATCGATATGCCGCGGGGCATCAATCCCGAGCTTCACTTGGTCGCCTTCGATAGCGAGTACCGTGAGCGTCACATCGTCGCCGATATGGATGGCCTCACCTTGTTTTCGTTTCAATACGAGCATCAGCGCACCTCCGCTTTCGTGCCACCGAGTGGATAACGAGCTGGATACGCATCGTCTAGGATGACTTGTTTCCCGCGACGTTCCTTCGTCTCGATGACGATCGGTGCTTTCAAGTTGAGCGTCGATGAATCAAAAGGTTCACGAAGCGTCACAATAGAATAGACCGATACGTGTTCCGCCTCCTCGATTCCAAGTTGGTCTTTCGCGCCATCCGACAATTCAAACGCATAGTCCGACTTATGCCAAAACGGATTCGTCACGACGAACGCGCATGCCTGTTCCTCAATCGACTGAAGCGACCAGAACGGCAAATCTTCCCCATACGGAATCAACACGAACGTCTTTGATTCCGGGAATCCCGGAATCTCACTGACGAAGGTGATCGTCTCCGCTTCGTTTATTTCAATCTTGCCAAAGTAGTCTGTTTCAATGAACATGGATTGTCCTCACTTTCAACGCGTTTCATCATACATCCCACCGACCGGCCACATCTCGAGTGACGCCTGTTGACGGAGCGAAATGTCCGTCGTCCACGGCGTGAACGAGATGTCGGTCGGAGTGAGCGATACATCAATTTGGGGTGGTGTGATATTCCACTCGATTTTCACATCCGCCGGCGTATACGTCAACTTGACACGATCGATTGATTTTGGCATGTAGCCCATGTCAACAATCGGATATGGGTCATTCACTTTCTCAGCCGCTATCGAAGGGATTGGATTCCCGTTCTCGATTCGCATCATGCGGTCGCCGTCTCGAGCGATATTCGCCATCGCTTCTCGGGCACCTTGTTCCCCAATCCGTCCGAAATGTTTACCGAGTTCGAGCACACCCTTCAGATTGCTCTCACTTCTCGCTACTGATGAATCAACCTCAAGCTTCCCTTGTGTCGTCTGTTGCGTCATCTCGGCTCTCCCTTGTTGGATGGACAGGTCGGCCCGTCCTTGACGCATCTCAAGTACCGGTCGATTGGATGTCATCTGGATTGCGGCCTGTGTCTGCCGCATCTCAAGTCTCGCGAGATTCATCATCAATTACCGTAAGAAGTCGAGGAGCGTCGGCTGAATGATGCGGGCACCTGCAGATAACGCTGCACGGTGTACAGTTTCATGTGACTTCAGCTCCATAATGACTTTTTCTACATCGATGTCTTCATTATCAGACATGATAGTCTTGGCGATAATCTCATGATCTTGAAGACGATTGTCGACGAGCTCCAAACGGTTTGCTCGGGCACCGAGCTCCGCCCGTTCCGTGATCAAGTTTTGACCGAGTGTGTCGAGCGTATCAAGTTCTGCAGACAAATCTGCCCCGGCAGTCGTTGGATCATTAAGAAGTGTAGTTAATTTGTGAAGCCCTTCAAATAACTCCTTACCAAAAACCGTTTCCGGTTGCATGTTCACTTGTACAGTAATTCCTTTTGACACTTCAAATTCGATTTCCCCACTTGCTGCAGGTGCCGTTCCACTCTCATAAATCGAATCGACAGAACCAGCCGGATTCGCTAAATACGCTTTTAACTGTTCGACATTGATGAGAGGTTGATCTGTTTTCGTACCGTTATAAATATACTTTTCGCCTGCTTTTGAGTTCGCAAGTGAACCGATGTGTTCAATCAATTGATCGACCTCGCTCTTGATGATGGCACGTTGCGACGATTCATACGTATCGTTCGCCGCTTGCGTCGTCAACTCACGAATTCGTTTGACAGCTTCCGTGACTTCGTTCAATGTCGAGTCCGTCAAATCCATCCAACTTGTCGCTTCGCTGACGTTCCGTCGGAATTGGTCGACTTCACGCACCTCGGTCCGGTAACGAATTCCTTGCATCGCAACGACTGGATCCTCCGATGCTTTTTGAATCCGTTTCCCGCTGATGAGTTGTTCCTGGACACGAGCGAGTGTGTTGTAACTACTTGATAAATGCTTCAAGTTCGTCTGTGTGAGCATTGTCTGTGTGACACGCATCAGTCATTACCTCCCTACGACACCCATGCCGTTAATGATTTTGTCTAACATTTCATCGACAGCTGTGATATTTCGAGCCGCCGCATTATAAGCGTGTTGATATTGAATCATCATCGTCATTTCTTCATCGAGCGAGACTGCGCTGACCGATAACCGACGTTGGTCCGAACTACTTAAGAGAGCAAATGTACTCTTTGCCAAGTTCGCGTTTTGGCTAGCCTCGACTGCCATGTTTCCGATAACATTTTGATAGTACTTGCCGATCGAGGTTGAGGTCGTAACCGAACCCGCAAAGTTAAGCGCACTTTCTTTCAATTGCGCAAGTTCGAGAGCACCACTTCCATCCCCGATGTTCCCGTCCTTAGATGCTGCAATTAAATCTAAGTTCTTCATGAAATCAGGGTTCACAGTAATGGTAGCGGCGCTAGTAGTACCCACGAAAAAGTCAGTTCGACCGGCATTCCCGTCCGCGTCCATGTTTGTTCCATGCGCTACATTAAATGCTGATGCGAAGACGTTCGCCATCTCATCTAAGTCTTTGAGCATGTTGGTGAATGCCCCATCGATTGCCTCTGGACCAGTTGCACTTCCGTACATTTCAACAAGTGCTTTCCATTTTCCGTTAGGCATGTCGGCATGTGTCATCGATGTATTCGTACCTGCAGCATCGGTCATAGTCATCCCATCAAATTTCCCAACTCCGCCCGTAAGACCGTCTACGAGTTTTACTTCTGTACCACCGACGACTACACGAATATCGATTCGTCCTTCTGCAACACGTTGCGAGTTCCCACGTGTTTCGCCGTTCGTGTAATCAACAGGCACACGTTCGAACTCAATGTATTGCGACAACTCATCCATATAGCGATCGCGCTCATCATACAATTCATTTGGCAGAACACCAAGAGGCTCTGCATCACCGATTTGACGGTTGACGTCACTGATTTTCGTCAACAAATCATTGATTTTTTTCGTGACGACCCCTGCTTCGGTCTTTAAGTCATCCTGTACTTTAGTCAATGATGAAGACATATAGTTAAATGTCTGTGCCAACGTCAATGCTCGTTGCCGAACTACGCTTCGCGCACCCGTATCGTCCGGGTTGACCGACAAGTCTTGAAGTGATGCCCAGAACAAGTCGAGCGATTTAGCGAGTCCGTTCTCAGACGGTTCATTGATGATGTCTTCCATCCGACCGAACGCGGCTTCTTTCGTCGCATAGAAGGCGTTCTTCACCGACTCGTCACGATACTGTTGATCGATCATAAGATCGCGAATTCGGGCGAGCGTCTCCCCGCGTACCCCTGTCCCGAATTGTCCGGCTTTCGTCCCGCCAAAATTGACCGAGAGCTGTTCGGTCATCCCGAGTGTGAGTCGTTGGCGCGAATAGCCAGGGTTTGAGGCGTTCGCCACGTTATTCCCGGTCGCTTGAAGCGCCCATTGGTGTGTCGAGAGACTGCGGCGTGCCGTCTCTAATCCCATAAATGTTGAACCCATTCCACTTCCTCCTTAAACGTCACGGCTGAACGAGCGTGTTTCGAACGCTTGTTGTCCGTATGTAAAATCATCTGCTTCCGGCATGAGCATATCCAGATGCCAATTAATATAATGAAGGGATTGTTCGAGTAGCGTCGCGTTCAATTCGTTCTGTCGCTTTAACTCGAACAAGACCGGTCTCAATTCCTCTATCTCTTCATCGTCCAATTCATACGTCCCTTGAAGTCGTTCCGCTTCTTTTTGTGAAATTTGTCGGACGAGTTTCGCTTCTTCTTTGACGAGCGTGCTAAATGCCACCATGTCATTTTGAATGAGTTGCTGTTCTTTTGCGTAAGCCAATTCGAGTAATCGTTTATGTAATGTGAGCATGAGTCTCTCCTTTTTCAAAAAAAGAGCCGACTAAAGAAAGGGGTACCCCTTATTTAGTCAGCTTCCGTGCCGTGTTATTCAGTGCGAAGGCCTCAAACGGACCTCGCTTCCATTCATCCTTGTAGAAAGCGTTTAGCGATTTCGCGCGCGTCCCGTGAATATGTGCCTGCATCAATCTCCGCTTTTAAAGCGTCGATTTTAGCGAGACGTTCCGGATGTTTCACCGGTTCTTCAAACCGGGCGCGAGCTTCCGCCGAAATTGACAATTGGTCCGTTTGGCTTGATTGCGCGGGCTTCGGCTCGACTTGCGTTTTCTTTTCATAAGTGTTTGGTAAGTGTACCCACTTGGCTGAATCGATGCGCATGCGTCTTCCCCCTCTTCATGATGTTAATCCAAACGATAAGCGCGGATACTCGACTTTTTCGCCAAGCCCTCCTGCATCTCCTGTAGACTGGACAGTTCCTTCTGCATTTCTCTCTGGCAGTTCGAACAGATTTTCCCTTCATTCGTAGGCCGACCACAACGGACGCAGCTGATGGCAAGCGCCGGATTGTCTTTGATGATCAAGCGTCCTTCATGGATATATCGCGTGATATCAAGTTCAGAGACACCTGTCGCTTCGACGAGGGCTCCGATGGTCGTCTGTTTGTTGGCTGGTTCACGAATGAAATCGCGGACTTTCAAGAAGTTTTTATAATCGACTTCATTACATGATGGACAGTACGGTGAACGTCCCTGTTTCATAAACAAGCGCCCACACATTTGGCAAGTTGCTGCATCCATTGGTTTCACCTCTGCCCTTTATATCGGACGCGATTTTGATTTGTTTAGCGCCCGAAACAAGCAAATCGCAGAAACTTCTGATGCACCTGCCAGTCGCAACGAAAATGCCGCCTGATGAAGGGTCGTTCCCGTCGTATAGACGTCGTCTACAAGAATGATTTTCCCATATTTCACTGAAGTTGGTACAGTGAAAGGGTTCGTTCGGTGTCGTCTTCCTTCTTTCCCGAGTTCACGTTGACTTGAAACCTCCGTTTTTTCGAGAATCTGCCGCGTCGGACCGATATATCGCGCGAGCACCTCGGCCTGATTGAAACGACGTGTCTGAAGTCGCTCCTTACTCAACGGAATCGGAACATAGGTCACGCCAGATGAACGCAATGCCCGAAGCGCTGGGGCGACCGATGAGGCAATGACGACATCCCCGCTGAATTTATATCGATGTAGCCAGTCAATTCCTGCATCATCGTACGCGTACAGGCAGCGGACGGTCAAGTCGAGACCGAGTGCGAGCCAGCGGATGCAGTCCGGACACGTCTCACCGGTCTCATTTGGTTGACCGCAGCGTGGGCAACCTGTCCCGAGCGGCGTCAGTTTCGACTCGCAAGAGGGACACACCCAGTCCCGTCGCCATAACGTGTCAGGTGTCCACGGGACGGTCATCGACTCATGACAAAGAAGACATTTCATCGCCGATTCGCCTCCTTGATCTTGCGGATGGCAACATCTTGACGGAACGTCCGCTCCTTGTAAAAGAAACAGACCTCTCCTGTCGGCGCATCCGGTTTTCGCCCCGCCCGACCTGCCATCTGAATGAGTCCTCGTGTCGAGAAGAGCCGATGTTCGCTCTCGAGTACCCCGACCTGTACATCCCGAACCGTCATTCCCCGCTCCCAGATGGAGGTCGCAAGGACGATCCCTTTCGTTTCTTGAAGCCAATGGAGTGTATCCAACCGTTCTTCCGTGTCAGCAGAAACGGTTTGACACGTGATACCTGCCTCTTGTAACCGACTTTCATATCGCTCCAAATCAGGCTTCGTCGGCACAAACAAGAGACGGGGTTTCAAGGCGTGACGTCGACAGAAGTCTAGGAGTCGTTCGTCGGACTGTTTGACAAGTGTCGGGACCGGCAAATCGAATCCGTGATAGCGCCGCGACAGATGAACCTTCGGAAGTAATTGTTGCCAAACGGTCGGGGTCGCCGTGATAAATAAGAAGACATTTCTCCCGGCCCGACGGATTGTATTCCAAAGTGCCACATCAAAGGCAAACGGAAAGGCATCGGACTCATCGACGAGCACATAATCGAACACGTCACGTAAATTCATGAGTAACGGTGCGGTCGCCACCGTGATCATCCCAATGGAGTCTTTTTCTCCCCCTCCATATCGTTTAGTGACAGGGACTGTGAACGCCTGTTCTAATCGTTCGACCCATTCGATGGCGACATCTTTCCTCGGAGAGACAACCAACACTCGCTTCCCTTCATTGACGACACGCTCAATCACAGGAAACGTCATCTCGGTCTTCCCAGCGCCACACACCGCATGCACAAGTCCCGTCCTCCGTTCGTCCCACCACGTGAGCAGTTGGTTCGCGACCCGCTTTTGGTCTGGGACGAGCTCGAATGGCATCGTCAATTCGGTCGTCTCGGTTGGAGTTGTGATGTCCCGTTCCTGTAGAAAATCACATCGGCAGACACGCCCGAGGTACAAACAATTTCGGCAATAGGCACAGCGTCCATGATGACAAGTGAACGTCCGGACGTGCGTGCTGAGACAGCGTTGGCAGACGCCGAAGCGGATGGCTCGTTTTCCTTTCGGTGCGACAATAAGTTCTCCCATAACCTGACTCCTTTTTGTCATCACGCTACCAAAATACCTATGTAAATACGATTCAACTTATCTAAAACAACATAGGTCTACTACACAAATAGGACCCGACGAAAAAGTCGGGTCCCATCTGTTAAATCTGTTTATAGAACATGATCGCCTCATATGGACGAAGAGACAACGACATTCCGTCGAGCTCAGGCACGTCGTAGTTGTGACTGACGACGTTCACCCGCTCGAATCCTTCTGGAATCGTGTACGTCGTTTCAATTCCATAGAAGTTGGCGACGACGAGTAGCTCCTCTCGGTCCGTCTTCCGTGTATATGCCCAAACGTCTAGCGAATCAGGAGTAAGAAGCGTGTAGTCTCCGTCCGTCAAAACGTCAAGTTCTTTTCGTAATGCAATCAAGTGTTTGTAGTGGTAGAACACTGAGTTCGGATCACGAAGCGCCGTTTCAACGTTCACGTCCTCATAGTTCGGCGCCACGTTGATCCACGGTGTGCCGCTCGTGAAGCCGGCATGTGTCGTTGCATCCCACTGCATCGGTGTTCGCGAGTTGTCGCGTGACTTCTGTTTGATGGCGGCCATCATGTCATCATGCGACACACCCTCTTCCCGCTTCAACTTGTAGATGTTGAGCGTTTCGATATCCCGATATTCATCGAGCGAGTCGAAGCCGGGGTTCGTCATCCCGATTTCTTCCCCTTGATAGATGTACGGCGTCCCTTGAAGGCCGTGGAGCACTGTCGCAAGCATCTTCGCGCTCTCTACGCGATGGTTCGTGTCGTTCCCAAAACGGCTGACGACACGTGGTTGGTCATGGTTGCACCAGAAGATGGCGTTCCATCCTTTTCCGTGCATCCCACGTTGCCACGTCGACATGATGTCTTTTAATTGAATGAAATCGAACGGCGCCGCGACGAATTTCTCGCCGTTCGGATAGTCGACTTTCAAGTGGTGGAAGCTGAACGTCATGCTGAGCTCGTTCTCGTTCGGGTTTGAATAGCGTACGCAGTGATCGAGCGTCGTCGAAGACATCTCCCCGACCGTGATGACGTCATGCCCATCAAATACTTCTCGGTTCATTTCTTTTAAATATTCGTGGATGCGTGGACCGTCCGTATAGAACTTGCGACCGTCCGATGCGTCTTCTGGGAAGTTCTGTTCTTTTGAAATGAGGTTGATGACGTCGAGACGGAATCCTTTGATTCCTTTTTTACGCCAGAACCGCATCATCTCGTAGACGTCCTCGCGCATCTGTTCATTCTCCCAGTTCAGGTCAGCTTGTGTCACGTCGAACAAGTGGAGATAATATTGTCCGCTCTTCTCATCATATTCCCACGCATTCCCACCGAACTTCGATTCCCAGTTCGTCGGTTCGTCGCGCCAGATGTAGTAGTCACGGTACCGCTCGTCTCCCGCCAATGATTTTTGGAACCATTCGTGCTCGGTCGAAGAGTGGTTGACGACGATGTCCATCATGAGGCCGATGCCCCGCGCCTCTGCTTCACGGATCAATTCGTCGAGGTCCTCCATCGTTCCGTAAGACGGGTCGATGGCATAATAATCACTCACGTCATAGCCATTATCGTGTTGAGGTGACTGATAGACAGGTGTCATCCAAATGTATTCGATGCCGAGTTCTGCCAAGTAATCCAGCTTCGCCGTCACCCCTTTAATCGATCCGGTCGCGTTCCCTTCCGGACTGTAAAAACTTTTCGGGTAAATTTGATAGACGACTGATTTGCGCCAATTTTTCTGTGTCATCAACGACATCTCCTTTTTGTAAGAGTTTTCATTTCAATAGGAAAGAGGAAAGAACTGCCGTCCCTCCCTCCCGAGTCATTACTTATGCGACTTTGTTTTCTTCAAGTTCACCTTTCTTCATGTAACGCTTCGACAAGATGAAAGTGAGCGCGAACGGAACGATGATCGCGATGACCATGCCCACGATGAAGAGAAGGATCTTATCTGTGAAGATTGAGAGGAATCCAGGGAGTCCTCCGACACCGATGGCGATTGCTTGCACATCGTTCAATGTGATAAAGATAGCAGCGATTGCCGACCCGATCATAGCTGAGTAGAACGGGAATTTATTTGGTAAGTTGACCCCGAACATGGCCGGCTCTGTGATTCCGAAATAAGCCGAGATGGCTGAAGTCGATGCCATGCTCTTTTGTTTCGCGTTGTGCTTGTAGACGAAGAACATCGCGAGTGCGGCCGAACCTTGAGCAATGTTTGAGAGTGCGATCATCGGCCAGATGAACGTACCGCCTGTATCTGCGATCAACTGAAGGTCGATGGCGATGAACAAGTGGTGCATCCCGGTGACGACGAGCGGTGCGTAGAACAATCCGAAAAGGAGTGCCCCGACGACCGGTACGGCTTCGAACGTGTTGACGAGTCCTGTCGCGATCACGTTCCCGATTCCACGAGTGACCGGTCCAACGATTGCGAGTGCGAGGAATCCTGTGACAACGATTGTTGTGATTGGAACGACCAAGAGTTGGATGGCGTTCGGTACACGTTTTTTCAAGAACATCTCGATTTGGCTCAAGATATAGGCAGCGGCGAGTACCGGCAAGATTTGACCTTGGTAGCCAACTTTCTCGATTTCGAAGAGTCCGAGGATATCAAACGTCGGGACATCTCCTTCAAGTGCTGCCGTTCCGTAGCCCCATGCATTCAAGAGGTCCGGGTGAACGAGCAAGAGACCCATGACGATCCCGAGTACTTCGCTCCCACCGAATCGTTTCGTCGCCGACCAACCGACGAGTGCAGGTAAGAACACGAATGACGTATTCGCCATCATGTTGATGAGATCCCAAAGTCCTTGTAGGTTCGGATACGCCTCGATGAGCGTCTGTCCTTCGATGAAGAGACCTTCCGATGCAAGTAAGTTGTTGATCCCCATAAGGAGACCGGCTACGATGATGGCTGGAATGATTGGCATAAAGACGTCAGAGAAGACTTTGACGAGTTTTTGAAGCGGATTCATTTTTTTGCCGCCCGCAGATTTGACCTCGGCGACCGTCGCCGCCTCAAGTCCAGCGAGCTTGATGAACTCGGCATAGACGCGATCGACATCACCGGCTCCGATGACGATTTGATACACGCCGGAGTTCTCGAACGCCCCTTTGACGAGGTCGATTTCTTTCACGCGTTCCTCATCGACTTTTGATTGATCCTTGAGGGAGAGACGTAGACGCGTCACACAGTGCGCGGCCTTGTCCACGTTGTCTTTGCCCCCGATCGCTTCTAAGATCTCAGCGGCAATTTGACGATAATCTGCCTTCATGTTGAATGTCCTCCTTTGTTTGAAAACTGTAAATGAAAACGGTTACTTATGAGTACAAACAAAGTATAACTTATCTATATAAGTTAAGTCAACAACTTATATATACAAGTTAAACATGAAAGTTTTGCGTCGTGATTTACTGTTAAAATTCCCCTATTTTGACTTAGGACAAACAAAAAACCCCTTCCTGTACGAAAGAGGTTTACCTACGGGCGACGTCGCTAAACTGGAACTTGTCCAATCGGTGACGCGACTCCGTATATTCAAATTGTTGTCCTTCATATAAGAACGTATCGTTCGTGATGACGATGACATATTCATAGTCATGCAAGTCGAGCCGTTTCCGGTCAAGTTCCGTCACGTCTTCAGCTGCAATCTTCCGTTTGGCATAGCTGATTTGTAGCCCAAGCTCATCTTCGATATATCCATAAATCGATCGAGCCGCAATCTCTTCTGTCAGACCGGGGACGAGATCTTTGACGAAATAGTTGATATCTAAAATAACGTTCTCCCCGTCAAAGTTTCGAACCCGTTCGATGCGAAACACATGCGTCCCTGGCGCTAAGTTCATCCGTTCGGCGAGCCATGTCGGGGCCTCTATCTCTTCGAACGAAGCGACGTGGGTCTGAATGGAACGACCGAGCATGCTCGCGTAGACCTCTGAAAAACTGACGATGCCATTGAATTGAAACTCGATCTGGTCACGTTTCAACACGAACACGCCTTTTCCATGATGCTTCCGGACATACCCGTTCTCCTGTAAAAGATCGAGCGCTTTCCGGACCGTCCCCCGGCTGGCCTCGAACTGATGCATCAACTCGGTTTCAGACGGAAGCTTTGAGTCAGCGGGTCTCGTGCCATTTCGCATCTCTTCTGCCAGACGCTCAAAGATTTGGCGATATTTCGCCATTTCATTCCCTCCTCCATTGAAAAAGACGACCTTAGACGGTCGTCTCTCTTACCATTCGCGACGATACCATGTGATGCCGATTGCACCAGGTCCGAGATGCGTTCCGATGACGGGACCGAAATGGCTTCCCGAGATATGTGCTTTCGGGAACTTCTGCTTCATCGAAGCGATTTCTTCCGCCTGACGCTCCGGGCAGTTGGCGTGAATGATACCAATGCAGTACCCTTCCCCATCTCCGACAATCGATTCGTCCATCATCTCTTCGATTCGGCGTACGGCCTTCTTGTATGTCCGAATCTTCTCGAACGGGACGATCAATTTATCTTGGAAATGAAGGACCGGTTTGATTTGCAAGAACGATCCGACGAGCGCTTGCGCCGCACTCAATCGTCCGCCGCGTTGTAAATGGTCGAGGTCATCGACGACGAAGTACGCGCGAATCGAATCACGGACCGCTTCAAGTCGGGCGATGATTTCTTCTGGTGTCGCCCCGTTGTCACGGAGGTGAAGAGCCTCTTCGACAAGAAACGCTTGCGGCATACACGAAATCTCTGAGTCAAACGCATGAACCGTCACATCGACCATGTTATTTAGCGCGACCATCGATTGGTACGTTCCGCTAATCCCACTCGAGAGCGTGATTGCAATCACGTCTGTCACATCGTCCGGCAAGCTCTCAATCAATTCAACCGTCTCACCGATGACCGGTTGCGACGTCGTCGGCAGGTTCCCTGCCTCGATACGCTCGTAAAACGCCTCGGTCGACATATCAATCGACTCGCGGTACGACGCACCATCGAAGATGACACTGAGTGGTGCGACATGGACGTGATGTCGCGCCAAAAAATCATCCGACAGATAGGCGGTACTGTCGGTTAAAATCGCAATGTTTCCCATACTATATCCTCACTTTACGTCGTTTCATTTTTCCAATTATGTTAGGATTCCATTCCATATTGTAACACAAAAACGAGGTAAAGCATCGGTGACGCTCAAATCTCGACCCAACCCCGGCGAATCGCATCCACGACGGCTTGCGTCCGGTCGTTCACGTCCATTTTACGAAGTACGGAGGAGACGTGGTTTTTGACCGTCTTCTCACTGATAAACAGCATGTCACTGATGTCTCGGTTTGAGCGACCGTCGGCGAGAAGGTGCAACACCTCGACCTCACGGCGCGACAATAATTGATAGACCGGGTCATCTGTACGGCTCTCGACGCCACGTCCCGCCTGTTCCCCTTTGAATTGTAAGAGACGGCGGTAATCCTTCAGTACGTTCGTTGTCACTTTCGGATGAAGATACGCCCCATCCTTTGCGACGGCACGGACTGCCGAGATCAATTCTGTCGATGCGACTTCTTTTAATAAGAAACCTGATGCCCCCGCTTCAAGCGCATGTGTGATATACGACTCATCATCATGGATTGACAGAATGAGGACACGTGTCTCTGGTGAAAGAAGTGACAGTTGCTTCGTCGCCTCGATTCCGTTCATGTCCGGCATGTTGATATCCATAATTAGAATTTCCGGTTTTTGCTCGCCAGCGATGCGGATTGCTTCGCGTCCCGTACGCCCTTCGGCGACAACTTTAAATTCATCCTCCAAATCAAAAATCCGCTTCAATCCCTCGCGGAACAGTTCGTGATCATCCACGATCGCAATGCGTGTCTGTGTCATTTCCATGTATGTCTTCCCCCTTGTTCTCTCACGGAATCGGAATCGACATCCGGACGACTGTCCCTTTGCCGACTTCCGAGTCGATGGTGATGCTTCCGTTCACCAATTCAATTCGTTCGCGCATTCCGACAATCCCAAACGACTCTTCGCCAATTGCGCTCGGTTCAAACCCGATGCCATAGTCGCGGACGTGGATGTGAATCACGTCGCTCGCTTGCTCGACATTGACGATGATTTCGGCTGTTTTTGCATGTTTGATCGCATTTTGTACCGATTCTTGAACGAGACGGAACACGTTAATCTCCAGCTTCTCCGGTAATCGCGCACGCGACCCTCGATAGTTGAGACGTGTCTTAATTGCCGT
Organism: Exiguobacterium sp. N5; assembly: GCF_025842465.1. GTDB lineage: Bacteria > Bacillota > Bacilli > Exiguobacteriales > Exiguobacteriaceae > Exiguobacterium > Exiguobacterium profundum. The sequence continues at coordinate 1,475,390 of NZ_JAPAEP010000001.1, forward strand.
ATACTCCTCCGTTTGATGGAGATAGCGCTCGAGCGTCGGCAAAAAGCCTAAATCATCAAGCGACATCGGACGTAAATCATAAATCAAACGACGGACGTCGACGAGCGCCCCACGAATTAGTTTTTTCAATTCATGTAATTCGGCAAATGCCTCATCTTTTCCTCGTTTATCAAATGTCTTTTCAATCAGGTCGGCCCGTATCAGAATATGAGCAAGCGATTGCGCTGGACCATCGTGCATCTCGCGGGCGAGATGGCGCCGTTCGCGCTCAGCCGCTTCGAATACGCCGATGGCCATCTCTTGTTTTTTCATCATGTCCGAATACTCTTGCTGTAAGTCATCCCGTAAGAAGTTCAAGACGACACTCACGCGACCAATCAACTTTTCGGCACGTTCGATCGTGTCCTCTAAGATGAGCAGACGACGCTCTAAGTCGTTCCGGCGTTGCTGTGCCGCCATCTCTTCTTTTTGGACAAGAAAACGTTCGAGTTGCATTTGATTCGCCCGTTCGTAGGCTTCGCGAATTTCTTGTTCACTATGTATATGAAACTTTTTACTGACTTGAACGAGCTTGGCCTTTGCAGCTTTCACGAGTCGGTCGAGTCGATCGGACTCCTCGATGTAGAACTCGATTTTATCCGTCAATTCTTTTAACTCGTTTTGAATTGCTGAATATTCAGTTGCAGAACTTTCGGTTATACGGACAATCTCCTCTTTACTTTCCGTCACCGTTTCAATCATATTTGTTATGATATGTTCTAAAGCTGTCCGATCGGTAATATGATTCACGATGCCATCCCCTAATAGTTCGGTAGTTAATCCTCATCTATTCTTATATATCGTCCCACTCTAAACAGGTTTACAGCGGACATGAGAGATTTTCTATAATTCCATTCGCTATAAATAGCGTATGTGCCTACTTGAATTCTAAAAAAAATATTTAAAAATAGAAAGGAGAATTTTCAGAAATGTCTATTGAGTCAAATTATACTATAAAACAAAGTGGAACATACGAAGTCGTTATCCAAAAATCAAAATTTATTGCTCATTTCAAACGTGTCGAAACAGAGGAAGAGGCGCAGGCGTTTATCCAAGCCACCAAGAAAGAGCATTGGAATGCAAACCATAACTGTTCCGCCTATATCATCGGGGAACGGAACGAGCACCAAAAAGCGAACGACGACGGTGAGCCGAGCGGTACGGCCGGCATGCCGATGCTCGAGGTGTTACGCAAACGCCACTTGAAAGATACGGTCGTCGTCGTGACACGTTATTTCGGTGGAATCAAGCTCGGTGGCGGCGGACTTATTCGTGCCTACGGTGGAACTGTAAGCGAAGGACTTGATGCAATCGGCATCGTCGAACGCCTACCGATGCAACAATTGACACTCACCGTCGACTATACATGGATTGGGAAAGTCGAAAACGAGTTGAGACAGTCTAGCTATCTGCTCGATGACATCATCTACGCGGACCTCGTCACGTTTCATGTCTCGGTACCCGTGGAAGAGACAGAGGAGGCGCTCGCTTGGCTGACAGACATGACGAACGGTCAAGGTCAGCTTCAAACTCATGGGATCCGCATCATCGAACGTGATTTCAAACGCTGAAACGCCTATACTAAAAGAAACGACTGAAATGAGGAAACAACATGAAAACACCCCCACGCAAGAAAAGATCACCTTGGAAAATTGTCCTCATCGTGTTGGGTGTCGTATTGCTCATCGGTGGTTCCGCTTTCGGCTATTTTGTCTTCAAAGCGAATGAAACCGCCGAAAACGCGAACAAGGCGTTGGAACGTGGCGACAAGTCAGAACGTCGCGACGAGACCATCGACTTGACGAAAGATCACTTTTCTGTCCTGTTAGCAGGAGTCGATGGCGGCGCCTCGCTCGAGGAAGGACGGACTGATTCGCTCATGGTCGCCACGTTCAACAAGGAATCGCGGCAAGTCACGCTCGTCAGCATCCCACGCGACTCATATGTCGACATCATCATCGACGATGAGGATCCGTTCAAAGACAAGATCAACCATGCTTACGCTTACGGAGGCATTGACACGACCATCGCGACCGTCGAGAACCTGCTCGACATCCCAATCGATTACTATGCGACCATCAACTTTGATGGAATCGAAGATTTGGTCGATGCGGTCGGTGGCGTCGAGATCGATGTCCTCATCCCCATCTCTGGAAAAGCGACCGGAAATGTCGAGCTAGAGCCTGGCGTTCAAGTCTTGAACGGAAAAGAAGCACTTGCCTATGCCCGGATGCGGAAGCAAGACCCTGCCGGCGACATCGGTCGAGCCGGTCGACAACAGCAAGTTATCGAGGCCATCATCAATGAGGCGACGACCATCAACTCGTTTACGAAGCTGAACCGGATCATGAATGCTGTCGGCGAGAACATCCGGACGAACATGACGTTGTCAGAGGCCTCACAACTTCAGCCTTACGCAAAATCGCTGAAGTCGTTCAACCGCGAAACACTTGAAGGGACGGACCTGACGCTGAACGGGGTCTACTATTATGAAATCGACCCGGCTGACCTTCGTGACGCCCAGGCCCTTCTCCAGACGGAGCTCGGCATGCCCGTTACAGCGGATGAACCATCAACTGACGAAACAGACGATACGATGACTGAGACAATCACTTACTAAAACAATAATAGCCAGTATCGCGCGGCGATACTGGCTATTTTTTAGGTTCGCGGTCGACCGAGCAGTCGTCGGGACGTGCGAATAATCGGTTTATAATTTGGATGAATCAGTTCGGTTGATTCCACGATCAATTCAATGACAATCAACACGACGATGAACGTGATGACCGCACCGAGCATCGTCGTCTTGGCGAACAAGATGGATGAGATGCCAAAGAACAAGGTCATCCCGTACATGAGCAAGACGGCTTGCCGTGTCGTGAAGCCCATATCGATCAACTGATGATGCATATGCGATTTATCCGGCGACATCGGCGGTCGCCCTTGGACGAGCCGGCGCACGATGGCGAAAATTGTATCCGAGATCGGCAACCCGAGCAAGAGGACCGGGACGACGAGCGAGAACAATGTCACGTTCTTAAACCCGATGAGCGAGAAGACGGCGAGCATGTACCCGAGGAACAGTGCTCCCGTATCGCCCATAAAGATTTTCGCCGGATAAAAATTATGAACGAGAAACCCGAGCGTACTCGCAAGAAGCAAGAGCGCCATCATCGTCAAATAGACGTTCCCCTGAATGATGGCTAACACGGCAATCGTCCCGAGGGCGATGCTCGACACACCGGCGGCGAGACCATCGAGACCATCAATCAAGTTGATGGCATTCGTGATCCCAATCAGCCAAAGGACGGTGATCGGGATGCTCCATGACCCGAGGTAGAGTTGCTGGTCGAACGGAAGATTGATGAGTTCAATTCGCATCCCCGAGTTCAAGACAACGACCGTCGCAATCATCTGTCCCATCAACTTGACACGGGCTGATAACTGGAACCGGTCATCGATCAGTCCGGTAAGGAGAATGACGACAGCGCCAATCAAGATAGCGTCGTTATATCGACTCGTCGGAAGCAGCAAGGCGTAGCCGATGAAAAATGCGATAAAAATCGCGAGACCCCCGATTCGTGGCATCGTCCGTAAATGTACTTTTCGTGCGTTCGGATGATCGACTGCACCGATGAAAAATGCGAATCGACGAACGAGCGGTGTAATCAAGATGGCCATCACAAAACTGACCAACATGGCAATCCATAGCATGGGCCGACAGTTCCTCTCTCAAAAAAATAGACTCTGGCGAATTATATCACATTTTGAATCGAGGAGTGGATATCAGTCCGTTTACAATAAAAGCCGATGAGGCGTTCCCCATCAGCTCTGGATCATGAAAGTGTCGCTGCCACTTCTTCTGTCGGTTCGTATGTATACAAGCCGCGACCAATTTTTTTGATTTCCGGGTTGACCCCTTCAATTTTCACCATCAATTGGTAAATGTTGCTGATGTGATGACGGTAACGAAGTTCAAGTTCCATTTGAATATCACGCACGCTCATCGTCTGACGCTCTTTCAGTAGATCCGTCACTTGATGAACGTACACCTCGAGCGGATAACGCTGGTTCACACGGCGCGGACGTAGGCGTTTTGACGCATCAGTCATGGAGTCCTTATCTTCTCTATCTCGACTCAATTCCGCAATCAAATACTCGGCACGTCGTTGCAATTGGCGATACGACTCCTCAATTTCCATCAATTCTCGATAAATGTGGTCATTGACATTCGTAGATTCCATACACAAATCCCCTTCTACATCCAATTATAATTCGGAATTCCCTAATTTAAATCAGTAATTCCTAATAATCCCTCTATATCTTCTATAAAAGTGTAACGGATTTGTAATGTGTTTGTCATCTCTTTTTGGGCAATTCTGTCTATTTAGGACTTTTGACTCAAAAAAAGACGGCGACTGTTCGGGGCAGTCGCCGTCTCACGGAAGATGATTGTAGTCATTTACACGTGAACGCGTTCGAGGATGCGTTCAAGTGACAGTTCGTCAGTAGAAGCGACGATGAGGTCTGCATGACCAAGCATCGATTCTTCTCCGACGGCGACAGCAAACATATTTGCCGCTTTGATTGCAGTTACGCCGGCAGCCGCGTCTTCAACGCCGATGGCGAGTTCGGGTTTCACGCCAAGGGCAGAAGCGGCCTTCAAAAACACTTCGGGGTGTGGTTTTGATTGGGCGACAGTTGCTGCATCGACAATATGGTCGAAGTAATGTCGGACACCAAGTGCGTCAACGACCGCAAATGCGTTCTTTGAAGCAGAAGCCATTCCGATTTTAAGTCCCGCCTCTTTGATTTCATCGAGGAATGAAACGATACCTGGAAGAAGATCGTCGGATGAGATATGTTGAATGAGTTCAACGTAGTGCTCGTTTTTCTTTTGTGCGAGTTCTGCTTTCTCTTCCGGTGTGAAATCGTTTTGTTTACCGCCGAGCGTAAGGATCCGCTCAAGCGATTCAGTCCGACTCACGCCTTTGAGCGTTTCGTTGAATTCGCGGTCAAATGGAATTCCGAGCTCTTCACCGAGCTGCTTCCATGCGAGGTAATGGTACTCTGCGGTGTCAGTGATGACACCGTCCAAATCGAAAATCACTGCTTCAATCGTTGACATACATGCTTTCCGCCTTTCCTTCAAATGCTTGTGTCGTCAGACTACATTTAGGGAACTTGACAAGTACCCGTCGCACGTTTGGTCAATGATGCAAACGGTTGCACTTGTTCGATTTCTATTATAAATGAAAACGTTCTCTTGATGCAACCGTTTTCGCAAAAATCAAAAAAGAGAAGAGCATGCGCTCTCCCCTTCCTTATTACAGCTGAATGCCGACCACTTTGACGTTCACAGAACGTGGTGTCATCGCAAGCATCGTGTCCATATCTTGCGTGATGCGCTCTTGGACGGCCGTCACCGTTTTGATGATCGACTGTCCGTACGCGATATAAAGCGATAGGTTGATGGTGATGCCTTCGTCCGACTCATCGACTTTCACATGTTTCATGAGCGCACGCTCTGACAATTTCGTATCTTCTTGCGTGAACGAGACGTGTTTCGTTTCTTTGACCGCGACCGCGGCGATCATTTCAACGACGTGACGTGATACGTTCACGTCGCCTTCTGTGCTGTGCATTCCATTTTCGTATGGCATAGGGTCACTTCCTTAACTCTAGTTTCGTTTCTTCTTAATAAAGTGTAGCGGAAATGAAGCATTTAGAAAAGACTTTACCCTTTTACACCCTTCGTATTTTGGACTCGCTTCACGTCAATCTCGACGAGCGGACGCAAGAGACGGACCATCGGTGGACTGATAATCACGAGGACCATCACAAAGGCGACACCGAACAAGACGAGCAGTTGCATCCAAGATGTCGGCATGAACCCAGCCGGTATAAACGCCTTCCAGGCGACAACAAAGAAGACGTGGACGAGATAGACGTACAGACTATACTGCCCGGCACGCGAAAAAATCGGGAGCTGTCGTCCTGGGATGATGAGCGCGAAACTAATTGACATGAGGAGCGACACCGTATAAACAATCAAAAAGGCGAACGGTCCACTCCACATCGCCTCTGGGACGGCCGTGTCATAGGCGAAACGGAATTTGAACAAGTTCCCGATATGATAGAACGTATCGTCTTGCTGGACCCGCATCGAGACCAAGAGTCCCAGTGTGAGCGTGGTGAAAACAATCGCCCCGCCGATGCGATATCGATTCCGGTGTTCGGCCCGTTTTGGTAACTCAAAGAAGTTGAGCGTATTGCGCTCGGACATCCAGTTCCCGATCAAGAAGAACGGATAGAACATGATGACTTTCCGTAACGCGAAATACCCCGTCGCCTCGGCTTGGAATCCGAACAGAAGCGCAAATAATAGTGCATACAATACGTACCCTTTCAGTTGTGTCACGTACGGGGTGATGATGTACCAGAAAATGATGGCCATCAGATACCAAAGCGCCCAATACGGCTTCAACAAATTCAGACCCGGATTTTCAAGTGAGAAAATCGGAATCCCTTCTGTAAATGCGAACCATGACCCAAGGATGACCTGCCAAATGACATAGACCACGAATAACTGGATCACGCGCAAATAGCGGTTTTCCCGATAAAAGTAACCGCTCAACATGATGAACAACGGCATGTGGAAGGTATACAGGAACAGATACACCCACTTTGGTAAAATATCGTCATAAGCGCCGCGGACATCGGTCAACAAGTGTCCGAAGACGACGAGTAGGACGAGCACTCCTTTAATATTGTCATACCAATAATTTCTCATAACATTCCCTCTAGTTCTCTATGATGACTGCAATGAAGCTGACCTTCATGTTTTCACGTTCTCTTTACAGACAGAATCCATGTAGGTCTTGGAAAATCCCTCACCTATCATAAGCGATTCCTCTGCCAAGTGAAATTACGTTTCAACAAAATTTTCATGTCTTCACTGTCATCATTCCCATAATTCGAGGAATACAAGCCGAAACGTCAAAAAATCCTCACGATTCAGCATGTTGTGTGCGTATTCAAATAGACGGGATTGGGTACAGTATAGTATAGTGGTGTTACCAAATATTCAGAATATTCTAATAAAGGAGGTGGAGAGAATGGCATCGATCATCCGGAATCGACATCATATGGTGCATGACCCAAAACGTTCATTCTCTAACTTCGGATTCTGGTGGTTCGTCAGCGTCTTTTCCGTCGGATTGCTCCTTGTCGCCTTCGAGTCCGTCCGAAACGGGTTCTCTGCCATTCATCCTGTCTTGTCTAGCATGGCTTTCCTCGGTCTCACGTTCGTGCTCGGTGTCTGCGCTAAACTGGCTCGTGACGTCTGGTGGCTCAACTACTTGCTCGAGCGCACCCAAAACCGCTACTTATATATCGGTGGCGACACGCTCCAAAGTTGGCAGTATACGCTCGACTCGATTTGGTTGCTCACGCGCACCTCACAAAAAAAGCTCGGCCGATTGTATATCCAAATCGACCGAACTGTGCGTGCTGAGGAAGCGAAACGTTTATTCGCCGCCTATTTGATTGACCGAGGGGTCCTCGTCGTCTATTCTCGTCCGAACAAACCGAAAAAAATGGCTTGAATGAATCAGTCGAGGTATGCGGCAATCCATGTCCGTGCTGCCTCGACTTCTTCCATGCGAAGTTCATGTCCCCCCGAGTGATAGAAGAGCTCGACGTCCGCTCCCGCGTTTCGGAGTGTCGACGTCAGCTCTTCTGTTTCTGTTTTCGGGCAAATCGGGTCGCGTTCGCCAGCCGAGATGAACACGTTCGTTCCTGACAAGTCAGGTAGCGTCAATGAACGGTCCGGTACCATCGGGTGGAATAGGAGTGAAGCAGTGAACGCCGGATGACGGTAAAGTGCCGACCCGATTAAATTCGCCCCGTTCGAGTAGCCGAGCGGAATCATCTTATCCCGGTCGATGCCATACGTTGTCGCCGCTTCATCTAAAAAATGAAGGAAGCGCTCTGTCTGTTTCTTTAAATCTTCAAGGTCGAGCACCCCTTCCGCGTGGCGACGGAAGAAACGGGACATCCCGTTTTCAATGACATCCCCTCGAAGCGTCAAGATGTTCGCTTCGGTCGATAGTTCTTTCGCGAGCGGAATCAAATCCTGCTCGGTCCCTCCAGTTCCGTGTAATAAAACGAGTGTCGTCTCTTTTGTACCTTGAATGAATTGATGAATCATATGCGTTCTCCTCTCGGTATCGTGATTGCTGGTAGTGTGCGGACGATTTTATCTCGGTTCGCTTCGAGCCATGGTGGCAAGCGTAACGTCTCACCGAGCGTGTCAACGGATTCGTCCACAGTGAATCCAGGTACGTCCGTCGCGAGTTCGTGCAGGATACGTCCGGCATCATGGAAATAGACGGAGCGGAAATAATTTCGTTCTTTCACTTCGGTCGGTCTTAACCCAAGGTCAAAGATGGCGTCTTGCCAGGTCGGATAATGGTCTCCGTCGGTAACGCGCCACGCGATGTGATGAACCGTTCCCGTTCCAGGGACCCCGTTTGGTAAAATCGTTTTCTTCACATCGATGACGTTCCCGTAATCTGCTGACCCTTTCAAACGGATCCACTCTTCATCCTCTGCGACCCGTTCAAAGCCGAACAGTTCCGTCAACAAGCGCACGCTTTCGTCCGGTGCTTTCGACAACAAAGTCGCTCCGGCGAATCCGACAATTGCTTCATGTTCTGTGATACCGGGGATGACCCAGCGTGTCTGTTTAGAGCTCGGTCGGGCGACGAGTTCAACGACGAGTCCGTCCGGGTCTTCAAATAAAAGTGATGCCTCGCTGAACCGTTCAGTGGCGACGGTCGCGATGCCGTGCTGTTGTAGTCTTTCTTCCCAGAACGGTAAACTTCCTGCCGGTACGAGATAAGTCGTCACGCCAACCTGTCCGCTCCCGACCTGCCCTTTCCCTAAGCCTGGGATTGGAAAGAACGTAATCACCGTTCCTGGTGTCCCGACTTCATCCCCAAAATAGAGATGATACGTACCAGGATCATCAAAGTTAACGGTCTGTTTCACGAAGCGGAGACCGAGTACCTGTCCATAAAAATCTAGCGTACGTTGCGGGTCTTGTACCATCGACGAAATGTGATGGATTCCCGTAGACTGCGTTTTCATTGTCATCCTCCTTTTATTATCTTGATTTCAAGATAAATCATTTACCAGAAAAAGTGAAACTTTTTGCTCAAGGTGGCGTACGATAGAAGAAGAGACATTCTAAGGAGGTAATAGAATATGGCATTACATATCGAACGCGTCACCAAGGAGTTTGGTGACTTCAAAGCTGTCGACGACCTCACGTTCCGCGTCCCACAAGGGGAAATGTTTGGTTTGCTCGGTGCAAACGGTGCTGGAAAGACTACGACGTTCCGGATGATCCTCGACATCTTGAAGCCGACCGATGGGAGTATCACGTGGAACGGTAAAGCGGTCGACCATCGCATCGTCGGCTATTTGCCCGAGGAACGTGGCCTGTATCCCAAATCCCAAGTGCGTGAACAGCTCGTCTTTCTCGCAAGCCTAAAGGGCATGCGCGGGAGCGATGCCAAACGCGCGGTCAAGTCATGGCTCGAACGCCTTGAAATTCCTCAATATGAAACGATGCGCGTCGAGCAGCTATCAAAAGGGAATCAACAGAAGATTCAGCTCGTCGCCGCCCTGCTCCATAACCCGGAACTCGTCATCTTAGACGAACCGTTCAGCGGCCTCGACCCGGTTAACGTTGAAATCCTGAAGCGTGAAGTTCTCGCGTTGCGTGACGCCGGGACGACCATCGTCTTCTCGAGTCATCGAATGGAACATGTCGAAGAATTGTGCCAACACGTCGGCATCTTGAAAGGTGGCCGTGCCGTCGTAAGCGGTGACGTCCCGACAATCAAGTCGAGATACGAAGAACCTGCCCTCTTTATTGAAACGGACCAGATTCACATTCTCGAGTCGCTCCCAGTCGTGGAGACAATCGAGCCTTACAAATCCGGTCATCTAGTACGCTTACATTCTTTCGAAGACAGTGACGCCGTCCTGTCGGCACTCGTCCGTCATCAGGCGAACGTGAAGACGTTCATGCGCCAACCGGTATCGCTCAATGACATCTTCATCAAGGAGGTCGGACAGCATGTTTCATAACTTTGGACCGCTCTATGCGTTCACACTCAAATCAAGAATTCGTTCAAAAGCATTCCTCATCTCGACGGCGCTAACCATCCTGTTCATCTTCGGGTTCACGAACATCGACCGCATCATGTCCTCGTTCGAGGACTCTGAACAGGCGAGTGCTCTCGTTGTATCTGAGAACACAGAACTCGTCGACACGATGAAGTCACTCGGCTATGAAGACGTCGCATCTAGCGAAATCACGGAAGAAGAGGCACGGACCGGCATCAACGACGGAGAGTATGGGGTCGTCGCTTTTGTCGACGGCTATGATGCCCGCGTCATCTCCGAACGACCGGAACAGGAGTTCACGACCCTCCTGCAAACATCTTTACAACAGTTGCGCAATGCGGAATTGATTGAATCGTCCGATGTCGACCCGGCCGTCATCGCTGCTCTCAGCGAACCGATCCAACTCGACGAGTCCTATCTCGGACGCGGTGGAGAGAACTCGGATGAGCTCCTCTCGTCTTCGGCGCTCGTTTACGTCATGTTGATGCTCCTGTACATTTCAATCATCACGTACGGATCGATGATTTCAACAGAAGTGACGACGGAGAAGTCATCGCGTGTCATGGAGCTCATCATCTCAACGACTCATCCAGTGACCCATATGCTTGCGAAAGTGACCGCTATCGGGACACTCGCCCTCATCCAAATCGGAATCTTCCTCGGGTTTGGTTATGTAAGTGCGAGTGGTAGCGAACTGGCGACGACGGTCATCGAGAACGCCGGCAACGCACGGGCTGTCATCTATCTACTCGTATTCTTCTTGCTCGGGTACTTGTTGTACGCCTCACTCTTCGCTGTCCTCGGTTCACTTGTCAGCCGTGTCGAAGAGTCACAACAAATGGTCATGCCGGTCATCATGCTCCTCGTCGCTGCGTTCTTAGTCGCGATGTTTGGATTGAACAACCCGGATGCGACCATCGTGACCATCCTCTCGTTCGTCCCGTTCTTCGCTCCGATGCTCATGTTCCTTCGCGTCATGCTCGTCGATGTGGCCGTATGGGAAGTGGCGCTCTCGATCGGGTTACTCATCGGAACGATCGGTATCACACTGTGGATTGGCTCGAAATTCTATCGTGGCGGCGTCTTGTTCTATGGAACGAACGCTATTAAACAATGGCGACAAATATTACAAAACCGTCAATAACGTTTACAGCAAATTCGTTTTCGTTTACTCTAAAGAATGTGCAAAATGAGGAGGAAAACGAACTATGCGATCACGATTACTCGCAGCCTTAATCTTTACGTTTATGACGACGCTCACGACGTTCATCTGTTATACCGTCTTCTTAGACGCGGATGCGTTATGGCAAATCCTGCTTGCCTATGCAGGCAGTGCGTTCATCGGAACGCTCGCGTTTTGGTATCCGGTCAGCAGACGCTCTCAAACGTCCCGCTTCGGTGGCGCATGGATCGGCATCATGATTACTGCAGCGACACTCATTGGCTTCACCGTCATCCGTTTCACATTCCGCGGGGACGCAGCAGCATTGCTCGACTGGCAAACGATGCTGGCGAGTCTTGCCTACACATTCGGTTATGTCGGATGGGTGCTCACAATCTTGAATATCGTGCTCGGCTTCTTACTCGCCGGCACACGTCCAAAAGTACGCTACGAAGCGCGTCCGATGCGCTGATTGAAGTGACCAGGGGATTCTCCTGGTCACTTTTTTGTGCACAAAAAAACCGTAGAATGCTCTACGGTCATTGCAATTTATACGATTTATCCACGACACCATACTCCGCGTACTGGAATGAGTTGTCTGCGAATTGGTCTGGGACAAGCCGTTCCACATAGCGTGCGAACGGGACGATGTGACGCGTCGTGTCATGTGACCGTCCGAGATCAAGCACCGCATCGACGAGCGCTTCGAGTGCATGATGCGTCGTCGGCTCTTCATCTTGGTCAAAGATTCGTTGTAACTCTTCTTCGTGCATCAAGTCAAAGATGCGCATCCGCTCTTCGAGTTGCCGTTGCATTTCTTCGACGGACTTTCCGTGCATCGCTTCTTCATAGGCGAGCTTCATCTGTTCGAGTTCCGGCACTTTTCCTCGCATGAGGACTTTGAGCGACTCGCCCGTCCAAATATGGCGTGCCAAATAGTTCGGGTCGATTTGCAAAGCGTCTGCGAGCGCCTCTATGTAAGGCATGGTCGGATAGACCTCACTCAGTTCGGTACGTCGGATAAAGTACGGGGCGACGCCAATCTGTTCCGCAAGCGTCTCAATCGACAATCCGGCCCGTTCCCGTAATATTCGTATCCGATCCCCGTATCCCCGGTATGGTGCATTTTTTCCATCCATCTCAATTCCCCCTTCCCTCTCTTCATTATAATTCCCGCATTCGCAAAAAAATACTCGGAAGCCTAAGCTCCCGAGTCATGGGTCGTCTTCTTATTTCTTTGTCAACTCGACGACTTCCGAAGATCCAGCTGTCACCGTGTCGCCTTCTGCGACAAGTTTGTTCACGCCGAAGCTGTCGTGGTTCGTGATGATGATCGGAGTGATCGTCGATGGCGCGTTCGCTTTGATGAAGTCGAGGTCGAACGTGACGAGTGGGTCGCCTGCTTTGACAGATTGACCTTCTGTAACGTGTGTCTCGAAGCCTTCACCTTTAAGGTTTACCGTATCCAAACCGATGTGAATCAAGTATTCCGCACCGTTGTCCGCGTTGATACCGATCGCGTGTTTTGTTGGGAATACTGTCGCGATTGTTCCGCTAACCGGTGAGACGACTTTTCCTTCTGTCGGCTCGATTGCGATCCCGTCACCCATCATTTTTTGTGAGAATACTTGGTCCGGTACGTTCGTGATGTCGACGACCTTTCCTGTAAGCGGTGAAACCGCGTTGAGTTGTTCTTCTTTACCACCAAAAAGTTTTTTAAAGAATCCCATAGCTTAATCCCTCCAACATGTTCTATTGAATCGAAGTCTTCACTTTTATACCCGAAAAGCTAATACTTCAATCCCTACCCTATTAACGGTATAGTTGTAATAAGGTAGTGCGAAATCGTTTTACACATCGTAAGAATACGAGTGTGCAATCGCTTTTGCAAGCCCTTTTTACACTTTGTAAAAATTTCACACGATGGAGGCGCTTACAATGACGACTTTCACAAAATTGTCATATGAACGGCCCGACTTGGACGCTTTAAACAGCAGATTGTCGGACTATTCTGCCGAATTACAGCAAGCCAGCACACTCGAGGAAGCGAACGAACTCATTCGCCAAATCAACAAAGAACGGAACGACTTTGAGACACAAAGTCAACTCGTCGCGATCCGACATTCGGTCGACACACGCGATTCGTTTTACGAAGAAGAACAGGCATTCTTTGACGACGCACTTCCGGTCTATGAGAAGGAGATTCAAGCGTACTATCGCGTCTTGACGAACCACGAGCTTCGCACTGAACTCGAAGCGGAATGGGGCAGCCAACTGTTCTCTCTCGCCGAGCGCGCACTTGAAACGTTCGAGGAGTCACTCATCCCGAAACTGCAGGAAGAAAACCGCCTCGCGACAGCTTATCAAAAGGTCATGTCCGCTGCGCAAATCGAGTTTGACGGCAAGACACTCAACTTGTCACAGTTCGGCCCATATCTTCAATCACCAGACCGTGATGTTCGAAAAGCCGCATCTGTCGCCCGCTATACATACCTTTCTGACAACGGCGATGAGCTCGACCGCATTTATGGGGAACTCGTACGCGTCCGTACGGAAATCGCTCACGCCCTTGGCTTCCCGTCGTTCGTCGAACTCGGTTATGCACGGATGCAGCGTGTCGGTTATGACGAGTCGATGGTCGACAACTTCCGGAAACAAGTCCGTGACGTCATCGTCCCGCTCGCTTCTGCTTTGAAAGAAAAGCAGGCGAAACGAATCGGTGTCGACCACCTCTATTACTATGACGAGTCGTTCGTCTTCCCAGACGGAAACGCGACACCGCAAGGCGATGAGTCGTTCATCATCGAAGGCGGAAACAAAATGTATCGTGAACTCTCAAATGAGACGGACGAGTTCTTCCAGTACATGCAGGAACGCGGCGCCCTCGACTTGACGGCGAAACCAGGGAAATCTGGTGGCGGATACTGCACGTACTTACCGTCTGAAGGACTTCCGTTCATCTTCTCGAACTTCAACGGGACGGCAGGCGACATCGATGTTCTCACGCACGAAGTCGGTCATGCCTTCCAAGTGTATGAAAGCCGTCATTTGACGACACCGGAATACGCCTTCCCGACTTATGAGGCGTGTGAGATCCACTCGATGTCGATGGAATTCTTCTGTTGGCCATGGATGGAGCTCTTCTTCGGCGACCAAGTCGACAAGTATAAGTTCAATCATTTGGCAGGTAGCATGACGTTCCTTCCGTATGGCGTGCTCGTCGATGAGTTCCAACACGTCGTCTACCGCAACCCAGAGATGACAGCTGCCGAGCGTCGGCAGGCGTGGCGCGATTTGGAGAAGGTCTATCTCCCGCACCGTGATTATGAGACGAACGACTATCTCGAATCGGGCGCATGGTGGCACCAACAAGGTCACATCTTCCAAAGCCCGTTCTACTATATCGACTATACGCTCGCACAAGTATGTGCATTCCAGTTCTGGGTGCGCATGCATGAAGACCGCGAAGCGGCATGGAGCGATTACCTCACGCTCTGTCAGGCAGGCGGAAGCCGTTCGTTCCTCGAACTCGTCGAACTGGCAGGTCTCAAATCACCATTCGCAGACGGCGTGTTGAAAGAAACGATTGATCAAATCGAAGACTATCTCTTGAAACATCCGCTAGCGAACTGATAAGTAAGACCATCGGAAGCTTCCGGTGGTCTTTTCATTTGGGTTCACTTCGTACTGAAGTATGAAAGGCAAATCAATCTTTTTATTCCCTAAAAAAGAGAGGAGAAATTGATATGTATATGTCAAATTTCCGCTTCTAACCCTAACATCGCCCCTACATATTGGGATGCTGTCATAAACGTAATAAAGGCACACAATTCACTAATTTCCGCCTCCATGAATGTTTCTTTTAACACCTCAATGATAGAAGATGGAATTTCTCCTTTCATTTTTAAGAAAACTTCCGCAAAACCTACGGCAACCGCTGTTTGTTCATCGAATTGAATTTGATCTGGCTTTCCTTTTGCTCGACAATATTCACATCCATTTCGTTGCGCAAGTGTTCGACGGACTTGTTCCTTCAATGTGGGAGAAAGTTGACCAGCATTATTCAATGAATCCCCTAGTTTTGACCAATTTTCTTGAATTTCGATATTATGACCAAGTAAACGTTCAAACTTTGTCCCTCCATGCTCTGCTAACTTAATTCTTGGCATTTCCTTCACCTCCTGTACTTATATGATAAAAGGTCTTTTCATCCAACTCCATTTCATCCACAATCAAAATGTACCTATAAACATTCAATAAATAACGAAATGAGGCAAAATACCTGTCATGCTAAAAATCGATGAAATTGATCACAGACTTATCTATGAATTAGAACAAGACAGCCGTCTTTCCATGAGTGAGCTCGGACGACGTATTAAACTTTCCGCTCCTTCTGTTAGCGAGCGGGTTCGACGACTAGAATCATTTGGAGTCATCAAACAATACTCGCTTGTACTTGATCACGAAAAGCTAGGTCTTCCAATTCAATGTATCATCGAGGCAACAGTGAAGAATGGCCAATATGAAGCGTTCATTCATTATTTAAAACAACAACCGAATGTTTCATTTTGTTATCGCATATCGGGTGACGCCTGTTATCTCATCAAAATGCAATTCTCGTCTTTTTCTGCAGCTGAATCTTTTATCGATGAAGTGATTCCATATGCTCAAACAAAAACACAATTCATCTTTTCAGAAATCGATATTTAATCAACGTGAACATGCAAAAGGACTGGCAAAATTGCCAGTCCTTTATCGTTTTAAATGACGTCTAGCGGTTGTTTCGTTGTCGGTGGCGGGAACGCCTCATCGAGCGAAGCAAAATCTTCCTCACTCATGTCGAGCAAGAGCGCTGCCGCATTCTCCTCGACATGCTCGGCCTGCCCGGCTTTCGGGATGGCGATGACGTGTCCGCTCCGAATCGTCCAAGCAAGTAAGACTTGCGCGACTGAGGCACTATACGACTCCGCGATCCGATTGATCGTTTCGTTATGGAAGACCTCTTCTTTCACGTCACTTCCTTCAGCGAGTGGAGCGTATGCCATGACAGGAATCCCTTGTTCTTTTAGATAAGGAAGGAGGTCGTACTCAATCCCGCGACTGCCAAGATGATAGAGCACTTGATTGACCGCGCACTTGTCTCCATTCGGTAGCGACAGCAATTCCTTCATATCGTCCACGTCGAAGTTCGAGACTCCCCATGCCCGAATCTTTCCGTCCGCTTTAAGCTGTTCCATCCCTTGAATCGTCTCCTCGAGCGGGGCATCGCCTCGCCAATGGAGTAAGTAAAGATCCAGGTAGTCCGTCCCGAGTCGTTCGAGCGACGCATCACATGCGCTGACGAGTTTGTCGCCATACGCATTGTATGGATACACTTTCGAGATGAGAAAGACATCTTCGCGTCGGTCTTGGATCGCTTCCCCTACCAACTTCTCAGACTCCCCTTCCCCATACATTTCCGCCGTGTCGATGACATGGAGTCCGCAGTCGATTCCTGTCCGAAGCGCCTCAACCTCGGCATCATGCTTCGATTTGTCTTCCCCCATGCGCCATGTACCTTGTCCGAGTGCGCGCATCTCGCGCCCGTCTTTCAATTTGACGACGTTTTGCTTCAAAGCTGCAAGTAATAAAGAATGTGGTAGTCGTTGATTCATAACGTTTCCTCCTTTGTCCATGCTTCATGTAGTGGACCCGTCGTCCCGAAGACGGGGTCAAACTTCGGTTTTTCGACTTGTTCGATTCGCTTCACGTTGTCCGGTCGTTCTTCCGTCTTTCCTGTCAACGTGTCATAGTCACGACCGTCCGGGTATGCCCCGACCACTTGAAAATCTTCGCTCGCCTCGATGCGACGATGTCCCGTTCCCGCCGGTAAGACGAGGACATCACCTAGGCGGACGCGGACGAGGTCACCGTTCGTCCCTCCGAGTTGAAGCGTCGCTTCACCTTGTAATATGCCCAATACTTCATGCGTGTTGCTGTGATAGTGATGATAGTCGAACACCCCGTTCACCCAACTGTTCGTCCATTCATTATGGGCAAACGTCTCTCGCATCCCGCTCGGGTCATCAAAGACGCCACGATAGAGGAGCGCCGGATAATCCGGATGGTTGGGAATGGAGCCGTCATCTGTAAACAAAAAAGTTTTCACGTCCATCCTAATTCCCTCCTTGTCTCTGTCCCTGTACCCGACTTGTCACTACGAAAAACGGTCGTCCGTATTGGACGACCGTGATGGTTATGAAATGACCTCTTCACCGGACTGATCGATATGGCACTCGCCCCAGGCGCACATGGCGTCCAAGATTGGCTTGAGTGACCATCCGTACTCAGAGAGTGAGTAAATGACTTTCGGCGGAACTTGCTCGAACACCGTACGAACGACGACACCATCCGCTTCGAGCTCACGCAATTGTTGGGTGAGCATTTTTTGCGTGATGTTCGGCATGAGTTTACGCAGTTCACTCGTCCGTCGCTCCCCTTTAATCAAGTGACACATGATGACGACTTTCCACTTACCGCCGATGACGTCAAGTGTCGCTTCGACCGGAATATTATATGGCATTTCGTTTCCTCCATTCCTTACATAGGCACTTTTTGGTGCCTACCGCACTAAAAAGTACGTACTTCTCAAACTGTTTTCATGCACTTATGATAGCAACTGTAGCAAATCTATACAAGTTCATTTCGCTTGTAACATCCCCTTGAGACGGTAAGGTACTTTTTCGACCGTACTGAACAATAGAGGAAAGTGAGATGTCTTTGCTATCCGGAGACGAAGGGCCCTCGTCTTCCACACTATTCATTTATTTTAGGAGGAACTACTCATGAATCAACCGTACACACAACCTGTCGAAGAACAGGCACCTAAAAATGGAGGGTTGGCATTACTCGCCCTCGCGATCAGCGCTTTCGGCATCGGAACGACCGAGTTCGTCCCGGTCGGTCTCCTCGCATCGATCGCAAGTGATTTAAACATCGGCATCACTCTCGCGGGTCTCATTATCTCGGGTTACGCGATCGGCGTAGCCGTCGGTGCACCGATTTTGACGGCACTGACGAACCGGATGAACCGCAAAACGTTACTCATGGCACTCATGGTCGTCTTCATCGGCGGAAACTTGGTCTCGGCCATGTCGACCACCTTTGAACTTTTGATTGTCGCCCGATTTATCACCGCATTCTCGCATGGTGTCTTCTTCTCCATCGGGGCAACGATTGCTGTTCAACTCGTACCACCGCATAAAAAAGCGAGTGCCATCGCACTCATGTTCACTGGTTTAACTGTCGCAACCGTTACAGGAGTCCCACTCGGTACTTTCATCGGACAAGCGTTCGGATGGCGCGCCACCTTCTTCGCCGTCGCAGCACTCGGTGTCATTTCAATCATCGCAAGTTTCTTCTTGATTCCAAAAGATTTGAAACAGTCACCACCAGCGAAGTTCTCAGATATGAAGAAACTGCTCACAAACGGTCGTCTCATGCTCGGATTCTTGATTACAGCACTCGGTTACGGCGGAACGTTCGTCGCCTTCACGTACTTGACACCCATCATGCAAGACGTGACAAAGATCAGCCCGAACTTGATCAGTGTCGTCTTACTCGTTTACGGAATCGCGGTCGCCATCGGGAACGCGGTCGGTGGAAAGCTCGCCAACGAAAATCCAGCGAAAGCATTGTTCTATATGTTTATCGTTCACGCAGCGGTCATGATCATCATGTCGTTCATGATTCCGTTCAAAGTGGCAGGTTTGATTGCCATCGTCTTGATGGGACTCCTCGCCTTCATGAACGTGCCTGGACTTCAACTGTATATCGTACAATTGGCTGAAAAATATGTACCTGCCGCTGTCGATGTCGCGTCCGCACTCAACATCGCGGCCTTCAACATCGGGATTGCCCTCGGCGCAACAATCGGTGGACTCGTCACCGATTCAATCGGACTTGTGCATACCCCTTGGGTCGGTGGCATCATGGTCATCATCGCCGTCATCTTGACAGCCATTTCACGTCGTTTGGAAGCCAACTAAGGAGGCGCTTATGTTCAACAATCATAGAAGCTACAACCGGATGTACCGGGAGGGCGAGCTCACGCTCGGCCTCCACATTCCTTTAGAAAATTTTAAAATGCGTACCCCGACCCTCGAGCGTCAAGTCGAGCTTGCCCAAAAGGCAGACGACTATGGCTTCACAGCGCTATGGTTACGTGATGTCTTACTTAAAGACCCAAACTTCTTAGACCCGGCTGTCGGTCAAATTTACGATATGCTAATCTACGGAACACATTTACTTGGTCAAACGAAAAACATTGCGCTCGGTACGTCCGCGCTCGTCTTGCCACTCCGTCACCCCCTTCGTTCGGCGAAGGAAGTCGCAACGATTGAAGCATTGTTCCCAGAACGATTGATTCTCGGGATCTCTTCAGGTGACCGTCGTGCCGATTTCAAAGGGCTCGGAGTCGATCACCCGACACGTGGCGACCAGTTCAAAGAATCACTTCGTGTCATGGAGCAGGCGCTCTATAACAACTACCCAACTATTGAATCACCTTATGGGGAGGTCGAACAGGCAACGCTCGTGCCACGTCCGAAGAAGCGGATCCCGACGATGATCACCGGGTTCGCACAACAAGACATGGACTGGCTTGGGGCGAACGGAGACGGGTGGATGTACTACCCGCAGGCACCTTTCGCCCAGCAACAAGTGCTGAACGATTGGCGCGAATCAGGTCAGACGCATGGAAAAGGGTTCCGTCCGTTCTCGATGCCGATGCATCTCGATTTGGCACATGACCCGGACGAACTGCCGACTCCAATCCGGCTCGGCTTCCGTGTCGGTCGCAATCAGTTAATCAAACTGCTCGAGGCGTATCGGGCCATCGGCGTCAATCATTTGTTCTTCGCTTTGTTCGACGGGCAACGTCCGGCCGACGAGGTCATCGAGGAGCTTGGGGAATATGTGCTCCCCCATTTCCCACCGCTTTCGTAAACTCCAGGTATTCAAAAAGACGACCTCCCCCGTGAAAGTCGTCTTTTGCGTTACAGCCAATGGCTCGGTCGCGTGTAAACGGGTGCCAGTCTTGTCTGCCGGTCCCCTTTCATCGCGTTCACTTGCATCTGTGTCAAAAACAGACCGTCGGTTAATACAGCTCCTCGCACATCGAGATCTCGTACGTCGGCGCCCATGAAGTCGACATAGGACAGGTCTTGCCCACGTAAGTTAGCGCCAATCAACAGGGCACCCCGGTAACACGTGCCTCTGACATCGTGTCGACTCAAGTTTCGACCAATCAAATCGGCCCGGTCTTGTTCGTGTCGTGACGTCAACTTCAGGTCGTCCTGTTTCAATCCTTCCACACGTATATGCTGACTGAGTCGGACGAACAATGGGCGGGCTTGTTGTCGGAATGCCATCAGCGCCGTCCCGGTCAACTGTTCAGGCGGCAACTCACGGAAAGCCAGTAGCTCTCCCAATAACGTCTCGAGTAACCGAGCATCGTGCCCAGGAATCTCCCAGGTCAGGATGTCAGTGATGTAGAGCAACAGCTCATGGACTTGGTTCATGATTGGTACCGTCGCGAACATACGCGTGCCGTCTACATCGTCCTCCCGCCAGCTTCGTCCGTGAAACGTCACTTGTGACACGAACTGCCCGGCCCCGAGACAGTCGTACACCGTACATCCTTTGAAGCCTCGCTCACGCAGTTCGGAATGGATGTTGCAGGCATACGAATCTGCCAAATGGACACACGGCTGTCCTGCGGGTTTATCAATCGGGAAATCCTCAGACTTCAAGTAGTGGAACGCCACACAACAGAGACCGAAACAATTCGCACAATCCGGTTTGAGCGATTCACGCAGCATATGCAGATCGGGCATCGCCATTCATTGTCACTCCTTCCTTGTATGTCTTGACTCTATACGTATAAGTATAAGGAATGTCCCTATTTTTCCATAGTCTTTATTCAATCAATTAGCGTTGCTTTCATCCTTTTCCCCATAAAGCAGTTGCTCCCTCGTTCGCCTTTTCTGCTCTGCCTCGGATATTTCTTTGTAAAGCGCAATCACAGCATCGAACGAGCTTTTGACGTCAATCCGCTCTTCTAACAGTTGATCTTCATAGAATCCGTGACGCAAATCCTCAAGGTAGAGCTCCGCTGCTTGATGAAACATCATCTCAAACTGCTCTTTTGCATCTTGAATCTCATCATGTGGTTCCCAATCCGTTAAAAGTCGCTGGTCGAAGGGATCTGTTGAATGAATAAACTCTTCCCATTCTTCAGGAGATAGCATGGCTTTCCAGTAATCAAATTTTGATTCAAAACGTTGTAACGGCCGACCTGATGGAAAAGATTTTTCGGAATAAGCTTCGTACAGATTTTCCCAGTGATGAAAAAACCAATCGATGATTGCCATATCCCAGTCCATAAATATTTCTGATTTGTCATGTTCGACATATTGGACTCTTCCGTCCTTATACGTTACTTCATAACGAATCGTCCCTTGAATTGACGTATCACGATAAAACATGTCATCGCGATACTCCATATCATCTAAATCGAGATTTGCCGGCTTCTCATATGTTTCAAGTGCATTCGCAAGCGATTGGACCTTTCCTGTCATCAAATCGATAAAAGTCACATCAATCTGTTTGATGGTTCGGGGTGCTTTGATGATTCCTTCGTCATAACAGAAGGCCAATACGAGTGGTCGTAGGCAATCCGTTGAATTTGGAATTGCAATCCACTCATTTAACAGCGGGTCATGGTAATATCCCTTTTTGATTAATGCTTTTGTGTTAAGCGTATCATTTTCAATAATTGAATATAGTAGGATGTCGAGGTCTTGAATTTTACCGTAAGGAACTATTCCATAGTCGTTTTCCTCGAGTATGTTACCCGTCCGGAAGTCCCGACCGTTGCGCCACTCCACAACAAAACGCCACCGTTCGACAAGCCACCATATCCACTCACCGCCATTCATACCTGTTTGCCATTCATTCCGTTTATAGTCAATCCACTCATCTTTGTCGTATGAAACAGACTGAGAGGTACCGTCTTCATATCGGACATGATACGTCAAGATTCCATGTAGCGTGTCGCGATGGAGTAAAGAGTAGGCGGACTCGTTTAAAAACAGCATGAAATCAATAAAGTTCACTGCTTCCTCAGACCCTGCTTCTTGAAACCATAACTCAATCGATTCAATGACTCGTGCTTCCATCGATAGCTTTCCTCCCTGCTGTTTGTATTCATACATACAAAAACCAACCTGATTTTTTCAGATTGGTTTACTGTCTTAGTTCACTTTATCTTCCAATTGTTTCAACTTTGTCGAGTAATACTCGATGATGTCACGGCGTCGGATGATGCCGATGAAATACTTTCCATCATCGACGACCGGCACGAAGTTTTGGTCCGTGATCGCATCGACGAGCTCTTCAATTTGTGCCGTAATCGAGACCGGCTTATAGCGAACACGTTGCTTGATGTCTTTTAGACGTGTCCGGAGCACTTTTTCATAGTCTTCTTCCCCGCGAAGCTGTTCTGCGAGTGCCCAGAGTAAATCCCCCTCTGTCATCGTCCCGGCGTAAAATCCGTTCTCCGAAACGAGTGGGACAGACGTGAATCGATGATGCTTCATCTTTTCAAGTGCTTGTCGTACCGTTGATTCGGGGTCCAAATATTTGACGTCTTCTTTCGGATATAAAAAGAAAGCGATATTCATTTAAATCTCTCCTCAATCTGTTAATCCACCCCGCTATTGTACCATGAATGGTAGGACAGGTTGAACTAAATCCATGTTCTAATCTGGTTTTATCCCCCTTTCTCCAAAACAACACAAAAAAACATCGTGACTCTAGTCACAGCGATGTTTCAGTGATTCAAAAAATGGAAGGGAACTCCAATTGAATTATACCCGTTTTTGTTGGTTCTTACCCTTATCGACATACAAAAAGCCCCCGATTCGGAGGCCATCGATTATTGAACAAACTGCAACAACGTATCGTTAAATTTCTCTCGTTCATCCAGCACCGTACCGTGTCCACTCTCTTCAAAGCGCTCGATTCGCGCGTTCGAGATGCCTTGTTCCATCTGCTCGGCGAATGCGAAAGGACAGATCTTGTCATGCACCCCATGGATGATCAACGTCTCGACATCAATTTTCGGCAAGGCATCTCGCAAATCTTCGTCACGTAACGCCTGTGCCGAGGCAATCGTCCCATGGCTCGACGCGACGAGCGCGAGATGGTGGAACCAGTTTTGCATCGGTTTCGAATGTTCTTTCTCGAAGAAGATTTCTCCGAACCCTTCGAGCATCTTCGGTCGGTCTGCCCGTGTATCGTCAATCAATGCGTCGACTTCGTCCGTTGTCATTCCATATGGATAATCTGCACGCTGTGTGAAGATTGGTGCCGCGGCTCCGGCCAAGACCAATTTGTTGAGTCCATCCTCTTTATAGTCGGCTGCGTAGCGAACTGCAATCGCCCCACCCATTGAAAAACCGACGAGCGTGAAGTTTTTTAAGCCAAGTCCGTAGACGACCATATGCACATCAGACGCCATTGTCTCATAGTCATAACCTGTCGCCGGGGCATCAGATTTCCCGTATCCTCTGAAATCAATGCCGATGTAGCGATATCCCGCTTCGACGAGCGCATTCTTCTGATACTCGAACATATTGTTGTTTGCTGGCCAGCCGTGCAAGAAGACAATCGGTTCCCCAGACCCGACATCCTCTACGTATAGATTTGTACCGTCATGTGCTGTAATATATCCCATCATCCAACCTCCACAGTCATTATTTAGCGAAAACACTCACAACCTCATTATTCCCTATTCCGACTTCGAGAAACCCTCTTATGTGTCGCGCCAGAGCGCTTCACCTTTTAGATAACCTTCAACGGCTTTCGCTCCTTCTCGTAAAACAGCTTCTCGCCAATCCGCGTTTTCCGGATAGAACATCGCCATGAATTCGTTTTGAATACCGTTTCGTGCCTCAGGGTCCTTTGTCCCTTCAAAGTACAGCCGGTTCTCTAAAATAATCGTTAAAAATTCACGGATGGATGCTTTTGTCGACGTCCCAAACGTACCGAATTCAAATAAGGCAGAAACGAGACCCTTGTCCGGGTATTCCGTATCGCGCACGTAGTAAAAATGATTCGTCGAATCTCCGAGTACCTCGTCCGGGTCATACACGTTGACGTTGTCTAGACCGTACGCTTGTTTTAACTCATCTTCCGTGCGACCGTCCCGTTTGCTGATGACCATCGTGACCTCGTTCGTCGGTCCGAGTGCGGTATGCCAATCGAGATGGACGACTTTTCCGTAGCGCTCAAGTAAATCATGTTGAATCCCTTTTAAAAAGATGGCAGACGGTTCGTCTTCTTCTCCCCCGTAATACACACCTTTCGGGAATTGATATTGACCCATCCCTTTTGCTCCACTCATCGCTTTGAAGCCATCAAGCTTAATTCCAGAGCCGAGAAATGAATAGATCTGTTCACGCGCCTCATGGTAGTCGTCAATTACTCCATCCGGTACGAAGAGATGGCGCATCAGCTCATATTCACGGTTCACGTTATATGGGATCGACTCACGATCAATGACGTAATTTCTGTTCAAATCGACATTGTGTTCATTGACACGTCGAAAGTGTTTCATCCCCCATGGATTCACTGCATGTATGAGACAAATCCCCGTCGTCTCATGATGGACATGCGCGAGTTGCGTTTGTACAAATTGATGGGTCACCGCGGCGCCCGCATACCCTTCAATCCCATGTTCCCCGATCGTCATGAGAATCATCGCTTTTCGTTCTCGTTTCGGTTCTCCTAAAATGACGTCGATACTCTCATCCCCGATCGAGTGTGTCAACAGCTCCGCTTTCGGATAAAATCGTTTCACTTCAGACAGTAAGTTCAAGAACTTCTCTCGCGACTCTTCGTAAGATGATGAAAAATACTGGCTCATCGCACTCTCCTCCAATCTCTCTTCTCTCTATCCTTTCCCATCCTGAGGCAATCTAAAAACGCCTCCTTTGAGAGGAAGCGTTTCAATCAAGGGGTGCGGATTCGTTTCGAATGTTGACGTCGGAACGCCATCATATAAAAGATTGGTCCAATTAAGACGGCACCGAACAACCAGTAGAGACCAGCATTCGCATACAGTCCTTCGAAAGAACGGAACACCCAAGCGAGAATGGTGAAGGCGACCATCAACTCGAT
This sequence comes from Exiguobacterium sp. N5, assembly GCF_025842465.1. GTDB lineage: Bacteria > Bacillota > Bacilli > Exiguobacteriales > Exiguobacteriaceae > Exiguobacterium > Exiguobacterium profundum. The sequence continues at coordinate 1,501,014 of NZ_JAPAEP010000001.1, forward strand.
GGTCCACAGTAGCCCACGACGAACCGTTAGGAAGACAGTGTTCGTTTTTTGGAAGAAGGCTGCGACGAATGCGATTAAGAATGCCGGAAAACTCGAAAGCCACAACATTCGATTCAACGAACTTTCAGCAAAGTACGAGTTGCCAAGAGACATGGTGATCAGAAAATGCATCAAGAGGACAAGCACGACGACAATCCAACCGACCAATACATCCCGCTCCATTTTTTTCATCACAACCAGCTTCCTCTCTGAAGAGTTGAATACTATATATTTACCCGCTTTTCTCTTCTTCTCGTCCTCTTCAACTAAAAAACGCACTCTGTTATCAGAATGCGTTTCGTGTATTATCCGACCAACTCACGCGCCCACGCTTTCGCGCGTTCGAGTTCGCCTTCCTTCAACATCTCCGTCGTCCCATCGACGAGGAACGACTCTTTTTGGACACCCGTCGCCCCTTTTTCAATCATTTCCCCTTCGACCCGATTGACGGCATGACCGAACCAATCAATGATTTTACCAAGTATCGGATTCTGTTTCTCTTTGACGACACTCGTGTCAAAGGCAGCCGTCCGTTTCCCTCGTAACGCATTGTCCGAAATTCCGTCCAAAAATACTTTAATGTCTTCCGTTTCGTATCCCCCATGTGTCGGTGAGCCGATGATGACCAGGTCGACATGTGCCAAGTCGCCTAATCCAATATTCAATACGTGTTCCATACGTGCCTCATGGTCTTTCGACAGCTCTTGCTGCATCGCATGAGCAATCTTTTCAGTATGACCATATAGTGAGTCAAAAATAATCAAGATGTTCATGATAAATCCCCCTTTACCGAACCTTTCTTTATTCCCGTTCCCATTTTCACGTTCGTTCATGCTTCTTTTTGGTACAGCGAACTTCGCTTGAAGAACGACCAACTTATCATGATGATGCCCATCCCGAGCAGCAAATAGCCGAAGAAAGTGATAAAATCACGTGAATGATACGGTGCTTCGAATCGATACTCCGCTCGCTTCCACTCCGAACCGTCCTCGACCGCAATGACGTCTTCCACAGACTCCCCGTCGACTTCACGGTACACCGTCCCAATCGGATATCCGTTCGAAGCATTCCCATAGTAACGTCCCGTCTCATCATTGACCACTGTTTCCACTTCACCGATCACGTCACCTAGTGCATCCTCCTCGATCGTTGTGTCGAGCACTTCATATGCGTTTCGGTCGAACACGACAAACGTATAGGCCCAGGAAAGGGCAGATGCGGGTAGCGTAATTGAGAGTGAAAGGAGCATCAAGAAAATCAGTCGCCTCATTTGAGACTCCAGACGAATGTCGCCGAATCACTGACTTCAATGTCATCTGGTTCGAGTTCGGGCATCCGTGATTCCGAATAGACGACGTCCTGACTATAGAGGACGTTTGTAGGCGAAAACAGGTGAATCTCCCCCCACGTGTAGTCAATTTGAAGCAAGTCCCCTAGTTCAGCGCCTGCTCCCTTCGCAAGGAGTTCTGCTCGTTTCTTCGCATTCTCCGCAGCACTCACCAATAGCTGATCTTCAATCGTATTCGGGTCTTTCATCGTGAAACGAATGGAGAGTGTAGGATTTGCGCGAGATTGACTGATTTGTTCGATGACGTCCGATAGTTTGGACGTATCGAGCGCAAATTCGAGCTTCGTCTTCTGTTTACAGACGTATCCGACAAACCGCGACCGATAATTCTCATCTCGATCACGATAGCTCTCATATTCCGTATCGATGGAAAAGTCACTCGTTTTAAGGTCCGTCTTGTCAAACCCTGCGCTCGTGATGGCTTTTTGAAGATGGGACACCGCACTTGTCGCCTCGGTCATCGTATCTTCGTATCGTGGCGCTTTCGAGAGAAGGTCCATGTGAATCACAATCAAATCAGGTCGAGATGAGACATTCCCTGTCCCTTTTACGGTAATCTTCCGTTCCATATCCATTTCCCCCTTATCGATTTGAGTTCTCCATTATTCTGAAAATCGCGTCATCATCCAGTGCTCTACTTCATCGAGTGAGTCCAAACCTTGTAAGGACGGGTAAGCATCCCGCTCGAACAACAATCCGTTCGGCGTATCTAAAAACAGATAGCGTTCCCCATCCGGAAAACCGTAATCGGCAATGTCTTTCAATCGAAGTGTCGCTTCATTTTGTTCCCAGACAAACTCGTCATCGTATGGAATCGGCATGAAAATCCCTTCCATGCCTTGTTTCACGTGCGAGATAACGGACGCATCTGTTGTCTGTCCGGTTTCCTTGATGGCATCAGCACGAACAATCAAATCTTGCCCGACTCGCACATCCCCACGATACACGTTGGATACCTGTATCTTGATAAGAGACTGATATTCTGTCTCTCCGTTGAAGTCAATCTCGATATGCCAAATATCCGTGACCGTTCCTCTGACCACGACCGGATCCCATTTTGAGAATAGTTCATCCTCTGTCATCTCCATCATATTTTCCTCGGAAATATCTGGTTTTACTTTTGATTGATCGACAATGTGAACGGAAGTCGCAGTAGAATCCGTGGATAGCGGGATTTGTTCGTTCCAGACATTCGATGTGAAGAGCATGAATCCCGCAGCGACAGCGATGAGGAGTCCTGCTCCCCATTTCAGTTGTTGATAAGGTTTTCGCTCTATCATCATCGATTCCTCTATATACCGGTCATCGACTTCCCCGAGTAGTCGAAGGATCTGCTCACTTTTCATACGCGAACTCCTTCTGCTTCAAGCGCTCGCTGTAACGCATCCCGCGTGCGCTTCAAGGTCATTTTGACATGGCTCTCACCGAGCTGATGTGTCGTTGCAATTTCTTGAATCGAGTGTAAATAGAAATAACGTTGCATGAACATCACCCTTGTCAGTCGAGGTAGGTCTGCTAGAAATTCATTCAACACGTCGACGAGGTCTTCGTCTTTCATCGATTCCGTAAGGACATGTTCTAGTTCTTCATAGACGAGCGGTACTTCCCCACCGCCACGTTTTTTTGCATGATTCTTCTTATAACGCTGTAGTGCGAGATTTCGCACGATCTTCGTCAAATACGCACCGAGTCGAAGCGGACGTGTCGGCGGGATCGACTCCCACGCTTTCATATATAAATCGTTCAAACACTCCTCTGTGTCTTCGCGATTCTGTAGAATATTATAAGAAACACGATGACAATAGCTTCCGTATTTCTTCTTCGTCGCGACAATCGCATACTCCGATCGTTCCCAGTACCAATCGATGATGACCTGGTCATCCATCCAGTTACCCCCTTCGTAATAACCCCTCTATAACTATAGATCCCAATCTCATATCATCCGTCACAATCTATCAAAAAAACCTCGTCATCGAGACGAGGAATGTTATCCTGATTCATCATTGCTTCCAAATCGATACGACAAGCCCGCCAATGTAGCCAATCATCGCCCCGCTCGCAATCCCATATGTCAATTGAATATGAAAGAAGAACGAGAGGATTACACCGAGTGTCGTCCCCGCAATCAACCCAAAACAAATGATACAATCTTTCCATTCTGGTGAATCCATCTTGCTCCTCCTAACCTATGCGCTCAATCTGACGACTTCATCTCTCCAATCGCTTTGAGACCTTTTAGTGTCCTAACTTTCCGAGTATGATGTTGGACCGCATAAGCCAACATCGCGACGACAGCTATGTTCAATAGGATGGTCCACTGCGCATATGGATTGGAAAGATTCGCTATCACCACAACAAAATTGGCGAGTCCCACTGCTCCATACAGTTGGATGATTCGTTTCTCCCGCTGAATCATCGAATCAAAATCCGAATACAATTGGAACGGTCCGTCACTCGTTCGTTTTCGTAAAAAGATCCACCGATACGACGTATCGACCACTTCGACTCCAACTTCATCTAAGAATTCCATATACGCCTTCGACTCGGGGTGAGAAGGTAAGTTGGACAACAATTCGATTCGATACGTGAACGTCCCAGGTTCAACTTGTTTGAACACATATCGCATCAAACGAAAGGATTCGAGCGCCCAACCGGTTTGAGCCATCTCATTGAGCCACTTCTCTTCCTTCTCATAATCAACAAAGATGCGATAGACCGTTTTCGTCTTCATGTATCCAACTCCTTCGTCCATTCATGTCCGTGCTGCACCAGTTCTTCTAGTCGCCTTAATTCCGACCGAAGTGCCTCTCGACCAGTTGCCGTGATTTCATACTCTTTCTTCCGCCCCGTACCTTCGAGCGCCCGAATCCAACCTCGCTCTACTAGACTACTGAGGGCGCCGTATAACGTACCTGGCGCGAGTTGGACCCGCCCATTACTCAATTCTTGAACGAATTGCATCATCCCATACCCATGCCTCGGGACTTGCAGAGATAATAATATATAATAAACCGCCTCGGTTAATGCGCCTGTACTTGACTGTTGTGTCACGTATCCCGCTCCTTTGTATCGTTCTTCGTTATATCGTCATCCGATATATCAAAAATATCCTATTTTTGGTTAATTGACAAGAGCTGTGACAAAATATTTTTATTTTGGTCGTTCTTCGTATCGTTTTGGCAATCGTGTTTTGTTTGTCATGACATCATAAAAAAGGGACTCAGCATGTACTGAGCCCCTTGTTGTGTACTTCATGGTTTATTATGAATTTTTCAATAATCTACTTAATCATTTTCTTGTTTCAATCGGTCGATAATGTTATCTTTCTTTATTTTTGAAACGGAATATAGCATCGAGGCACCCACAATCATGAAAATCATGATGACGACAAACAGAATGCTATTCCACGGCAAGGTAAACGGAGCATCAAACGTATTGATTTGCGCTCGATAGATGAGGTACATGATGAGAAGACTGACGGGAATCCCATACGCAAGGGCTTTCACCCCATAAAAAATGCTTTCATAGTACACCATCTTATTGAATCCTTTCGGTGTCATCCCAACTGAACGAAGCATCGCAAACTCACGACGACGAAGTGAGACGCTCGTTGAAATCGTATTAAAAATGTTCGCAATCGAAATTAGCGAAATTAGCACGATAAACCCATACACAAATATTGATAAAAGCAACAACATCTGTTCTTGTTGTTCCCGTTGTTCCGATACGTTAAAGACATACAAATCCAAATTCTGTTCCGCTTCAATCACTTGTTGTGTGTCCTCGGGGTCATCTGTATTCAACGCGATTGACGGACTCGATTGTTTCATCAAATCCCCGATTGCGTCTTCTTCAAACGTCCCTTCTCGTACTATCACATCTAGCCATCCAAGAGAACCTGTCATCACACCGGTCGGGGCGATATCTGTCATTGCGCCAACTTGAATCGTTTTAAGCGGTGCCGCGTCGCCCGTTGCATTCTCGTCCCTCAATTCAAACGTATCACCGATTTCTGTTTCGACCGTCTCTGAAGTGATGAATTTTTTCTGATCCATGTCTTGATACGAGATCTCATCAATCAAGACGGCTCCTGGTACGTCCCCGTCTTCAAAACGACTGACAGGCGCTCCGATTTGTTTCAAGTACGCATTGAAACTTTCATCATCTAATTGATAGAGGGATACGTAGTACATAAATTTTCCGTCAACGATCGTTGATGCCAAATTCTCGTTCTTGGTAATCGCACTCGGTAATTGAGATTTGCTGACCATCGTTTGGACCGTTGCATTTTCAAAATATGTTCCGTTCGTCACATGATCTAACGATTCATAACGTCGTAAATCATTTTGATCAAGCGTTGAACCATTCACAAGAATATCGAAATCATAGTCTGCTTGAGACATGTCAAGGGACTGTTCGAGACGATCAGTGAAGTAACTGACCACTAAAAACAGGACGATACTGATGACGAGCGAGAAGACGGTAACCAGATACCGTTTACGGTTGCGCTTCGTATTCTTCAACCCAATCTCTGCTTCTAAACCGAAAAGACGACGAACTAGTTTTGACGTCTTCACTTGTTTTGACGTCAATCGTACATCTTGCGTTTGACGAATGGCGTCAATCGCAGAAATCTTTGAGGCTCGACGCGCCGGAAGATAGCAGGAAATGAAAATGGTTACGCTCGAAATGAAGAGAGTTAATAGTAAAGTAATCGGTGTGACGACAACTTCAAACTTCTCCGTCACGTTTAACGCTTTTTCGGCAAATGCATTGATGAATAGGAATGTGAACGCAATACCCGTAATTCCCGCCAGGATACCGAGTGGAATGCTAATTCCCCCAATAACCATCCCTTCAAAATAGACCGAGTTCCGCTTTTGTCGCTTCGTAGCCCCGACACTTGCCAACATTCCGAGGTAACGAGAACGCTCCGACACACTGATGGCGAATGCGTTATAGATTAGAGAAATCGAACCGATCACAATGACCGCCATGATGATTCCACCAAATCCATATAGCGTTTTACGCAAGCCATCGTCATTTGTCACTCCATAATAACGAAGCAACGAGGAATTGTAGGCGACACGTTCTATGTTCTGTTCGGTCATCAACTGTTTCGCTTCCGAATAAATCGAGTTGTCTACATCGTTCAAGGCGACGAACGTATCGACTCTTGCTCCATTCAATTCTTGATCATCGATGAATCCGACGACTGTATACCCTGGCGACCAAGTCGGTTCCCAGTCAGGTCGAGCAATCGTTCCAACAACCGTCAATGTCACCGTATCCTCAACGTTTAATTGTTCGAGAATCGTCTCATCTTCTCGGATCAAACCATCATTTTGTGTCAACACGTGACCTGATGACGGATCAATCCGCTCTCCAATCTCAAGTGTCAATTCATCACCGATGTTATAGGTGACGAGGGCATTTTGGCGAATCCCTTCTGAAATGACGACTTCGCCTTCTTTTTCCGGTAGACGCCCCTCAGTCAAGTCAATTGGAAAACTCTTCAATCCGGATGTGTTATAGTTTCGAACATATAAGTATGGTTTGTAAGCATTTTGTGACTCTTCTAGTTGAGCATAACCATCATTTGAAAGGATGACAGCCTTCGTGTTCGCATCATCCCGAATAGCTTCGACTTGCTTTTCGTTTGTATCTAGATACTGAACATGCCATTCTCCGTTATCTGCGATGTCTTGACGAATCATCAAATCCAAAAAAGAAGATCCGAGCGTTGTGACAGCTGTAATCATCGATACAGAGATGATGACTCCGATGATTGTAACAAGCGAGCGTCGTTTGTTCTCGCGCAAATGCCGAAGTGTCATTTTATTGATGATGTTCATGCGCGGACGACCTCATTCTTCGCAATCTTGCCATCTTCAATCGAAATGATACGATCCGCCTGTAAGGCAATCCGCTCGTCATGGGTAATGATGATGAGCGTTTGATTGAATTTCTTATTGAACAGTTTTAACAGGCTCATGATTTCTTCACTATTTTGACTATCCAAGTTTCCTGTCGGCTCGTCGGCTAAGATAATAGCTGGATTACTAATCAGTGCCCGACCGATGGAAACGCGCTGCTGTTGCCCTCCCGATAATTGATTTGGTAAATGGGTCAATCGGTTTGACAAGCCCAAGATGCCGATGATGCGTTCCAAGTGAGCGATATCCACTTTTTGTTCATCTAATAGCATCGGTAACGTGATGTTCTCTTCGACCGTTAAAATCGGAATCAAGTTATAAAACTGATAAATCAAACCGATTTGTCGACGACGGAAAATGGCAAGCTGCGTCTCGTCCAATGCATAAATGTCTGTTTGATCAATCAACACCTGTCCACTCGTCGGCACATCGACACCACCAAGTAAATGCAACAATGTCGATTTCCCCGAACCCGAAGGCCCGACGATACAGACAAATTCACCTTTCTTCACCGTGAACGAGACGTCATCGAGCGCTCTGACCTCCATCTCGTCCTTGCCGTATACTTTCGATAAGTTTTGCACTTCTAATATGTTCATGTTTGCACCCTCCAGTACTTGATCTACTTCGAGTGTACCGAGTGAGTGTGACTCGTCTGTGACTCGAAAGTGACGATTTCGTCACTTAGCGGTCAGACAACTGCTTTATAGAAGCGAATATGAAAATCCGTTCCGACCCCAGGTTCGCTTCGAACAGTCAACTCACCTTCCTGGCTCATAATGATACTGTGTGCCATGGCAAGCCCAATCCCGACACTTTCTTCGCTCGCATTCATACCTTTATAAAACCGTTGGAAAATGTACGGGAGGTCTTGTTTTGCGACGCCAATCCCCGTGTCACGAATCACAATTTCTGTATACAGCGTATTTTCACTAAACTCGATGAATACGTCGCCCTGTTCCGGCGTATGCTCCACGCAATTTTTTAAGATGTTGATGAGTGCCTCTGTCGTCCACTTCAAATCACCCTCGAATGTAACATCTTTTTCGCCTTGAACATGGAGTCGTTGCATTTTAATATCAATCGGTACGAGCATCGGTTCCGCTACGGCTTCAATGAGCGCAGGGACAGATACCAATTCGCGCTTGAAATGTATTGTCCCGGCATCAATTTTTGATAGTTTGAGAAGAGAAGACAAGAGCCACTCCATTCGTTCAAGTTGTACTTGTACGTTATGGGTGAATTCTTGACGCTTTTCCTCGGATAGACGAGGGTCACTGAGGAGATCCGCCATGACGGTCATCGAGGTGAGCGGTGTCTTCAATTGATGGGAGATATCGGAGATCGCATCCGTTAACTTCTGTTTATCTTCTTCAAGATGCGCGCCTTGTTCAGATAGCATTTTCGTCACTTTGTAGAGTTGGCTCTTTAACAAACTGAGCTCCCCTTCGCGATTATCACGGACATCCAATGTATAGTTGCCATTACTGATTTCTTGAAGATATCCAGAGAGCTGCTCGATTTCTCGATAACGCCATGCCGTGAAACGATACGTAACGCCGAAAAGTATGATTGCTAATAGGACGACCAGAACGGCCGTCTCTATGGACATGAATAAGACGGCAATACCTACAGCTATTCCAATAAAAAATAGACAAGTGAACAAGTATATTCTTATTTCTTGGTTTCGCAACATATTAACGCTCCACCTTGTATCCGATTCCACGCACCGTCGTAATAAGCATCGGATGTTGTGGATCATCCTCTAGTTTCTCGCGGAGTCGCTTAATATAAACGGTCAACGTATTATCGTTCACGAATTCCCCACCCACATCCCAAATCTGATCGAGTAGCTGGGTCCGTGACAACACTTGCCCTTTATGCCTCCCAAAGATGAGCAACAAACGATACTCGAGCGCTGTCAACAAAATTTCGTCCCCATTCTTTTTTACTTTTGCATCTTGCGTATTGATTTCAACTGGACCAATCGTCAACAGAGGCGAGCGTACGTTTTTATTGTATCGACGAAGTACCGAGTGAATTCGTGAAACGAGTTCTCGGACACGGAACGGTTTCGTGATGTAGTCGTCCGCTCCCATATCGAGTCCCATCACCACATTCACTTCATCATCGAATGCCGTCAGAAAGATGACAGGGATGTCTTGTTGTTGCTTCACGAGCCGACATAAGTCATATCCACTCCCATCTGGCAGTGACAAATCAAAGAGGCATAAATCAATTGTATGTAACTGTTGTTCAATCATAAGCGTCGCGTCAGCCACGTTTTGGCATAACGTTGTTCTAAATTGTTCTTGTTCGAGTGAATATTGGAGACCGGAGGCGATCGTCCGGTCGTCTTCTACGATTAGAATATGCATGGTATTCCCTCCTGACTCTTCTCCCCATAATATAGCAGTCTTTATTCAAGTGAGGTGAGAAATCAAAAATCCCTAACGAGAAATCTCGTCAGGGAGGACAATACGTTATTTGCATGCGGATGAGGATGTTGTAACTCGAAGGCACTCCGGTCGTACGAATCCGACTTCGCCTAAGAATCGTAATGCATCTATCGTCAACTCGTCGAGCTTGATGGATTGAACTTTCGGCTTGGTCTGTTCATCGACCCACACTTTCCAAATCTCGATTTCCTCCGCCGTCTTCAAATGGTCGGTTATATATTCGACGAGCTGTTCTGCTCTCGCATCGGAATAACGCCAACGCAACTCTACTACGTGCGGTTTTGAAGAATACGCCTCGACGTTCTCCATCGCATAATAGAGACTATGTTTAATCTCAATCTCGTCAAGTTGCTCTTCCGACTCGACGTTCATCAAAATCTTTTCATCACGGTCGAGGTCCTCGACGTCTGTCAGAATGTCAGGCAACACGATGCCTTTTTGGATGGCCTCGTTGATAGATAAGAACTCGACATATGGATTTTCGACTTCTTTTAGTGGGTGATCGCTCACAATAAATTGGAATTCACTCATGTGAAAGCCCCCTCTTGTTTTAGTAATGGGTCGCTATCGTTTCATCGCACGAATGGATATGAAAAGACCAATCACATATCCGATGATTGAACCGATGACAATACCATATATAAACGGAAAATCAACTAATGAAGAGATGACGATTCCGCTAACCGTGCCAAATACAAGTCCAAGCCCGACTACTGATTCGCGCCATTCGCCCCTCCTCTTCTTTCCACTCATTACATACGAATCGACCATATGAAACGTTTCATCGTCATCTACTATTTTTCATATAAAAAAGGGACCCAGTATTCACTGACCCCCTTCAAAAAACTATTCGACTGTCGAGACCGCCTCAGCGAGTGCTGCCTCTTCTTCATGATATTTCTCGACAAAGGCATCGAGTAACGCTCGTACCTCATCCGTCGATTTCGTTTCCATCAAGTTATGACGGAGCTCGCTCGCCCCACGGAATCCTTTGACATAAATCTTGAAGAAACGGTGCAAGTTCGAAATCGAACGCGGCACGTCTTCTTGGAATTTATCCTGAAGGTCCAGTTGCAGACGCAATAGATCAAGGTGTTCTTCCATCGAGTGTTCGCGAGGCTCTTTCTCGAACGCGAACGGGTTCTTGAAAATCCCGCGACCGATCATGACACCATCGACCCCGTATTTCTCAACGAGCTCGAGTCCCATTTGACGGTCGAGGATGTCCCCGTTGATGGTGATGAGCGTATCCGGGGCGATCTCGTCCCGCAACTTCACGATGTCCGGGATCATTTCCCAGTGCGCGTCGACTTTACTCATCTCATTGCGCGTGCGCAAGTGAATCGACAAGTTGGCGATGTCTTGTTTCAAGAGATGCGTCAACCAGTCACGCCACTCATCGAGCTTCGCGTAGCCGAGTCGCGTTTTGACGCTGACAGGGAGACCACCGGCTTTTGCTGCTTGAATGAGCTCAGCCGCAACTTCCGGACGGAGAATAAGACCGCTCCCCTTCCCACGTTTCGCCACGTTCGGGACCGGGCAACCCATATTGATATCGAGTCCTTTATAGCCCATCTCGGCCATCCCGATACTCATTTGACGGAAATATTCCGGATTGTCTCCCCAGATGTGGGCGACCATCGGCTGTTCGTCCTCAGTGAACGTCAAACGACCACGGAGGCTACCTTTTCCTTCCGGATGGCAATAGCTGTCCGAGTTCGCGAATTCTGTGAAGAAGACGTCCGGGCGTCCCGCGTGGGCGACGACATGACGGAAGACGACATCGGTCACATCTTCCATCGGGGCAAGTATAAAGAACGGACGCGGAAGGTCGCGCCAAAAGTTTTCTTTCATCGTAAAATCAGTTCCTTTCATCCATACAGTCCAACAAAATCACTCATCTATTCTATTATGTCCGTCGGATTGTATCAACTGACATTACTCATGATCCGTTTCTTTCGAGCGAATGAGTTGAAAAAAGTGCGGGAATCCTTCGGTCAATAAATAATGAAGCACACGATTCGTGTATTCCGGTTCAATCGTTCCCGTGCGAAGTAGCGTCTGGAGCACCATCCCGTCAATCCCGGCCATCGTCCATGTGGCGACCGCCTGAGTCATCGGCCCTTGCTCGACTCCGTAAGCCCGTACAAAGATCGCCTCAATCCGTGTAATCCAGTCTTGATATTTCTCTCTGAACTTTTGTTCGATGTCCTCATTGCCAATCATCGCTTCGTGGGCGAGATAAAATTGAAGTCGGCTCTCCGCATCTTTTTGAAGGCGCTCCTGCATACCTTCATAGATTTCCTGAATAATCACCGCCGCTTCCTTTCGATCGTCATGGGAGACGGTCTCAATGCGTTTTACCTCACCGAGCCCCTCGTCCATCACGTCATATAGAATCGCCTCTTTGGACGTGTAGTAATGATAAATCGCACCCGTACTGAATCCGGCCCGCTCCGCAATCCCTCGGAGCGTCGTGCCTTTGATGCCCTGTTCGACGATGATTTCACGCGCAGCTTGTAAGATTTTCAACTTTCCTTCGTTCATCATCATCTCGCACCCTCCTCTGTTTTCAACGCTCATTATACCATAATGATGTGGCAAACTTTCGACACTTCCATGTGAGCTCCCACCCCCTATTGACAGCGCTTACAATAGTTTGTTACACTTTTCACATAAACATAACGAACGTTCGGTATGTTTAGTCACTGCATTTATTTCTGTTTATCTCATTTTCGAAAGGAGTGTCATGTTATGTTTTTCTTCGAATCAATGCCTTGGTATAACGTCGTCATGTGGTTCGTCGTCCTTGGACTGCTGATGGGGTTTAACGAGTTCGTCCGTTCTGGTAAACGGGCGAGCCAACTTATGTTCATGGCGTTACCGATCGCACTGACTCCAATCTGGTTGTTTGTCGTCGATTCGGAAATCACGTCGTGGTTCCATTGGGTGAAGGTGTATTCGGCACTCGCCGGCGCGCTCATCTACATGGTCATCCGCTTCACGAACTACCATAAGAAACATCCTTGGTATTTAGTACTCGTCCCGGCCATTCTTGCCATCAATATCATGGAGGCCGTTATACGGGAGTTTCAAGTCGGCTTCATGGGATTTGATGGGGTCGTCGACGGTATGAATTACATCTCCGGTGGGTGGAACTACGTCAACGCCTTCGCCGGAATTTTGAACATCCTCACCATTTGTGGCTGGTTCGGTATCTTTGCGACGTCCGGTAAGCGAGTCGATATGATTTGGCCGGACCAGACGAAATTGTGGATCATCGCATATGGAATCTGGAACATCTCCTACGTCTATTCGTGTGCACCAGGTAACGCATTTTATTCCGGATTTGCGTTAAACATTGCCGCGACCATCCCTGCCCTCCTTTGGGCGAAAGGAACATGGATGCAGAACCGTGCCCAAACGCTCTCGATTTGGATGATGTGGGTCATGACCTTCCCTTACTTCTTTGCGGTCGGCAGTACGTTCAACGTGAGCGTCTCGTATAATCCGGCAGCGAACTGGACGCTCGCACTCATCAGTCTTGCCCTCAACGTCGTGCTCGCCGTCATGCAGGTATCACGTATTATGAAACGACGTCTCAACCCGTTGAAAGACGAGCTGTGGACCGATACTGAAGAATACAAACGAGTCGATGCGTTACGAGAAACAGAATCACCTAATCCTAAGACAGCATGAAAAAGACGAGCCGCGGCTCGTCTTTTGAGTTCCTAGAAATCAAGATGTTGTACGCTCAGAGTAGTCGCCTTTCCTCCAACCGTGACGTGTGAGATTTCTTCTCCTGCTACAGTTAGTTCTACCAAAATTTCTGACGGAAGTTTCATTCCATATCCTTGCTCCATGACAAGCGTAGACGACTTCTTCAAAACAAGAGATTGCTCGAACAGATAACAAGCCAGCGCACCGTTCGACGTTCCAGTGGCAGATTCTTCATCGATTCCATATAGTGGCGCAAAATTTCGTGTATGGGCGATGCCATCCTCCATCGTTTCAAGAGTGAAAAGATGGTACCCAACCACGTCAGATTGTCGACTGATTTCCTTCACTTTTTCGAAGTCCGGTTGAATAGACAATAGTTCAGTAAGCGATTTGATAGGAATCAGGATATCCCGGAGTCCAGTGAAACCGATCAGAATCGGAAAACGATCATCTAATACCTCAAGCGGAACCTTAAGTGAATCAGCAATTTCTTGATGATTTGTCACGGGTAAAAATTCTGGGAGTCGCTGCTGCATCATAATAGTCAAATCGTTTCGGATCTCGACCTCTAACACACCAGCTCTCGTCTCTTGTGTAAATCGTCCACTCCCAAGTAGACCTTGTTCTTTCAATACATGAAACGTTGCAATCGTTGCATGACCACAGAGGTCGACTTCCTCTTCAGGTGTGAAAAAACGGACGCGGACATCCGCATGATGCGATTGACTCACGAAGGCAGTCTCACTGTAACCGACCTTCTTCGCAATCTGTTTCATTTCTAATTCGGTTAAGGCATCTGCATGTAATACGACCCCAGCCGCATTCCCTCCTTCTCCATCTTTTGAAAAAGCATGGACAACATATACATCAATCGATAACATGTTTCAATCTCCTTTAGTCAATCTATAGGATTCTGCAAACTCAACTATACGTTATAATTGCAAGACGACATGATGAAAAATGGGGGGACTTTGATGATTATATGGATTAACGGTGCATTCGGCTCGGGCAAGACAACCTGTGCCAAGCTACTTGAGAAACAGTTGCCGAACGCGTTTCTCTATGACCCGGAACAAGTCGGCTTTTTCATTCGGAACCAATTGCCAAAAAGCCTTCAACAGCCCGATTTTCAGCACCATCCGGAATGGCGGGAGTTCAACTATCGGATGTTGTCGAAGATTGCCACGTCCTTCGATGGGGTCATCCTCGTTCCCATGACATTGGTGGACGCAATGTATGTAGACGAAATCATCGGTCGGCTTCAGCGGGACGGGATCGACGTACGTCATTTGATCCTCGAAGCGCATCGACAAACGCTCGTGAAACGATTGAATAAACGTTTCGAATGGTTCAACTCTTGGGGGAAAGCGCAGATTGTTCGCTGCCAGTCCGCATTTCAATCTGAAATCCATGCAGAAAAAATTGTAACAGATCACCTATCAAAACAAGATGTTGCGCGAGCGGTCGCCGATCATGTCGGTCTCACACTTGCCTCAAAATGATTCAGATTCATACATCGCTTCGGACGGCTCGTCTTCCCATCGGATGACGAGCTCACTTGAATGGGATAGACTCAGCTCCACCGCCTCACACATCATATCGGTCAACCACATGCAGCGGAACAATAGTTGCCGATATCCGTACAGTTCATCGATGATTTCGAAGCGCCCCATTTTAACAAACTGACCCAATTGTTCGATCGGACATACCGAATAAGACGATTCACCGAAGCGGACGAGCGACGAAGAATCCCGGTCTACGTTCGAGATTGTCACGACGGCACGTCCCGTCCATACCGCTTCTTTCTTGAACAAGTCACGGATGCCATCCGCAAAAACGAGACGGATTGTCGAACCCATAAAAGTCGCTTCCGTGATGACCGCGTCATGCAGGGAAAGCGGGACGTTACGAGTTCGAATCGTATATTGCTTCATTCAATCCCTCCTTTTTTGAAACACATAATTCTCAACTGACTTCGTATACATTGGACCTTTCATCGTCTTCTTCACTTCGGCTACATCGACGTCTTTCCCTTTCGGCAATCGGAAATAATCGTCGAGCCCTGTCTGAATGAGTTCATTTGTACTTCCCATGACCCCAATCAGCTCGAACGTTTTATCGAATTGCGCCAACGTCGCATCTCCATGGCTATCGTTACAGAGCAAGATGCCACGCGGCTTCAAATATTGTTTCGTCGCCTGACCGACAAACCCCGCATATTGCGAGATGATCAAGTCAACGGGTTCGATGTCGAGCGGCTGCGTATAGTCCTGACCAAAAAATTCAATCGTACACGGCTCATCATATTCCTTTCGTTGATCCATCAGCTCCTGTACCGTTTCAATTTGCTTGAAGAAACGAATCGTCCCTTTGAAACTGTCGACATAGATGACATGAGGGATGACGAGGGAAGGGGCGACGTCGACGTGACTCCCTGGATAGAGCGCCTGCTTTACGTCAAAAGTATCAGCAATCGTTTCATACACTTGTTTTCGGTCCCTGATTTTTTGTGCATACGTCTCATACATTTTTGTCACTTGTTCAAGATTCATCGATATCCCCCTAGTATAAATATCCAAGCAAATCGAGTGTTCCGTCGCTCCATCGTTTGTCTCCCACCTGACGAATCATCAATTCTTCAAACGACGCCTCCCCGATCCCTCGTATCGTCTGATTCTCGTCATTGATTTGAAGCCACGTGCATGTGTTAGATACCGTGTGAAACCCGATGCGTTCGTAGAGGTCTGGTCGGTCTGCGAATAACAGAAGAAAATCGATGGGGTACGTTTCCCCAAGAGCAATGACTTTTTCCATCAGTGCCCGTCCGACCCCACGTCCCCGAACTTCTTCCCGGACACACAGATCGATGATGCCGAGCACGTGAATCGATTCCCCGTTCATATTCATCACACGAAAGTCTAACCCGACTTGTCCAATGATCCGTTCGTCTTCATACGCGATGAGTCGGAAATGGGGTAATTGCTTGAAGTAGCGGCGATTCGGATAAATTGAGGGAAACGCATGTTGTAATAGCTCAGTTAGCTCCTTATCCATCGATTCTGATACGGTCATTTCGAGGTGTTGCTCGATTCTCATCTCTTCTCCCCTTCCGATTGAAGGCGTCCATACCGAACGACATGGACCCCGTTTGGCATCAGCTGTTGCTCAATCACGTCAAGTTGCAGTGGCAAGATGTTGCCGTCTGGGAAAAGTCGTTTGCCTGACCCGATGATGATGGGATACACGATCAGTCGAACTTCATCGATGAGATTGTTTGCGAGTAGCGTGTGCACGAGTTCCCCGCTTCCCCAGACGTGTAAATCGGGTCCCTCTTCTTGTTTGAGTCGTTTCAACGCTTCGACTGGCTCTGTCAGAAACGTCGTTGATTCCCATCGTGAGTCCGTTGACTGCCGCGTGACCACATACTTCATCGCCCGGTTGGCTTCCGGCCAAATGTCATCGTGATTCGGCCAATAACTCGCCCACTGATCATATGTCTTTCGACCGAGCAACAAATCAAACTCACTATGCATTTGCGTCCGAATCCAAATTCCAAGCTCTTGACTCGAAAACGGCTCCGTCCATCCCCCATGCATGAAATCCCCACTCAAATCTTCTTCTCTCCCACCTGGTGCTTGAATCACACCGTCTAACGACAGGTGTTCCAGAACAATGATTTTCCTCATCTCCGACTCTCCTTTCGACTGTTTGCAAAAAAAGCCCCCGATTGATTCAATCGAAGGCATGATACATTCATCTTATTCTACTTTCTCCAACCACGCCACCGTCTCCACATGCGCCGTATGCGGGAACATGTCGACCGGTGTCACTTCCATCAAGCGATAGCCACGGTCGGCGAGGTAACGCATATCACGCGCCTGTGTTGCGACGTTACAGGAGACGTATACGATTCGCTTCGGTCCCATCTCGACCATCGTCTCAAGGAACGATTCGGCACATCCTTTACGTGGTGGATCGACGACGATCACATCCGGGTTCACACCGTCTTTCTTCCACTCTGGAAGCACATCTTCCGCCGCACCACATGCGTACGTCACGTTATCGATCTCATTGACGAGCGCATTCTGTTTCGCGTCTTCAATCGCTTCCGGTACGACTTCGACACCGTACACATGCGCTGCTTTCCGAGCAAGGAACAGACTGATCGTCCCGATGCCGCAATAGGCATCGACGACTTGTTCCGTACCTGACAGTTGTGCGTACTCCAGCGCTTTCCCGTACAACTTCTCCGTTTGGACCGGGTTGACTTGGAAGAACGAGTGCGGAGAAATCGTGAATGTGAGTCCTGCGATTTTATCCTCAATCGTCTCATGACCATAGAGCAACTTGTTCGTCGCTCCGAGGATGACGTTCGTCTTGTCCGGGTTGACGTTTTGCATGATCGACGTCACGTCTGGGAGACGCTCGACGATATCGGCGACGATCTCATTCACGCCTTTTAATTTCGTCGTCTTCGTGATAAGGACGATCATGAGTTCACCCGAATGGTACCCGTAACGGGCCATGACGTGACGGATGACCCCACGTCCTGTCTTCTCGTCATACGCCGGCACACCGCGAGCATCCAACACATCACGGACGACTTGGATCGCCTGATCATTGCGCTCATCTTGAATCAAACATTCGCTCATCTCGACGATATCATGGGAACGAGGACGATAGAAGCCTGAAACGAGACGGTCTCCTTCTTGTTTGAACGGGACTTGCGCCTTGTTGCGGTAGCGCCAAGGTTCTGGCATCCCGATCGTGTCATGGACCGGCACGTCGAACTGACCAAGACGCTTGAGCGCATCGACGACACGTTCTCGTTTCTGGCGAAGTTGTCCTTCATAACTGAAGTGTTGCAGCTGACAGCCGCCACACTGATAAAAAATCGGGCACGGTGGCTCGACGCGGTCGGCGCTCGCTTCTTTCACGTTCAACAATCGGGCGAACCCATACTGCTTGTTCGTCTTCGTCACGACGATTTCGACCGTCTCACCCGGTAACGCGTTCGGGACGAACAACGTATAGCCGTCGACACGTGCCACACCCGCCCCTTCATGGGTCAAGTCGTGGACGTGGACGTCGAGACGATCATTCTTTTTCACTGGTAGCATACGAATGCTCCTTCCATTGCAAATAGGAATGACAGATGTCGTCATTCCTATCTTTTCACTCTGCTTTATCGAGCGAAACATTGAACAATTGCTTGATCATCTGTTCGCGTTCATATTGTGCATTCAAATCTTCCATCTCGCGAATTCGGGCGTTCGGCGCGAGCACCGTCAAGTGACGGAATAAGTTCCGCATTTCACCTGTGCATTCCCCGCCGTACTCACCGTCGATGTTGAGACTCATCGGCTCGGTCGTCTTCATCCGGACGCGGCTCGTCTTCACATGCTCGACGAGTGAGCTTGATAAGTGCTCACCCCGCAGGAGTAGGCGGACGACGTGGATGAATTCGAACAAGTTACATTTCCGCAAAATGAACAGATCGAACAACCCGTCATTCAACGACGCGTGTGGTGAGATTTTTTCAAATCCACCGACCGAGTTCGAGTTCGATGTGAGGAAGACCATGACCTCGCCTTGGAACGTTCCTTCATCGTGTTCGAGCTCGATATACGTCGGTTTGATGAGAGGCAGTTTCTCCATCCCTTTCACGTAATACGCGAGCTGCCCGAGTGCTGTCTTCAACTTCGATGGCACCTCATACGAGAGCTCGGTCATGATGCCGCCACCGGCGATATTGATGAAATAGTGAATGTCACCTTTCTCGCCTTCGATTTCCCCAAGGTCGACCGGCATCTCGAATCCGTCACAGATGACGTCGAGTGCACCGACCACACTTAGTGGAATCCGCATCGCCCGGGCAAAGTCGTTCGTCGTCCCGACCGGAATGAGTCCGATCGTCGGACGATTCTCTAGCGGGGCGAGCCCTGAGATGACTTCGTTCAATGTCCCGTCTCCGCCTGCGGCGATGATGAGGTCGAACTCGGCCGCTGAGGCCCGTTTTGCTTCGAGCGTGGCATCACCAATCGCTTTCGTCGCATACGTCGACGTCTCATAACCCGCATCCTCGAGGCGGTTCAAAATGTACGGGAGTTCCCGTTTGATCACTTCTTTACCAGATGTCGGGTTATAAATGACCCGCGCACGTTTCCGTTGCATATTGATTCTCTCCCCTATGCTCAACTCGAGCGAAAAGCGAGACACAAGTGTCTCGCCGCCTGCTTAGCGTTTTGCGATCTCTTCGTGGAACAAGCCATCGAGGAGTGCCGGGTTCGCCATCCCTTTCGTCTGTTTCATGATTTGGCCGATGATGAAGCCTTTCGCACGGTCTTTCCCGTTCTTGAAGTCTTCGATCATTTGCGGATGCGCCTCGAACAATTCGAGGATGTAGCCACGGAGTAAGTTCTCGTCCGAGATTTGGGCGAGTCCGTTCGCTTCCACATACGCTTTCGGATCAGCGCCTTCTTCCATCATCGCCGTGAAGACACGCTTCGCGATTTTCGATGAAATCGTCCCTTCTGCGATCAAGCGGATGAGCTCGGCGAGTGATTCCGGTGTCAACTTCATCGTCTCGACCGTTTCATTCGACTTGTTCAAGTGACCGAGCACTTCACCCATGAGCCAGTTCGCTGCCGCTTTCGGCTCCGCACCGGCCGCTGTCGTCGCTTCGAAGAAGTCCGAGAACTCTCGCGTTGACGTGAGGGCTTTTGCGTCGTATGCCGAGAGACCGTATTGGCTCATGTAGCGTTCACGACGAGCTGCCGGCATCTCTGGAATCGTCGCGCGGATGTGCTCTTTCCATGCCTCATCGATTTCGAGACGGACGAGGTCCGGTTCTGGGAAGTAACGGTAGTCCGCTGCCCCTTCTTTAACACGCATGAGAATCGTCTTTTTCGCCGCTTCGTCGTAACGGAGCGTCTCTTGACGCATGACACCACCTGAAAGAAGCAATTTGCGATGACGCGTCTCTTCATAGTCGAGTGCCTTTAAGACGTTTGAGAACGAGTTCAAGTTCTTGAGCTCTGTCTTCGTACCGAACTTCTCCTGCCCGAATGGACGGACCGAGATGTTACAGTCACAGCGAAGTGACCCCTCTTCCATCTTGACGTCCGAGACGCCAGCGAACGAGAGGACTTCTTTCAAACGCTCGAGATACGCGACCGCATCTTTCGGTGAGCGCATGTCTGCCTCACTGACAATCTCGATGAGTGGTGAACCGGTCCGGTTGAAGTCGACGACCGAGTGCTTCTCGCCCGTGTGGTTCATCTTCCCGGCATCTTCTTCCAAGTGCACGCGCTCGATGCGGAATCGTTTCATCTCTCCGTCTACTTCGACGTCGACGTGACCGTTTGAACCGATCGGCTTATCAAACTGCGAGATTTGATATGCTTTCGGCGTGTCAGGGTAGAAGTAGTTCTTGCGGTCGAACTTCGTATCTGTCGCAATCTCACAGTTGAGTGCCATTGCCGCTTTGATGGCGAGGTTGACCGCTTCTTCGTTCAATTTAGGCAAGACGCCTGGGTGTCCGAGACAAATCGGACACGTCTGTGTATTCGTTTCGGCACCGTAAGTGCGTGAGCAGCCACACCAAATCTTCGACTTCGTGCTCAGCTCGGCGTGCACCTCGATCCCGATGATCGTTTCAAAGTTCATCGTACGTCCTCCTTAGAGCTGTGGCATCTTGAAACCGCCGTTTACTTGTTCAAAAGCATGGGCCACGCGGTAAAGTGTTGATTCATCAAAGTAGTTCCCGATAATTTGAAGACCGACCGGAAGTCCTTCTGAAAGACCTGCCGGGACCGAAATGGCCGGGATACCGACCAAGTTGACCGGAATCGTCATGATATCGTTCGCATACATCGTGAGCGGATCGTCGAGCTGTTCGCCGAGTTTGAAAGCTGTCGTCGGAGCAGTTGGTCCAACGATGGCATCATACTCTTCGAACACTTTCGCGAAGTCCTGCTTCATGAGGGTACGGACTTGTTGGGCTTTCTTGTAGAACGCATCATAGTAACCAGAGCTGAGGGCATAAGTCCCGAGCATGATCCGGCGTTTGACCTCGTCCCCGAACCCTTGTTCACGCGAATATGTGAACACTTCGTCGAGCGTGTCCGCTTCGGCGCGACGTCCATAACGGATACCGTCGAAACGAGCCAAGTTCGAAGAAGCTTCTGACGACGCGAGCAAGTAGTACGCCGAGAGGGCATACTTCACAGACGGAATCGAAACCGTCTCGATTGTCGCACCGAGAGACTTGAGCGTCTCGATCGCTTTTTCAATCTGTTCACGGACGCCAGGCGCGACACCTTCTGCCATGAACTCTTCCGGAAGTGCGAACTTCATGCCCGTCAAATCCTGGTTGAGCGCTGCCGTATAGTCCGGCACCTCGACCTCAGCCGACGTCGAGTCCATGTCGCAATGACCCGCAATCGTATTCAATAAGTAAGCATTGTCTTCGACCGTGCGCGTGAGCGGGCCGATTTGATCAAGTGACGACGCGAAGGCGACGAGACCGAAACGTGAGACGAGACCGTATGTCGGCTTCATCCCAACGACACCACAATACGCGGCTGGTTGACGAATCGAACCACCCGTATCCGAACCGAGGCTGAAGAGGACTTGCCCAGCTGCGACCGATGCTGCTGAACCGCCTGAAGAACCTCCTGGTACACGAGTCGGATCCCATGGGTTACGGACAGGCTTGAACGCCGAGTTCTCGTTTGATGAACCCATCGCGAACTCGTCCATGTTCAACTTCCCGATTGTGAGGGCACCCGCATCATGAAGACGCTCGACGACCGTCGCATCGTGTGCCGGGACGAAGTTCTCGAGGAACGTCGAGGCACATGTCGTCCGCATCCCTTTTGTAACGATGTTGTCTTTCACACCGATCGGCATGCCGAAAAGCGGGTTGTCTGACGTTTTTGCGAGCTCATCCATGCGCTTCGCTTGCTCAAACGCATCCTCATTGAGCGTCAAAAACGCACCGATTTGATCATCCGTCGCTTCGATGCGGTCGAACGACTCTTTGACGAGGTCCGTGACCGTGACTTCGCCTTCTTTTAATAACGTATGCAGTTTCGCTACACCGTGGTCAAATAAACTCATGAAAGGCCTCCTTACTCAAAGACCGCAGGGACACGGACTTGACCGTTCTCCCAGTCAGGTGCCATCCGTTCGACTTCCTCACGTGGAAGCGATGGACGGACCTCGTCTTTGCGTAGTACGTTTTTCAAATCTAGGGCATGGGTCGTCGGTTCGACGCCCGTTGTATCCAGCTCATCGAGTTGCTCGGCGAACTCGAGAATTTTTGTCAATTGCTCCGTGAAGTGCGTCACTTCTTCATCCGTAATCGCAAGTCGGGCAAGTCCGGCGACGTGCCGAACTTCAGCTTCTGTAATACGAGCCAAAATTCCCACCTCCAACAGTTTTCAATACATCGTTCATTATCATACCACTTTTTCATAAGACAAAAAAGGAAATCTATCTTGTGAGAAAATGTCTCCTTTTTGAGAAACTAGGGAAATCTTCTCCGAATATTGACCCGCTTTCGAAATCAGCTATACGGTCGATGTGCGATTCTGATTATGCTAATGGTAGAAAAGATTCGTAAGGAGGAATCGTATGTCGATTCGGAATAAACTCATCACTGCGTTTAGCATCATGTTTGTGCTACTCCTCGGTGTAAGCGGTTACTCATGGTACGCCTTGAACGCATCAAAAGCAGCTCAAGAAGACATGACCGTTTCCTGGGTGCCAGGCATGGACCAGATTCATCAAGTCGATAAGCAACTGCTCGAAATCCGTCGTCATTTGATTCGTCACGCTCTCGTGGATGACGCCGTGACGAAACAAAACATCGAACGGGATATTCAAGCATCCGTCGCCATTTTGGAACAACGGATGGACGGCTATGAAGCGACGATTATCATGGAAGAAGATCAACAGCTCTTCGATGAAGCCCGTGCGAATTGGGATAACTTCCAAACGGTCATGAATGAACTCATTCGTATTTCGAATGAAGACGGTACAGAGGCCGCAGAAGCGTATATTCGCGATACAGCGGATGCAAGCGCTGACACGCTCTCGAACTCTCTCGGTCTACTCGTCAACTTGAACCGGGAAGAAATTCAGACGGACACAGCGGCGGCGGCTAAGTCGTTTGAACAAGTACAACTCACACTATTCATCGTCCTTGGGGTCGCGGCTGTCATGACGATCCTCATGATGCTCTTCATCTTCCGCTCCATCTTTGAACCACTCAAAGAGTTCAAGACGAAGATGCGTGAGCTCGCCACGAGCGAAGGCGATTTGACGACGTCAATCCCTGTGAAGCGCCGCGATGAGTTCGCCGGACTCGCACGCGACTTTAACCAGTTCATCGCCAACTTGCGTCAGTTGATTCTTCAAGTGAACGACGTGACGACTGGCGTGTCAAAACAATCAACCCATATGTACGAAGAGTTGAAAGAACTTGATACGTACATGACGACGACCGCTGCGACGACAGAGGATTTGACCGCCGGTATGCAACAGACGGCGGCGAGCGCTCAAGAGATGAACGCTTCCGCCTCGGATATGGAGCGGACGATTCATCATATCGTGACGATGGCCGATGAGCGGAAAACCGAAGCGAGACAAATCGATGAGCGTGCCCTCTCCCTCAAGTCACATGCGGTAGAGGCGAAAGAGAATGCCATCAGCGTCCTTCAGTCGACACGCACAAACTTAGAGAAAGCGATGCAAGATGCGAAAGCCGTGCGTGAGATCGCGACGCTCACGAACGACATCCTCGATATCGCCGCGCAGACGAACCTATTATCACTCAATGCTTCGATCGAAGCGGCACGTGCCGGAGAGGCCGGACGTGGATTCGCCGTCGTCGCCGACGAGATTCGAAAACTCGCCGAAACGAGCCGGGCGACCGTCGAACGCATTCAAGTCATCTCGACGACCGTTCTTCATTCGGTCGATCATTTGAATGAAAGCTCTGGACAGATGCTCCACTTCCTCGACACGAACGTCTTGAAAGATTATGACCAACTTGAAGAGGCAGCCGGACAATATAGCGAGGACGCAGGTCGCTTCGAAACGACTGCGACCGAGTTCGCTGCCGCTGCCGGGGAGCTCGAACAATTGACGTCGAACATGATCGGTGTCATCCAGGACGTTGCGACGACCGTCAACAACGGAGCGCTCGGTACGCAGGAAATTGCTGAAAAAGTGACGATGTCCGTCGAACGCTTCGCCGAGTTGAACCATGCGACGGAACAGTCGCAACAAAAGATGGAAGAACTTGATTCACTGATTCGCCAATTCAAGGTATGACAAAAACCCGCCGACACGTGCTGTCCGGCGGGTTTTCTCATCAAGCGGCAGAGGACTGCCCTTCTTTTTTCCGTTCGAGTTCGAATCGTTTTGTCTCGGCGACGACCACACCGGAGAGGAACAAGAGTCCAATCAAGTTCGGGATAGCCATGAGACCGTTGAACACATCCGAGATGGACCAGATCAAATTCAAGTTCGTCGTCATCGCACCGAGTCCCGCGACTAAAATGTAGAGGACACGATATGGGACGATCACTTTTTCCCCGAGTAAATAATACGCTGAACGTTCCCCGTAATAACACCAACCGAGGACGGTTGAGTAGGCGAAGAAGACAAGCGAGATCGTCACGATGATTTCACCAATAGGTCCTAAGAAGTAAGCGAACGAGGCTTGCGTCAAGGCAATCCCTTCAAGCCCTTCCGTATATTGACCACCCATAACGATCGTGAGTCCCGTGATAGAACAGACGATGAGTGTGTCGATCAACACTTGTGTCATCGAAACGAGTGCTTGACGTCCCGGGAAGTCGGTCTTCGCTGCTGCGGCCGCAATCGGTGCAGATCCAAGTCCTGCCTCGTTAGAGAACACACCGCGCGCGACCCCGTAGCGAATCGCGGCACCTAACGCACCCCCACCGATGGCTTCAGCACTGAATGTGCTCGAGAACATTGTCGATAAGGCACCTGGTACCAAATCAAGGTTCATGATGAGAATCACGAGCCCACTCCCGACATATGCGAAAATCATGAACGGGACGAAGATTCCGACGACTTTTCCGATTGATTTGACACCACCTAAGATGACGAATGCCGTGACCGCCATCATGACGATCCCTGTCACAACCATTGGGATGTTGAACGAGTTGTTCAAGGCGAGACTGATCGAGTTCGTTTGGACCCCGTTCCCAATCCCAAAGGCTGCGACCGATGCAAAGACGGCGAACAAGACGCCGAGCCACTTTTTCTTTAGTCCGTGTTCTAAGTAATACATCGGACCCCCGGCAATCTCACCGCGTTCATCGACGACACGATATTTGACCGCCAGGATAGCCTCAGCGTATTTCGTCGCCATCCCGACGAAACCAGATAACCACATCCAAACGACAGCACCCGGTCCCCCGAGGACAATCGCCGTCGCGACACCGACCATGTTTCCGGTACCGACCGTGGCCGCCAATGCCGTCATAAGTGCTTGGAAATGCGAGATGTCCCCACGTTGCTTTTTCTTCGGTTGTTCTGGTTTTGGTATAAATGCCTCTTTCAGACCGACCCCAAGTCGCGTCACTTGGATAAATCCGAGACGGACGGTCAGGAAAATCCCTGTCCCGACGAGTAATATGAGTAAATGTGGCCCCCAGACGAGATTGGATAAACTCGTCAGCCAACTTTCAATTTGATTCACCGTGTTGCTCTCCTCCTACGTTCTTGATTTGAGCGCTCTCCCTATATTTTTCAGAACATTCACAATCGAGTCAAGGTACACCGCCTAAAGAAAGCGTTTTCAAAACGTTATATAATTGTAATATTTTCCTTGAACCCTTATTCTTAAAAGCTTCTTAAAATTTATTTCGAAATATGATTGTAATATATATTCAAGTGCATGAGCCCGGATTTCATGATCACTACGAACCGTTAATCGATAGACTACATCTCAATCAGAAATGGAGTGGTTGCAACCGTATAAAGCACGCTCGAAGCGGCTTGATAGCAGCGACCAATTACGGGCAGGCGAGACTCTTAAGGGAACAAAAAAGACTGTAGACCCATGCGTTGTCTACAGTCTGAAACCGTTCATGACCTTTCCTTCAGTTTCTCGTTTTACGAACGAATGGCAGCCACGACTTCTTCGACGTGACCTTTCACTTTGACGTTGCGCCACTCCTCTTCGATATAGCCGTCCTCGTTGATCAAGAAAGTCGAACGGACGATGCCGTAATATTCTTTCCCGTAATTTTTCTTCAACTGCCAGACGCCGTAAAGCTCGGACACTTTATGTTCCTCGTCCACGAGTAAATCAAATGGGAGGTCATTCTTGGCGATAAAGTTTTGATGTTTCTTTTGACTGTCGGCCGATACCCCAAGGACGACCGCGCCTTCCATCTTCGGCAACGCATCGCGGAAATCGCATGCCTCGGTCGTGCAACCAGGTGTCGAATCTCGAGGATAGAAGTATAAGACGACTTTCTTGCCGAGATAGTCCTTTAATGAAACCATCTCTCCGTTTTGGTTCGGTAATGAAAATGTTGGTGCGAGCATCTGCTGTTCCTCCTTAGCCAAACGATGGGTCGACAAGTTGTTCGTCATAGCCATCGATCGCTTCTTCTAATTTTGTCTTTAACGGGTCAAGCACTTCGATATACTCGACTGGATCTTCCGTTGCAGCCGCTTTTCGGAGCGTCTCCTCGTTATCGGTGTACCACGTCTCATACGCTTTGAAATAGTCGGTCATGATGGTTTGGTTCTCCTCGACCGTCAACGTTTCCGCCATGAGCAGGAAGACGTTATTGTCTGCCTCGAGCGCCATATAGTCCGTCTGTGCGTTGACTTGGTCATAGATCGGACCAGCCTCATCTTCCGGAATCTCGGCGAGACGGGCGTTCGCTTCGGCATTCACTCCGTACTCGTTCGCCTGGACACCGATGAGTAACTCTCCGACCTCGGCAATCACGTCTTTTGGTAAAGCGACCGGTGTGATGACTAGTGACCACTCATCCCCTTCCTTCACAGCGATTTTACTGAGTCGGTTCGGGAGCGGGTTCCCTTCTTCATCGATCATCTCATGGACAAGGAACGCCACGTCTTCCTCTTCGTTGACCCAGCTCTTATAAATCTCACCAGGAGACAATTGACGGGTGACGGCACCAGTCGCCGGAATCTCGGTCAACCGGCCAGCATAATCAATTGATGCGAGTGCCTCAGCGTCTCCAGACTCAAGTGCCGTCTGATAGTCTGCGTACACGTTCGTGACAGCGTCCGGCAATGCGCGGTCTGTCTCTTCTACCACCGTCTCTTCCTCGTTCCCACATGCCCCGAGCATGAAGACGAGGAGTAGCGGAATGAACCATTTTTTCATGTTGTTCGTCCTTTCTAAAGCCGTGTTCTCCCCCATCCTATCACGTCTCGATTTCTTGCTCCAATGCCATGTGTTTCTGGAAAATTGTTTCACTAGGATTTCTACGATAATTTCGATACAATACAGACGTAAGCGCTTTAACGCTCAACATCACTTTAAGGGGGAACGAGAATGATTCCATACAAACATGAACCATTCACAGACTTTACACAAAAAGAGAATGCCGAAGCAATCCAAGCGGCAATCGAGAAAGTGAACGGTGAGCTCGGGAAAGACTATCCGCTCGTAATTGGTGGGGAAAAGGTTACGACGGAAGGTAAAATCACGTCTTACAACCCGGCTAACAAAGAAGAAGTGATCGGTCGCGTGTCAAAAGCGAACCAAGAGCTCGCAGAACGTGCGATGCAAGAAGCACTCACAGCATTTGACTCATGGCGCCATGTCGACCCGGCTGTCCGCGCCGACGTCTTGTTCAAAGCAGCGAACATCGTCCGCAAGCGTAAGCACGAGTTCTCGGCTTATCTCGTCAAAGAAGCGGGTAAACCGTGGAACGAGGCAGATGCGGATACAGCGGAAGCAATCGACTTCATGGAATATTATGCACGTCAAATGCTCGAACTCAAACCAGGCAAGAAAGTGGAGAGCCGCCCAGGCGAATACAACCGGTATGACTACATCCCACTCGGGGTCGGGATCGTCATCAGCCCATGGAACTTCCCATTCGCAATCATGGCCGGTACAGCAGTTGCGGCCATCGTCGCCGGTAACACAATTCTCTTGAAACCAGCTTCGACGACGCCAATCGTCGCTGCGAAATTCGTCGAAGTGATGGAAGAGGCAGGTCTTCCAAAAGGCGTGCTCAACTTCATCCCGGGACCGGGTGCAGAAGTCGGGGACTATCTCGTCGACCATCCGAAGACACGCTTCATCAGCTTCACAGGATCGCGTGATGTGGGACTCCGCATCAACGAACGTGCGTCTAAGTTGAACGAAGGTCAAATTTGGCTCAAACGCGTGATCGCGGAGATGGGTGGAAAAGATACGATCGTCGTCGACGAATCAGCCGACCTCGAGCTCGCTGCACAATCGATCGTGAAATCGGCATTCGGTTTCTCTGGTCAGAAATGTTCGGCTTGTTCACGTGCCGTCATCGTCGACAGCGTGTATGATACGGTACTCGACCGTGTCGTCGAACTCACGAACGAACTCTCTGTCGGAAACACAGAGAAGAACGAACACTTCATGGGACCAGTCATCGATGCATCGGCCTTCAAGAAGATCACATCGTACTTCGATGTCGCAAAAGAAGAAGGACGCATCGTCGCAGGTGGGAAAGCAGACGATTCAACAGGCTACTTCATCGAGCCGACTGTCGTCGCAGACGTCGACCCGAAAGCACGCCTCATGCAAGAAGAGATTTTCGGACCAATCGTCGCCTTCACGAAAGCGAAAGACTTCAAAGAAGCAATCGATATCGCGAACAACACAGAATACGGCTTGACAGGGGCGGTCCTCACACGTGACCGTATGAATCAAGAATACGCTCGCCAAAACTTCCACGTTGGGAACCTTTACTTCAACCGTGGTTGCACAGGCGCAATCGTCGGCTATCAGCCGTTCGGTGGATTCAACATGTCAGGTACGGATTCAAAAGCAGGTGGCCCGGATTACATCCAACTCCACATGCAAGCGAAAACAACATCTGAAACGTTCTAATCAAAAAGGAGACGCTCCCCCGATGGGACGTCTCCTTTTTAGTGTGCTTTAAATGTCTGCTCGAACATGATGGCGATTTCTTCTTGATGAACCAGGAATAATTCGAACAAAGTCGGGTCGAACGCCCCTTCCATATTTCGCATCGCAAGAATCGCATCCTCATGAGTATAGGCCGGTTTATACGGTCGGACCGTCCGTAGTGCGTCATAGACGTCGATAATGGTGACGATTCGAGCCGCAAGCGGGATGTCTTCCCCTTTCAGTCCTTGGTTGTACCCGGTGCCGTCCCAGCGCTCGTGATGATACAGTGCGATGTGATAGGCCATTTGAATGAAGTAATTCTGAGGGAACTGTGTCTGCAAATCCTTCAACACTTCGCCGCCGACACGCACATGGTCGCGCATGAATACCCATTCCTGGTCGGACAGTTGATTCGCTTTGAGTAAGATTGCGTCCGGAACAGAGATTTTGCCGATATCATGGAGCGGTGCCGCGAGACGGATTCCTTCGATGAAGAGCGGTGACACTTCCGGATGGTGATGATCGTATAAAATCGTCGCGAACAGCGTCGACAAATCCTGCACCCGCTCGATATGGTTCCCCGTCTCGTTGTTACGGAGTGCGGACAAACGTAACAGCGTGCGGACAAGCCCCTCTTGATAATCGATCAATTCTTTTTCACGCTCGGCGAGGACCCGCTGCGCTTCTTCCCGCCCGGCCTCGATGCGGTGTCGCTCGACCGCCCCGAGCAGCGCATTGCTGAAATCTTGTAGCGCCTGTTGTTCGTACTCCGTGTACGTCCGTTCCGAGACGACGGAATCAAACCCGACAAATCCCTGACACGACTTCCCTTGCATCATGGGGACCGCGAGCAAACTTTGAATCGCTTGCGGTTCTAAGATGGCGCGGACGGCGCTCCCTTCAGGTAGATCGGCGACCCGTGGAATATACATCGTCTCACCCGCCACATGGGTATTCACCCACTCGGGCAGCACATCAATCGGCACGTCTTGAAGATTGTCCATTTCAGCCGTGATTCCTTCGGCGCACCATTCGAACGTGTTATGGCAGACTTGATTCGTAAAATCATAATCGAAGACATAGACGCGGTCGACCGCGAAATAATGTCCAAGTTCGGCTAGCGATTGGTCAACCCGCTTTTTGAAATCCGCAATCTCTGTCGTTAAAAAGCGATTGAGGAGTGACGAAAGCAGGTGATGGAGTCGCTCTTGTTGTTGTAACTGTAACGTCAATGATTCGTGCGAAGTTGCCATGTGCCAAACCTCCCTTATCGTTCAAATACATGCATTCGTTCCATGCACTTATTTTACCCATTTTTCAGTTTTTTCATCCTAGTTCAACCATTTGAAAAACCGGGTGATTGTCACCCGGTTTTGATTAGACTTGCTTTAACAGATTGGCCATCTCGATGGCAGAAGTCGCCGCTTCCCACCCTTTGTTGCCTGCTTTTGTTCCTGCACGCTCAATCGCCTGTTCAATCGTCTCCGTCGTCAACACGCCGAAGATGACCGGGACTTCGGATTGATAGCTCGCCTGGGCGATCCCTTTTGCCGCTTCGTTACAGACGTAATCAAAATGCGGGGTCGCACCACGGATGACGGCTCCGAGCGTGATGACCGCGTCGTATTGTTTGCTCATCGCCATTTTTTTCGCGACGAGCGGGAGTTCAAATGCTCCTGGGACGAAGGCGAGCGACACATCCTCTTCCTTCACTCCATGACGTTTCAAGGCATCCTTCGCCCCGTCAAGCAGACGCATCGTGATCAAGTCGTTGAACCGTCCGACGACGATTCCAATCTTTAAGCCTTCTCCAACTAAGTTTCCTTCAAATGTATAGGTCATGTCCATGTTCCTCCAATATGATTCATTTTGAGTTGTTTCGTCAGGCGATACGATTCGTTTGCTTCATGCGCACCGACATGAATCGGAACGCGTTCGACGACTGTGATGCCACATGATTCCAAGGCATCGACTTTATCGGGGTTGTTCGTCATGAGCCGGACACGGGTGACGCCAAGATCACGAAGCATCGCCGCGCTCACCCGATAGTCCCGAAGGTCCGGATGAAACCCGAGTGCCACGTTCGCCTCGACCGTATCCAATCCATTCTCTTGAAGGGCGTACGCCTTCAGTTTGTTCAACAGTCCGATGCCTCGCCCTTCTTGACGCATATAGAGCACGATGCCCGATTCCTGCTCGATTCGTGCCATCGCCGTGTCCAGTTGCGGACCGCAGTCACATCGGAACGAACCGAAGACGTCACCGGTCAGACATTCGGAGTGAATGCGAACGAGCGGGACCTCCTCAAGTGTCTCCGTCACGAGCGCCACATGCTCTTCACGGTCCATTCGATTCTCATACCCTATCATGCGAAACGTTCCTTTTGAGGAAGGTAGGGACACGTCCGCAACACGTGTGACGAGGTTCTCCTCCATATATCGGACTAACGCTTCGATAGTGATGAATGCCAACCCGTGGCGTTCAGCGACTTGTACCAAATCAGGTACGCGTGCCATCTCCCCGTCCTCTCGAATGATTTCACAGATGACCGCGACCGGCTCACTTCCTGCGAGTCGCGCCAGGTCGACAGACGCTTCGGTATGACCTCGGCGAACGGAGACGCCTCCCTTCTTCGCAATGAGCGGGAACAGATGTCCAGGACGTTGAAAATCGGATGGATGGGACGATGGGTTCGCTAACTCACGAACGGTGTGAGACCGTTCACTCGCCGAGATACCAGTCGTCGAATCGATATGGTCGACACTGACCGTGAAGGCGGTACCGTGTGGGTCTGTACTGTTCGTCACCATCGGCGCGAGGTCGAGACGAACTGCCACTTCTTCTGCTACGGCGCTACAGACGAGTCCTTTCCCTTCCGTGATCAAAAAGTTCATCGTTTCCGGTGTCATCTTGTCACCGAGTACGACAAAGTCCCCTTCATTCTCACGGTCCTCATCATCCACGACGATGATGGGACGTCCTCGTCTCAGTTCCTCAACCGCCCGTTCAATCGAATCAAACATTACCATCCCGCCTTTCCATATCCTTGTTCCGCCAAAGACTCGAGCGTCATCTTCGACTGCCCGACGACCTTTTCCATATATTTTGCTAACAGATCACATTCTAAATTGACTAAATCACCCGTCTGTTTCATCCCAAGCACGGTCTCGCTGTATGTGTGTGGAATCAAGGACAGGGTAAACCCACGCTCTGACACGTCAAACACAGTCAAACTCGTTCCATCTACAGATATCGAGCCTTTCGGGACAATGTAGGAAAGGAGCGCGCGGTCACACTGGATATCAACATAGACCGCATTCGCGAGAGGACGTTTCTTCGTGATTCGCCCGACCCCGTCGACATGACCGGATACGAAATGTCCGCCAAACCGTCCGTTCGCCGGCATCGCTCGTTCGAGATTGACAGGTGTTCCAGGCTTGACCCCATCTAGACTCGATGCCTTCAATGTTTCTGGCATGACATCGACAGAGAACGTCGCGTCATCGAACGTCGTCACCGTGAGACAGATCCCATTCACGGCAATGCTGTCCCCGAGCTTCACATCCTCAAGCACTTTCACAGCGGACAAAACGAGTCGTAAAGATGGTCCGTTGCGCTTGACCGCTTTGACTGCTCCGATTTCTTCTACGATTCCCGTGAACATCAGAGCGCCCCCTTTCGAAGGACGACTTTCAGGTCGGGTCCAATCGTTTCGACCTGATGAATCGTAAAACGGGATATCCCATCGATCGTCCCTTCCTGCTGTGAGCGATAGACGCCATGCTTCCCACCGAAGACCCGTGGTGATTGATAGGCGACCCATTCATCCACGTAGCCTCCGTCAAGAAGTGAGGTGACAAGCGTCGGTCCTGCCTCGATCAACACACGCCCAATCCCATTTGCGTATAGCGTCTCAAGAACCGTGCCGAGTGACGTATAATCGAATAATTCGATACTGACGGCTTGAGCTCGTTCACGTCGTTCTGCCTCATCTGACGAAGTGAAGAGGAGCACCGGGACGTCTTCGGCGGTACGTGCTAACGTACTAGCGAGCGGTAACCTTAGGTCACGGTCGAGCACGACTCGTTTCGGCTGTCGCGTCACGCGGTCCAATCGAACCGTAAGCGATGGGTCATCCGCGAGCACCGTTCCAATCCCGGTCAAAATCGCATCGACCGTGGCACGAAGTTCATGCACATCACGACGGGCTTCCGAACTCGTCACCCATTGACTCTCCCCCGTCTCTAAGGCAACTTTCCCATCGAGGCTCGTTGCCGTCTTCAAGATGACGTATGGTCGTTTCGTCTCAAGCGACCGCAAAAATGCCGGATTCAAGGCACGCGCCTCTTCCTCAAGTAGACCCACATCGACTTCGACACCGGCCGCTTGCAGGCGCACGATCCCATTGCCTGCGACGAGTGGATTCGGATCTTTCATGGCGACGACGACACGTTTGATGCCCGATTCTACAATCAAATCGGCGCACGGAGGTGTCTTACCGTGATGCGAGCACGGTTCGAGCGTGACATATAAAGTCGCCCCGGATGCAGCCGCACCGGCCATTCGAATCGCATGCACTTCAGCATGTGGTTCGCCCGCCTTAAGGTGGGCACCCATTCCGACGATACGCCCGTCTTTCACGAGAACGGCACCGACGAGTGGATTGACACCGGTCTGTCCATCGGCTGATTTCGCCAATTGAATGGCCTGTTCCATGTACTGTTTCATCGTTCTCCCTCCTTTTTCCGTACAAACAAAAGACCCTAAGGAGCAGTCCTTAGGGTCTTGGTGGGAGGGTTTCGTCGAATTTTGGCAAGCCAAATAAACGTTTTCTATACAGAAAAGCGTACGACGAAGCACAGGTCACGTGGACCTGTTTTTTGTTCCTTCTCCCATCCAGACTATACTGTCGGCTCTAGAGTCTCACTAGATCCACCGTTCGCACACGTGCGCCCGGGTCACGGACTTAGGGCATAGGCCCATCACCGCCGGTTGGGAATTTCACCCGACCCCGAAGGAATATTTGTTTGTACAGGTTTACTGTATCGCAATTGTTTTTATTTCGCAAAACAAAAAACGCTACTCGTGAGAGTAGCGCCTCGATTATGCAAGAAAGAGGACGACGAGAAGCCCGACAATCCAGCAGTAATATGAAAAATACTTCAATTCGCCTTTTGCCATGATGTGCTGGAACCACTTCAATGAAATGGCGGTCAACACGTATGATGCGATAAATGCCAAAAGGAGCGGACCGAACAAATCACGCGTGTCTGGGTTTGTGAACAACGTCGGACCGTCCAAGATCATCGTCCCGAGACTAATCGGAATGAACAGGAAGAACGAGAACCGAAGCGCGGATTCCTGTTTGATCCCGAGGAGCATCGCCATGACGATAGTCGCCCCGGACCGGCTGATCCCAGGAATGAGCGCCACAGCCTGAGCAAGTCCGATCAATACGGCGTCACGTAGCGTAATGCCACCGTCGCCCTTGTTTCCTCGCATGTTCCGGATGAACCAGAGGGCGAGTCCCGTAATGATGAGTGTATAGCCGACTGTCGCCACGCCACCGAGCACCTCGGCGATCCAGTCACCAAACAGGACACCGAGCACACCGGCCGGAACGGTCGCGACAAGTAACAGCCCGATGAACTTCACGTCGACCATCGTCTCATTCGAACGGTCTTTCTTAAATAAAAACGTCCACAAACTCATGATGAGACGAACGACGTCTTGACGATAGATTGTTAAAACCGCAAGAAGCGATGCAAAGTTTACGAAAACTTCAAATGACAATCCCGGCAAGTCAATGTTAAATAGTTCTTGGAAGATGACAAGATGTCCGCTCGATGAAATCGGGATGGGCTCTGTGAACCCTTGAATCAATCCAAGTAACGTATAAAATAACCAAACTGTCATAGTGATGATCCTCTTTTCTGTTTTTCACTCAATGCGGCTAT
This sequence comes from Exiguobacterium sp. N5, assembly GCF_025842465.1. Classification (GTDB taxonomy): domain Bacteria; phylum Bacillota; class Bacilli; order Exiguobacteriales; family Exiguobacteriaceae; genus Exiguobacterium; species Exiguobacterium profundum. The sequence continues at coordinate 1,536,626 of NZ_JAPAEP010000001.1, forward strand.
TTTAGCAGAATCGGTCTTTCATTGACCAGCCATTAAAATTTTTTTGCCGTAATTTCAATATTTGATTGATTAGTCTGAAAATTAAATTTATTATAGAAGGGTACTCATCTGGAGCGAAGGCGATGACCCCAACTCTCCAGCTGGGTACTTTTTTATAAAAATATTACAAATTTGGGTGATTAAAACTTTATGTTTACATTTCTCTCGAAATTCGATTTAATTTGTAATAGAACTGTTACCATTTTTTGAAATTATCAACTGCGACTTTAGTCCTATCCAATTCCTAGGAATTGTTTAAAATTTTTCAAAATCACGTTAATAAATCCGAAAAACAATCCGATAGTATGATTGTAGGAGCATTTTTTTATCTTTGTCGGTTCAGATTTGAGTCCACGGAAGGAGGAACCATCATTGAATCAAACGCTATCCACTAAATCCCATCACTTGTCTACCGAACAGCAAAGGATGATCCATTGCATTCGTCTTCTCGGGGACTTGTTGAAGGAACGTCCACGCCGTTCTGTCTATCGCCGCTTCGCAATGGAACAGAATTGGCCGTCTCCTGAGTCGATCATTCGTCAGTTCGGGTCATGGGCTGAGGCACTTGCCATCGCAGGCTATGAATGGCATGGAGAGTCAACCGTCGAATTGCCAGACAAAATGCCGAAGTATACACGCGAGGACATCATCGAGACGCTCGCCATTTATTCGCGAGACATGGGCTCGATCATCACCTTGAAGAAGTATCAGCAATGGCGAAAGCTCCATCCGAAGGCACCGAGCCATTATCATATAGTCAAGACGTTCGGTTCGTGGCATGATGCCTGTGCCGAGGCAGGACTTGAGGCGAGTGTGACCTATTCGAAAACAGAACTCTCGAACGCCCTTCGTGAAGCCATTCAGGAAATGGGCTTCTCGCTCTCATTCGAAGCTTACCGTGAATGGGCAAAGCGCAACAACAAACCTTCAACGAAAGCGATCTTGCATCGCTATGGCTCCTGGTCAGCCGCCGTTCATGCGGTTGAATCTGAACTTTATAATACGAACTCATAATCATTTCATACGAAAGGAGGATCCACCATTTTGGGGATCCTCCTTTCATCTGACCTCTGTCGACAGATCATGATAGTGGGCGACACGATCTCGCCCGTTAAATTTCGCCCCGACATACATGGCCCGGTCCGCATGTCGCAAGACTGTATCGAGGTCTTCATATTCATAAATCGTTTCAATCCCGATACTCGCCGTCACCGTGATGCGCGTGCCTTCTGTCCCAAAATCATGGCGCTTCAAGGCGTTTCGTATCTTTTCGCCGACCAGATTGGCGGCCGCCTCATCCATTCTCGGGAAGACGAACACGAACTCTTCGCCTCCGTAGCGCGTCACCAAGTCCGTCGCTCGAACATTGCGAGTAAAGAGTTGACCTGCTTCAATCAACACCTCGTCCCCGAATGCATGACCGTATGTGTCATTGATCGATTTGAAGTGGTCCAAATCGATCAAGAAAACAGAGAGCGGATAGGACGCCACATCGTTCAAACGTTCTTTCGTCCAACGTCGTAGTGCCCGCTGATTATGTAATCCCGTTAACGGATCTGTCAAACTCTCGTGTTGCAAACGTTTGCGTTCATCGATGCGTTCGATTGACCAAGATAACGTCTTGAGGAGGCGGTTCACTTCAACCGCAATCGGAGTTTCGTATGCCCCGTTTGCCGTCGTCGATACCATGCAGCTGACCGCCGTCTCCGCTCCCCAAACGGGTTGGATGACGAGCGCCGAATGGTGTAGTTCCTGTTGGTTTCGCTGCAATTCAGGATGCCATTCATGGAGCGAGTCATAGACGAAACACGGTTCGTCCTCATCATGATACCGTTCAATCGTGAAGGCATCCGGCACACTCGGGATGACGCGACCGGTCATATCATAAAACGTCCGCTCCCCTTTTCGATTGACCTGTAGCCAACCACGCTCCACTTCGACGATATCACGTAGACCGTTCCAAAACTTTTCAATCAACAATTGCTCGCTGTCCACGCGGTACAGCTGTTCTTTCAAGCGTTCGACTTGATCGACTCTCGACTTGGTTTCTTCCGTCTCGGTCGCTTTCGACATCGTCATCTTTAGGACAGATAGTACGAAGAACGTGACGATGAGTCCGACATAACCGAAGACGAGATACGACTCGATGGCAATCATCGAGAACAAAAGCTCGAGTGACACGACGAGCCAATCAAAGCGAATCAATCGCCACATAATCGGGAACGGGATCCGTTCTCCAACCATGAAGTAGGATAAAGCAAAACTCATCGTCAAGACGAGGAACAAGGTGCCTAAAAACGCCAACATCGCCACGCCTTGTTGCATCAAATGAATCGGCTCTCCGATCCGTCCACCGAGAGCGATATAGGCGAGCCCCGGCAACAGAACGAGCAGACATTCAATCACCGTGTTGAGCGGATAGAAATGAAGGAACCTTCGTCGCCCGACGCGACGATTGAAGGCTCGCGCCTGAAACGTGAAGAGGAGCAATTGCCCCATCAACAGTGCGGGCGCCAGTCCGTATAAAAAGAATGTGATAAAGACAAACATCTCATGGAACGTGAAGTGAAGATGTCTGCGCTTTAAAGGATTCATGACGAACAATGCCCCAAGCGTATAGATGAACCAAAACAACGGCCAGTCGAACGCCTCAAGGTTTTGGAAAGTCAAATACGTCACTCCCGTGAAGACGAGCGTCCACGCGAACCAGCTCCGAACTAGGTACTTCCGAAATCGCATCGTCTTGCCCCCTTTTCTCGTTCATTTTTTCTAGTATGACCCGTAATGCAAAAACATTCCAGCAATTGTTTGAAAGTTGAGACAATGAAATATTGAAATGATTCCCAATTTGATGTTTCGCTTTTCTAGATGTCGGCAACAACTTGGATAAAGGGGGCTAACCATGGACTTTTCTCTATTTCTGATCACGTTTTTGATCATCTATTCGCTCACTATCACACTTCTCTATTTGCGGAAACAAAAGAATACGTAAAAGGGCGATCCTCGTAGGAGGACCGCCCTTAATCATTATTTCGCTTTCAAATAAGAAATTCCAATTGACCCGGATCCCGTATGCGCCCCAAGAAGTGGTGCGAGTGTATCAACTCTGATCGGAATCGTGTCACCGAGTTGTTTTTTCCACTCCTCAGCAAGCTCAGGGACATTTCCGTGGAAAATCGAGACGTCCTGACATTCACCGGACTCGATTGCCGCACGTAACACTTCGAACAAATGGGCTTGTGCTTTCTTGTATGTGCGGACCGTTTGATACGGGACAATCAAACCGTCTTCGAATCGAAGTACAGGTTTCAATTGAAGCATGTTCCCGATGAGCGCCTTCGATTTAGAGATTCGACCGCCTTTTTGCATCTGCGTCAAGTTTTGAAGCGTCAATTCGATGCGGACGTCCTCGACGCGCTTCTTCATGTATGCTTCCACGTCTTCAAGCGCATCGCCTCTTTCGACGCGTTCAATCAACTCCTCGAACATGAGTCCCATCGTATAGATACCTGCCCGCGAATCGAAGGCGAGCAACTTGAACTCCGCAATCTCAGCCCCTTGAACGGACGCCGAATACGTCCCACTCAGTTCAGACGATAGGTGAATCGCGATGCCCATATCGTACTCTTCTTTCAATTTTTCATAGAGTGTGACGAAATCCCCGATCGCGGGCTGACTCGTCGAGACGCGCTCTCCCGCGTCAATCCACTCGTAAACCGTTTTCGCATCGACTTCGATTCCATCTTTATACGGCTGGTCCCCTTTGACGACATAGAGCGGGACAATGTGGATGTCAGGATGTTGCGCTAATGCATCTGGAAGGACAATCGTGCTGTCCGTGATGTAAGCAATCTTCATAAAGAGTTCTCCCTTAAAAAAAGTTTTTAGTACCTGGTTATATTATTTTATCACAGGTGAAGCGGTTTCACTATTTTTTCAAAACATCCTATGTGTAGCTCGTCCAATCACTTCTCGAAAAGGGTATACCTTAGATAACAGATAAAGGAGGCGTGTGTGGCATGATCGAACTACGGAACGTCAGCAAAATCTATAAGACAGGCGACGTGGAAACGGCCGCCTTGAAAGACATCGACCTCACCATCCGGGATGGCGCGTTCGTCGTGATCCTAGGTCCAAGCGGGAGCGGGAAGAGTACACTGCTCAACGTCATCAGCGGACTCGACACGGTCACCTCAGGTAAGATCACGTTCGGCGACACCGTGCTGACCGACCTATCCGTCGATCAGATGACTGCTTTTCGACGCGACCATCTTGGCTTCATTTTCCAACAATACAACCTTCTTCAAAACTTGACCGTCTATGAGAACGTACAAATTGGTTCTGACTTAACGAAAGACCCGCTGCCGATTGATGAATTGCTCGAACAAGTTGGGCTCACAGCGGCACGTGATAAATACCCCTATCAACTATCGGGCGGTGAGCAGCAACGTGTCTCCGTCGCCCGCAGCCTCGCCAAAAATCCCGCCATCATCTTTTGTGACGAACCGACGGGCTCACTCGACGAGGAAAATTCGAAGAGAGTACTCGAACTATTGGAACGATTGAACAAGACGTATCAAAAAACAGTCGTCGTCATCACACACAATAATGGAATCAGTGAGATGGCGGACGATGTCATCAAGATGAACTCCGGTCGAATCGTGGAGGTGACCCATCATGAGACCCGGGTCGCGGCACGTGACATCCATTGGGGATAAGGGGGTGGCGACATGCTGTATAAAAACGTCTGGAAGACATTAAATCGGAAGTGGATGCAACTCCTCGCCATCGCCATCATCATCGTCATGAGTTCACTCACGTACACGATGATGTTCTATGGCATCAGTGGAATCGAGGTCCCGACTGAAGAGTATCTGGAAGAATCGAATCAGGAAGACTTTGCGATTGACATGCTCAATCGGGTGACGGAAGAGGAGTTACGCGACCCCGCTATCGCCACGCTCGCGGAAACAGGAACGTTCACATTGGCTGACATCAAACAAGCCGATGCGGAAGTCTTCAATCGTCTGATCGCATCGCGAATCGCTGCCGTCGAACAGGAGATGCCGGATGCTACGATTGAACTCCGTGACTTAAAAGCCATCACCTACACGTTCGATGATATTGAACATCGGGGATTGATCGTCAAAGAATCAGACACGATCAACCGCTCCTACCTCGAAGCCGGTGATCGACCGAGCGCGAATGACGAAGTCGCCCTCAATAAAAAATATGCAGAGGAGAACGGTATCGACATCGGAGACACAATCGACATCGGCAAACCGTTCACGGTGAGTGGATTTGTCTTTTTTCCGGACTATACGCTCCCACTCTTCGATGATAACTTCTTCAACTTGGACCCTGGTTCACAGACCCTCCTCTTGATGACGGATGAATCGTTCGAAACATTCATCGGGCAAGAGTCTTTCCGACTGTCCGGGGTGACCGATCAAGCGATCAAGACCGACATAGACCTCCCGTTTGTCGTCTCGGTCATGGAGACGGAAAATATTATCCGAAGTGGTGCCATCTACAGTGAGATTTCATCCGGCAAGGCGATGGCGCTCGGACTCAGTCTCTTTATCGTTTCTATCGCTGTCATCATCGTCGCCATCCTGATCTCGAATATGCTCGAGGCGGAACGAGGACAAATCGGACTGTTGAAGGCGATTGGTTATAGTCGTCGGCAAATCGCATCGCCTTACTTGGTGCTCATCTTGGTTTTCGCATTCTTTATGCTCATCATCGGTTATTTCCTGGGGCTTTATTTCGCGAACCCGTTGAAAGAACTCTATCTCGACTTCTATCTTTTACCGTCCATCACCATCGCCCAAAGTCCACTCGTGTTCGTGACAGCCGTGTTCGCCCCGCTCCTCTTCTTTGCGCTCGTTGCAGGAGCTGTCATCTATAAAATTATGGGTGAGAGCGCCCTTGCCCTCTTGTCACCACGGGACAATGTCTCATTGAATCGACTCAGTCGACTTGTCAGTCGCCTGTTGAGACGGGCGAGTGGCAAGACGAAGTTCAAATATTTGTATGCCGTCAAGAGCACGGGGAGTTTTCTCATCTTCTTTCTCGGGATCCTCTTCTCGACGATTCTCATCGTTTTCGCCCTCATGATGAACGGCGCCGTCGACCGTATGACCGTTGGCGGATTGAACGAAGCGGTGTATGAATACGAGGCGTATACAGACGGGACACCGGTTTTAGAAGCGGGACAAGAACCGTTCCTCACCTATCCGTTCGCCTTTGTCGAAGATAACCTGATCACCTTGAAGGGACTAGACTTCGACAACACCTTGTTCCCACTCCAAAACGAAGATGGGGATGTGTTGACACTTGAACCTGACGGCCTTGTCGTCTCCTCCTCACTCGCGCTAAAACTCGGCCTCGATGTGGGTCAAGACATCGATGTCGCACTCGACGGGGACACGTTGACCTATCCCATCATCGGGATTGCCGATGAATTCTCCGGGGATTTCGCCTACTTGCCCCGGACGACGTTAAGTGAACTACTCACGGACGGGGCGACGGATGACCTGTTCAACGGCATCTATGCGACGGAGCGTCCGAGCGGATCCGACTATCTGACCATCCTGTCACGTCAAGGGTTGATCGATCAGTCCGAATCGATCAATCAATATATGAATTTCATGATGAACGTCTTGATTGGCGGGGCGTCCCTCATCGCTTTCAGCATCCTGTTCGTCTTGACGGCACTGACGGTCGAGAAGAACTATTACGTCATCTCCTTGTTGAAGGTGATGGGATATGAGAAACGGGAAGTCCGCTCCATGATTTTGAACAGCTACTTCATCTATGCGCTCATCTCTGCCCTCTTGAGCATCCCCATCGCCCTGTTGACGCTTCGGGTCATCATCGTCGTCTTTGCAGAAGATTATGGACTCGTGCTCCCACTTGAATTCGAATGGGTCTATATCGTCTATACGCTTGGTGCTGTCGTTCTCCTCTTCTTTATGAGTACGTTCATCAGCCGCCGAAAAATCGATCAAATCCCACTTCAGGAAGTATTGAAGACATATCAAGAATAATTCATGCCAAAATAGGGCATAATAAGAGATAGACCAGGTCTCTCCTGAGGAGGGACCTGACTTTTGCAGAAAAGGATGATATACATGAATCGTACACAAGTTATGCTCGCCATTCCCGGAAACTGGTCTTCCGCAGAAGGCGTCAGCGAACAAATCAGTTTACATAGTGAAGGCTACACGATGGCCGGTCTGTTATTGCTCGAAGATGAGACAGGCAAGGCGTTCACCGTTGAAGTCGTGGAACGTGACCCAGCCCTCGCCGAGGCGATGCTTCACGCGAGTTCTGGCGGATTCACACCGAAAGTGGCGAAAGGAATCGCTCGTCACACGCATGTCGTCTACTTGATTGTCGACGTCAACGATTTGACAGACGTCGCCGCGGCGCGCCGTGCCGCCAACGCCGTCTTGAACGCAGGTGGACTCGGGGTCATGGTCGAGTCAGCTGGTGTCGCTTACTCGAAAGACGAGTGGCAAGAGTCAAAAGAAGAAGACCTCGCACTCGACTACTCGCTCCTCACGGCCATCACAGAAGAAGAGAACGCCTATATGTCATGGGGAATGAAAGCGTTCGGTCATGCGGACGTGGCCGTACCGATGACACTCGACATTGAAGATGCCATTCACGTGATTCATTCGTTCAACTTCCACCTCATCTCCGGTGGCGCGATGTTCGGCGACGGCGACCATTTCGCCTTCGAGGACGGGCGTGCCTTCACGGTCGAGATGGGAGAAGACGAGCGGACGACCATCGACAACTTATTGCATAACCCGTTTGGCTTGATTTATCTCGTCCCACAAGCAGCAGAATAAGAAAGAGGCTGGACATAACCCAGTAGATTCATAAGAAAGAGGCCTCCGTGAGCGAACAAGTCGCTCACGGAGGCCTCTTGTCATTTTTATGGGTTCGCGCACGCATTTCGGACTAAAAAGAGGGGTCCTGCCACCGAAAATCGGTGACCGGTCCCCTGTTTTTATCACAAATCTTTAAAATCGGCTAGTTATGTTCCAGCCTCCTGTTCACGCTCGTCTCATTTCTTGCATGCGTTCGAGTTGATGCGTCAGTTCGCCGATTGGCACGAATCGTGCCCGGCGGAGCATTTCTTTCCCGTTGATGAAAAAGAGGACGACCGGCACGGTAAAGATGGAGAAGGCACCTGCGACTTCCGGCACTTCATCCGAGTCTACCGCGACCGCCTCAATTTCTGGGAACTGATGGAGCATCTCTTCAATCTGAGGTTTCAGCGCATGACAGACACTGCATCCCGGATGTGACACGTAGACGAGCAGCTGTTCCGTGCTCGCAATCCGTTCATTCAATCCAGTCAAGGTTGTCATTGCTTCCATCTTGCATTCCTCCTACTTGATTAAGAGTTGAGCCACAAGACACCGACCGTCTCAAATCCGGCATGTACCGCAATCGAGGGACAGAATCGAGTCCGTACGACTTCAAGATCTGGTAATTTCGACTCGATGAGTGCGACGAGGTCATCTTGCATGTTCGGTGCGAGTGCCGTCTGAACGAACACCCGATTGTCCTTCACACCATTTTCCGCGTGACGACGTTCGAGTTCACCGACCATCTCCGCATAAGCCTTCTTCAATGAACGGGCCTTTTTGAACGGGATGACTTTCCCCGTCTCATCGAGGGTGATGATCGGCTTGATGTTCAAGATGTTCGCAAGGAACATCTCACCGGAAGAAACACGACCGCCTCGGCGCATCGTCTCCATGTTTCCGATGATCATGAAGAAGTTCTTCTTATCACGCCATGCTTCGAGAAGGGCGACGATTTCCTCCACTGACTTGCCTTCGGCTTCAGCGGCCTTGCCGATTCGGACGAGTTCTTGTTGCGCCTCGAGTGCGGCATGCGAGTCGATGGTATACACGGTAAAGTCAGCCGCTTCGGCAGCTGCTTTCGAATTTTTCGCCGTACTGCTCAATCCATTCGAGCAATGGACGGCGATGGCACAATCATATCCCTCTTCTTTCAAGCGTTCGTAGCGGGCGATGAAATCTCCGAAGATCGGTTGTGACGTCTTCGCTTCTTTCTTTTGGTCAATCATATACCGATGTAGGTCTTCGAGAGAGAGTTTGGTTTCACTATAGCCGTTCCCGTCCACGATCAATTGAATCGGAACGATATCGACACCGAGACTTGCTGCCTCTTCTTGAGAGAAGTTGGCCATACTGTCGGTAATCCATGCGATTTTTGTCATAACTAAAAAGCCTCCAATAGTCGTTCATTTTTGTCCAATCCCATTATACCTTATTTCCCGCCGCTATTCCTACTCGACCGAACGGGACGAAAAAACAGAGCGACACACGGTCGCCCTGCTCCTCTTCATTTGGTCGAGATCAATTTTGTATGGGCGAACTCATCATGCGGCAACTCGAGGTCTTTATTCGATTTCATCTGTTGAAGTGCACGGATGAGCGGAATCCCAAGCGTCGCCGGGTAGACGACGTCTTTATAGAGTGTCCGCTTGATGACTTGCTCCAATGAAAGCGGGCGTCCGTCCGCACTCACGACTTTAATTCCGACGACGCGGTCTCCTATCGTCTGACCGTTTCGGTACAACATACAATACACTTCTCCGGCCATCGTCACAACGGTCGGCAAGTAATACCGTTTCACTTCTTTGTCTGGCCAAATCTTTTTACGGACTGCCTTTTCAATCAGTTTTGCCGGTGTCTGAAAGACGAGTTGGTCGATTTGACCAGCGACGGCTCGTTTCCAAAGTGGGACTGCCACAGCAATCATCCTTTCTCTCGGTTCTAGCCTTTCAATTCCTCTTTTACCGGCTGACGAAACCCTGAGAACGGACATCCACTTCGAGCAAACAGGTTCGGTGTCTTGATCTGATTGTCGTAATGCTCGTGAAAAACGTGCGTCGTCGCAGGAGAGAGAGGCGGGATGAGCCAACTCCATTGCCCGGTGACGTCACGCCCCGCGTCCCGTTCGTTTTTTTCGAACCGCTTGAACTGTTTGGCAGCCGTATGGTGGTCGACAATGGTCACACCTTCCCGCTCGAACGATTGCAGGACGGCGATGTTCAATTCGACGAGTGCCCGGTCGCGCCAAAGCGACCGCTCTTTCGTCGTATCGAGCCCGAGTGACCGTCCGACGAGCGGCAACAAATCATAACGGTCCGTATCGGCCAAATTCCTTGCCCCGATTTCCGTCTCCATATACCAGCCGTTAAACGGGACCGAGGTAAACCGTAGACCTCCGATCTCTAGTTCCATATCCGCAATCGCTGGGACTGCGTGCCATTTGATGGTCCGTCCGTCAAACAAGTCCACATCCTCGTGCCGAATGTCCACCTCAAGAACGGCCTCACTCGGCAACTCAAACAAGCGGACGTCTCGCCCGTCCGTGATCATGAGCGGGAGGATATCGAACGGCGTGCCGGCTCCGACCCATCCGAGTTCTTTCGCGCGCTTCGTCATCGTGACGGACATCGGGTCTCCGATGATTCCGTCAGGTGTCTCATATCCCGCGTACCGAATCAATTGTGTGTTCAATAGTTTGAACTCGTTCGGAAGAACCGTCATCGTCGAACGGATTTTTCCGCCGTTCGTGGCGAACCGAAGGTGGTCGACAAGATGGGTGTAGACAGCCTCAAACGTATCGGCGTCCCGTGCGTCAATCACATGGAGTGTCTGCCAAAACAAGCGGCCGATGCAACGATTCGAATTCCGCCACGCCACCTTGGCACCCACACACAACTCTTCCGTCGTCAACGAATAGGTGCCCGTGCGCTCAATTTCATCTTTGATTTGTCGGAGGCGTTCGGACGGGTCGTCATGCCATTGCCGCATCCAGTCGCTCGCTTGTTCATACAGATTCATATCTAAGATCTCCTCACTCGATTCTCTCTTTCTCCATCTTAGAGAAAAGGAGACCCCTGTTTCAACTATCTATTCTCACACGCGACACGTCGGGTACTTAGAACCCCTCTGGCTGTTGAACGAGTTCGATATAGTCGGTGACATCTTCGTTTCGGCTTACTTCCTTCTCAAGGGCGGTAAATTGCGCTTCGATGGTCGGACTTGATTCGTATTCGGCGGCATATTGATCTAACACATTCGTCACTTCGGTCATTCGACACAAGCGGACAGCAGTCCCATCTTTTCGTTCAAATCGATTAGTCGACCTTTTGTATCGAGTACGTAAATGGCATCCGGATACTGTTCAATCAGGAGCGAGTTCACATGGAACGGGGGAATCCGTCCAGTTGACAATATATCCGTGACGTCACCATTGACGCGATGAATCCATTTTTGAAAATCGCCATACAATCTCTCCTTTCGAAAGAGATGGAAGTTTCAAATGGAAGTTCTCGTGTTCATACAAAATAACTAGTTTGTAAAGAATTAATTACCAATTAACCATAATTGTTCCATTAGAAAACCCCACTCGTTTCAAAGTGGGGTCAATGATTAGTTCCGTTCGAGGACGAACGTCTTGTATGCAGGCACGCTTACTTTTCCAGTCGCACGCTTGATTGTCTTCGTTCCGGCACGGTCGCCATCGACAATCACGTTCCAGTTCCCTTTTGGAAGGCTGACTTGGACATTCGTCGGGTTGGCGTTATGCGTGATGAACAAGTCGTTCTTTTGACCCGGTGCATCTTCGTCAATCGTGTACGTGATGACGTTCGCTTCCGCTTTGTGGAACGTCAAGAATCGTTTCACATCGCTCGCTTTTGTCATCCGAAGACCTGGGTTGGCTTTACGCATCTCAATCAAGCCTTTCATGTATTGGACGTCCGCCTTCCGGTCGGCTGCCCGTTTCCAATCGAGCTGGTTGATCGAGTCCGGTGATTTGTACGAGTTGTGGTCGCCTTCCTTTGTACGCATGAACTCTTGTCCTGCGTGAAGGAATGTCGTTCCTTGGCTCGTCAAGAGAATGCTCGAGGCGAGACGATGCATCTTCGTCTTATTCACTTCAGACGCGATCGGGTTCGTCAACGTCAATTTATCCCACAACGTATGGTTGTCATGAGCTTCGACGTATGTGATCGCTTGCGTCGGTTCTTTTGTGAATCCTTTAATCGTGTCGCTATATGCGATCTCACCGACGATTCCCGTCTTCACTCGATTTTCCATACCTTCTTTTCCGTTGATGAAGCCTTTGTCCTCATCGTAGAAGACGCTGCCTTTCAAGCCGTCACGGATGTTGTCATTGAAGTGGGCGATGCCCGGCATGTCGTAGGCGTTCTTTTGATTTGCTTTTAATTCAGCATCGAGCGGCGTACCAAGGTCCCATCCTTCTCCGAAGACGAGAATCGACTTGTCGACTCGATTCAACTCCGAACGAACCTTGTTCATCGTGTCGACATCATGGATTCCCATCAAGTCGAAACGGAATCCGTCCCAATGGTACTCTTTTGCCCAATAGACGACCGAGTCGACGATCAGCTTTTGCATCATCGCCCGTTCGGAAGCCGTATCGTTTCCGACACCTGTTCCGTTGGCAAAGTCACCACCCGCTGTGTAGCGGTAGTAGTAACCCGGTACGATTTTGTGCAAGTTCGATGCCTGTGCATCGAACATGTGGTTGTATACGACGTCCATGACGGCACGTAAATTGTTGTCATGCAACCCTTGAATCATCTGTTTCATTTCCATGATGCGTACTTTCGCATCGTAAGGATTCGTTGAATACGACCCTTCTGGTGCATTGTAGTTTTTCGGGTCATATCCCCAGTTGTACGTCGCCATCGGATTCGTCTCATCGACGGAGGCCGTGTTGAAGTCATAGACCGGAATGAACTGAACGTGTGTCACGCCGAGATCTTTGACGTGATCGAGCCCTGTCTTCGTTGCCGTTTTCTTTCCGTCAACGAGAAGACGCGTTCCTGGTTCGATGACACCGAGATACTTTCCTTTGTTTTGGATGCCTGAGTCGTATTTGTCCGTCTTCACATCAAAGATGGAGAAATCACGGACATGCGTCTCATAGATGATCGCGTCCGTCGATTGTTTCAACTTCGGTTTCATCGAATTCCAACGTTTTGGATCTGTCTCTTTCAAATCGACGATGACACCTTGGTCACCGTTCACGCCGACAGCCGTCGCATACGGATCGACCGCACGGACCTTCCCTGTCGCATGGGTCACTTGGTACGTATAACCGATGCCGTCCAGGTCACCACGAACTTCCGTCACCCACGTGCCGCGCTCACCGCGCTTCATTTGAATCACTTTCTTCATATCTTTGTCGTTCGTCGGTCGGTTCGTCGGCATGTTCCACAGTTCGAGCTCGACTTGTTGAGCCGTCGGTGCCCAGAGGACAAACTTCGTTTTCGACTTTTGGTACGTGACACCGAGTTTACCGTCGTATGCATATTTCGCATCGAATTCTTTCGAACGAAGAACTTTGCCGGCCTGGAGCGTCTGTTCTCCGAACTCCGGGTGCGAGGCTTTGATGACTTTCGCTAAATCGATGTCTGCTTTGAATTGAATCGTCACCGACTTGTCGCTAGCTTTTTCAATCGATTCCACCGTTGCCCCGTCTACGCTCAATTCATCGATGAACGCATCCGTGATGACGCGATTCGTTGTGAGTGTCGCTTGACGGAACGTGTCCGCCGAGAACGAGACAAGTTTTGGAGAGCGATTGATTTGTGGCTCTGAATAGTAGATTGTCGAATCTCCTTCAACGAGCCAAATCTCTTTCGCAGTCCCGAGAACGAATCGGTCTTCCCCATCCTTCTCCGTCCATTCTCCTTTTTTCGTGATCAAGCCCATGAGTTTCTTCGATTCCGGGTTGGCGAGTTTCACGTTCGCGACGGCACCGAAATCATCAGCCTCATCGAAGGCGATGCTCTGCCCGTCCCCACCGTCCGGCCAAGCCCAAAGACCCCAGTCCGTATATGTATTGTCGTAACGGAAATAATGAACTTTCATATCGATTTCCGTCGAAGCCGTCTCCCCGTCCGGGTTCGACGTATAGATGGTCGGATCGCCCGACTTGATCCACACTTCGGCGACACCATCTTGAATCATATCGCTTGTGATGAAGCGGTCGTTCTCAGAACCTTTATCTTTGTCCCAATTATCCGTGCGGACGATGAGACCGATTTTTTCAGGTGAATCGACTGGGAATTCGTAAGCCGCCACCTTTCCGAATGCATCTTCCCCGTTGAATGTGAAGCCTTTGTTCGGGAAGTAATCTGGGCCATTCGCCCAAAGCCATAAGTTCCAATCCTTTTCGTTATCCGGCGCCTCTTGATAATGGACGACGACAAGCGTCGACTTCCCTTTATCTAAAGCGGACGTCGGCATCGGAAACATTGACAGAATCAGTGCAAACGTTAGCACAACTGCCCATACGGGTTTCCATTGCTTTTTGACCATGAGGGTCCCTCCTTGTAGCACTATTTTGAGAAAACGCTTACACAGAAATTGTAAACGGTTTCTTTTAGTGAAGCAATGTTATTTTAGTAAAGTAGAGCACTAAACATCTTTCCTCCACAAAAGGGATTGCTTTCCGTGAGTTCAACCTGTATATAGAATTTAAGGAGGAAAAACTTAATTGCTATCACTTACAAACTTAATTAATAACCTAATTGCCAACGCGAGCCTTTTGCTCGTTGGTCTATATCTGATCTCACGTTTTACCAAGCTCGGTTTCACAAATAAATTACCGATTCGGCGTCAGATGACCATCTCCATTCTCCTAGCAGGACTCTCTATGATCATCACGCTTCATGGTGTACTTTGGAACGCTCAAGCGGACTTTCAGTATGGATTTGTCCCACTCATCATTTCTGCTTTGTACTTTGGGATATCTGGTCTGCGTATCACGTATGTGACGAGTATTATCCTACTTCCGTTTATCGTTCCCGGAGAAATGCTACTTCTGATCACACTCCTAGATTATTCCGTAGCAGCTGGAACAGCATTTCTGTTCTTACGAATGCGCGAACGGATCCAGCCGACACAAGATATTCGAATCGTAAATATGATTAGTCTTACGTTCATTGCACTCTTCTCTATTCTCAACATGACGAACTATAAGGAGCCAAGTGCATATTTTATAACACTCATCTGGTTTTTATTCATCGGTTACGCGGCAGGCTTCTTTTTGCATATCGTGTATGGTGGCATACGAAAAATCGAACGCTCTGAACGTCTTATCACAAAATATAAAGAAGCGGCTTATACGGATACATTAACGGGGTTAGGTAATAGAAGACAGTTTGATGAGGAAATGAAACGCGTCGATGAAGAAGTGTTCACGTCGCCGAACGAGATTGCGTTGTTGTTAATCGATATCGATCACTTCAAATCAGTTAATGATACGTATGGACACGATGCGGGTGATGCAATTTTAGTCGAGCTCGGTCAACGTCTCGCTGGAATCGCGCGAGCAGATGACATGGTCTGCCGAAACGGTGGAGAAGAGTTCTCTGTTTTACTTGCCGACTGCAACCTTTCGCAAGCCATGTCGATTGCGAATCGCTATTTGACCGAAGTTTCGAAATAACCGTTTCAATTACCTGACAGATCGATGCTTGAGGTCACCATTTCAATCGGAGTATCGAGCACTTCTGAACGAAAGGTCATCACGTCCGCTCAACTAATCAAAAAGGCAGACATCGGTCTTTACGTCGCCAAACGGAACGGGCGAAATCAAATCGGCAAATGGAGTCAACAGAAAGCAAACTGACCTCTCACATTTGTGAGAGGTTTTTCAAAGTTTATTCCATTCATCGAGCGACTCCAAATAGTGAAGATAGCTCATCTTGATTTCTTCATCTGTCAAATCCGCTGGTAAGAGTGGCCGTGGGACGAGACCTGTGAACTTGGCACCTCCGACATGCGCAAAAATATAAGAGGCGACTTGCTCAGACATATACCTCGTCAAAAAACCGGTCACATACTTCCCGTCTTTGCTCTCGAAGACGATGTCGAGTCGTCGTCCTTCCTGTTCATCGATGATCAACTGGTTGTAAAGTCGATGTGCCTCGTCTTTGTACTTGTATCTCATCCCGCGTCTCGCATTGTCATCAATCTCCCACTGATGGTCTTGTCGCTCTTTCGCCGTGAAGACTTTATCGAGCGTTCTTGGGTCATCAATCGTTAAGCAACAAAAGATATGTTCATAGGACAGTTGATCGTCGTTCACCAAGTCCATGATGTCCGTCTTCGGGATTATCCTTGCCTTGTAGCGCACCATGACACGACGGACGACTTCTTCTTTGTCAAAAATGAGCCACTGCTTCCGTCGCTCAAACTTCTCATGTAACATCTTATAATCCATCGACTTCACCTCACGTACAGCATATCAAAAGACGACGTCCGGCAGTTGCGGACGTCGTCTTGCTTAGTTCCCGTATTTTTTGAACAACTGATAATTCTTATTTCCACCTGACAAGTTGTACACATCGGTGAATCCGAGGTTACGGAGCACGTTCTGTGCCGCGTTGCCCGTCACGCCTCCGTTACAGTAAACAACGGTCGGTTTGTCCTTGTCCATGTTTTTCGCCGCTTCCCGAAGGTTACCGAGTGGGACGTTGACCGCACAATCGACACACGCCTTCTCGAACTGTGCTGCTTTCCGCGTATCGATGATTTGCATGTCTTCCCCGGCATCGATTCGTGCCTGAAGTTCGGCCGGCGTGATGAGTCGAGCCGCCTTGTCGATACTGTTCGAAAGCACCATCCCCGTATACATGACCGGGTCTTTCGTCGTCGAGAACGGTGGTGCGTAGGCGAGGTCGAGATGGAACAAGTCGTCCACTTTCGCCTTAAGGGTGATGGCCGTGACGAAGACGTCGATTCGTTTGTCGACTCCTTCAAATCCAACGATTTGGACACCGAGCAGTTGACGCGTCGCACGATCGGCGACCGCTTTAATCGTCATATCTTTTCCACCCATATAGGCAGGCTTATCCGGTTTCGTGTTATGAAGTACCTCGATATCGTATCCGAGTTCGCGTGCTTCTTTTTCGGCGAGACCCGTCTGTGCGACGGCAAGTCCGAACACTTTGAAGATGCCCGTTCCGAGGATGCCCCGATGTTCGAGGTGACCGCCCGTGATGACGTCCCCGGCGGTCCGCCCCATCTTGTTCGCTGTCGAACCAAGTGGACGCCAAATCGGTTTCCCTGTCACGATCGAGAAACTCTCCGCGACGTCTCCTGCCGCATAGACGTCTGGGATGTTCGTCTCCATCCGCTCATTGACGGCGATCGCACCCGTTTCACCTAGTTTGACTCCCATGTTCATGGCGAGCTCGACGTTCGGACGGACTCCGACAGACAAGATGACGAGGTCGGTCTCAATCGTCTTCCCACTCTCCGTGACGACCCGTTCAACGTGTCCGTCACCGACAAGTTCTGTCACGGTCTCTCCGAGCATGAGCTCGATTCCGTTCTTCTCGAGGTGTTCCTCAACGCGACACGCCATATCCTTGTCGAGTGGTGGCATCACTTGCGGTACACGTTCGATGATGGTCACGTCCACACCACGAAGCTTCAACTGTTCCGCCATCTCTAGACCGATGAAGCCGGCTCCGATGATTGTCGCATGTTTCGGGTCTGTCGAATCGACGAAGGAGCGTGTCGCCTCCGCATGTTGGATGTTTCGAATCGGGAAGACGTTGTCCGACTTCACCCCTGGAATCGGTGGGATGATGCTCGACGCACCCGTCGCAAGGACGAGGACATCATATGAGTCCGTGAACGTGTCACCCGTCTCTAAGTTTTCAACCGTCACCGTCTTCGTGTCTTTGTCGACTGACGTCACATTATGACGCGTCATCACGTCGATGTTGTAGCGCTTCTTGAAGAAGGCCGCATCGCGCGGTGTCAAATCGTCACGTGACTCGACTTCTCCGCCAACGTAGTAAGGAATCCCACAACCAGAGTACGAGATATCGTAATCTCGATCGTAAATCGTGATTTGTGCGTCTTCGTTGTTCCGACGCGCTTTCGCCGCAACCGATGTCCCTGCAGCGACTGAACCGATGATGACTAGTTTCATATATAATCCACTCCTCAATAAAGTAATAAGCTGATGTATAGGCCGAGCAACGTGATAGCCAATGTCGGAATCGTCAAGATGATCCCGACTTTAAAGTACTGTCCCCATCCGATTTTGAGGCCTTTCGTACGAAGGACGTGGAGCCATAGAAGCGTCGCTAGCGACCCAATCGGGGTAATCTTTGGACCGAGATCGGAACCAATGACGTTCGCATAGATTAACGCTTCCCGAACCTGTCCGGTCGTATGCGTCAAGTCGATGGCGAGCGCATCAATCATGACGGTCGGCATATTGTTCATGACCGATGACAAGATGGCGGCCAAAAAGCCCATCCCGAACGTGGCACTGAAGCTGTTAACCGCGAACCAATCGATAAAGTTCGCCAATACTTGAGTGAGTCCGGCATTTTGTAAACCGTAGACGACAATATACATCCCGAGCGAGAAGAAGACGATGGCCCACGGTGCACCTTTGATGACTTGCATCGTCTGGACCGCTGACGAGCGGTTAGCCATCACGAGGAAGAACAAGGCGATTACACCCGCGACGAGCGAAACGGTGATCTCGACTAAATCACTCGTGAAGTACCCGATGACCAGTAAACCGAGTACAATCCAGGATAAGCGGAACACCGTATGATCTTTAATGACGGACGAAGGTTCAGCCAACTGTGAGGCGTCATACTGTTTCGGGATATCTTTTTTGAAATAAAGGTACAACACGAGCAGACTCCCCGCGACCGCGAACACGTTCACGAACACCATCCGCGCGGCGTACTCGGCGAACCCGATACCAAAGAAGTCGGCTGAGACAATGTTGACGAGGTTCGAGACGATGAATGGAAGACTTGCCGTATCGGCGATGAATCCCGATGCCATAACGTATGCCAAGACGACCGTGTCCGGTAGTTTGAGAGCCCGGACCATCGCTAAAACGATTGGCGTCAAGATGAGCGCCGCCCCGTCGTTCGCAAACAATGCTGCGACGAGGGCACCGAGTAACGTGATATAAACGAAGAGTTTCACCCCGCCACCTTTGGCGATTCGCGCCATGTGTAAAGCGGCCCATTCAAAGAATCCAATCTCATCTAAAATGAGTGAAATGATGATGATTGCGATAAAGGTGAACGTCGCGTTCCAAATGATGCCCCATACCGTTCCGACGTCATCAAGATTGACGACGCCCGAAACGAGAGCGATGACAGCCATCCCCATCGCCGAGTAACCGATGCCGAGGCCTTTCGGTTGCTTGATGATGAGGAAAAGCGTCACAAGAAAAATTAAACTAGCAATCCACTGCACAATGTAATCCTCCAATAATCTCTATTTATTTTTTAGCAACTCGGCTGCAAACCGTGCAATACGAGTGTCATTCCCTCTTCTGTTGATTCAACGTCGAGCGTGACGTTTGCGGACAACGCTGTAGCTTCGTTCGCCACGGCAAACGTAAGATCGTCGAAGTGCTTCACCTCATCGGTCGCTTCCGGTGTCGCTACGGCCAAACCTAGTGTCGGTCCACAGCAACCGGCCTCCGTGATGATGCGGACCGATTTTGTCTGCTCCTCCTCTAGCGCTGTTTTTAAGTAATCGATGGCTTCATTCGTGATGTTCATTTCACTTCCTCCTTCAATAGTTGGGATAACGCGGAATATCCGACTGGCAAATGTTCTTGCCAGGCGAGTATCGTCGGACGCCGATAGCTGTTCACACGTTCGAGCCATAGGACTTCATTCGCGACTTTCGCGGTCAATAGTTTGCTCGTGACATCGAGTGGCGTGAACGATTGATTAACGACCCAAGCGAACGGTAGAATCTTAGCCCGATTCAAATCTGCTACGAGTCGTTCAGCTTCATATACCGGCGTCGCTTCAGGCAAGGTCGTGATGATGACGTGCGTTTGTTTCGGATCACGTAATTTCGGCAACAAATCTCGGACTGCTTCCGGGACAACGCCAGTCGAGCGTTCGAGTTCGCGATGATAACTCTCGGTCGCATCTAACAGAAGAAGCGTGTGTCCGGTCGGTGCCGTATCGATGACGACGAAACGGTCTTTCGCTTTCGCCACCTGGTTCGCAAAGGCACGGAAAACGGCGATTTCTTCGGTGCACGGCGAACGCAGGTCCTCCTCGAGCATCATACGTTGCTCTTCATTCAGGTCCCCTGCTTCCTTGAACACATCCTGTCGATACCTCTCAATTTCAACTTTCGGGTCAATGGCATCGACCGTGAACGTATCTGCAATGTTTGTCCCAATCGTGAAAGCGACATGTGCGGCCGGATCCGTCGTCGTCAAATGAACAGAGTGCCCTCTTTCATGAAGCGCGACCGCAATCAGCGAAGCGAGTGTCGTCTTCCCGACGCCACCTTTCCCCATCGTCATGATGACACTTGGACCGTCCGCCTCAATCTCATCAACGAGTCGATCAAGTGACCCGTAACGACTCGAATCATAACATGCATCTGCGACAGTGACCGTCTCTCCGTTCACAAAGCGCCGAAGTGCAGAGACACCGATCAGATTTTCGTAAGCATATGGAAGTTTGAATGCCTCGAGGTCAGTTATTCCTTCAGGAAGTTCACGGAGTGCTTGTTGCTGACTCTCGATGAGCCGCTTCATGTATCGGTCTGCCCCTTCATCCTGTTGGATAAGACCGTTGACGATGAGCTGCATTCGCTCGATGCCGATGGCGCGAAGTTCGGTCGCGGCACGCTCCGCTTCGATGAGTGTGGATGTTTCGGGACGGGCAACGAGAAGCAGTGTCGTCTCTTTACCATCAGTGAGCGTCTCAACTGCCTTTTTGTACTGCATTTGTTTGTCAGCTAAACCGGCAAGCGGACCGAGGCAAGATGCACCAGTCGTGTTCGTCTCCAAAAATTCATCCCATGCACGCGGCAAGGTGAGTAGGCGCAACGTATGACCGGTCGGTGCCGTGTCAAAGATGACGTGATCGTACGTCTCACGGGCTGACACGGACGTCAACAAGTCCGTAAATTGGTCGAATGCCGCAATCTCAACCGTACAGGCACCGGATAATTGCTCTTCCATCGACTGAATGGCCACGTCCGGTAATACACCTCGATAAGGTCCGACCATGCGCTCCATATATTGTTTTGCCGCTTCTTCGGGATCGAAGTTGGCGATGGCAAGCTTTGTTTCCGGAACGAGGCGCGGCGTCTCATCGAGTTCCATCTCAAACACGTCTTGTAAATTACTGGCCGGGTCGGTCGAAACGAGTAAGACACGCTTGCCTCGGTCGGCGAGCGTCAGGGCGAGGCTTGACGCCGTCGATGTCTTCCCGACGCCACCTTTCCCAGTCAAGAACACATAACGGGTCGGTTCAATCGTATGAAAATCAAATGTCTTCATGAGCATATCTCCTTATTTCTTCAGTGAGATGCGAACTTTCGGCTTTTCTCCATCTTTCTTGGCAAATGCGTCAACTGGTAGTCCCGTCAACTCCGCAATTTCTTCATCTGTTAAATAGGCACCCCGTTTTACGATTTTTCCATCAACTACTGTGAGCGGTAGCATCTCGAGCCCATTTGCAATTTCAGCTTGCACCTTGACATTTTCAACGAATCGATTCGGTTCCGATGCCAGATTATAACGAGCAACATCGAAGCCTCGCTGTTTTAACACGTAGTGAATTGTCGCCACTCGCGTCAGTTCTGGATCGATGGATGGACCACATAATCCTGTTGGACAGCACATTGCCGGTTCAAACACTTCAAGTTTCATCGTTGACTCCTCCTTAAATTGCACATTCGGTGTCACAGTCGCAACTCACATCGATTGTCTCAATCTTGTCGAGCAAATCGACGACAATCCCATAAAAAGGGCTCGTCTCATTCAATCGATAGTGGATCCATTGTTTGTCTCGGCGCTCTAATAACAGTCCAGCCTGACGCAACATCTTCAAATGACGGCTGATTGCCGGCTGTGAGATGTCAAAACAGTCGACGAAACTACACGCACACTGTTCTCCCGCTTCCATCTGTTTCAGCATGGTCAATCGAGTCGGATCACCGAGCACCTTGAGTACTTTGCTTAATTCTTCTGCAGTGTACATTTCCACTTCCCCTTTCTGTATAACCTAATTGTTATATAACGTATCCGTTATGAAATTACCATACTTTTCAACTTCATTCAATTGTCATTTCAAAAAAAATCCGTTATGATGAAACACGTTGTGAAAACACGTAACGTTGGAACATTTCCTTTCATATAATGTGGCATTTGATCTTCGTGAGACTCGAAGATCAAAGTCAAAATATAAAGAGAGGTGTGTTCTTCTTGGAAAAAATGAATACAATCAAACAAGACTGGCTCGGTAACGTCCGAGCAGACGTCCTTGCGGGGATTGTTGTCGCTCTCGCCCTCATCCCTGAGGCGATCGCGTTCTCACTCATCGCTGGCGTCAACCCGATGGTCGGGCTCTATGCTTCGTTCATCATCGCCATGGTGATTTCAATCGCAGGCGGTCGCCCTGCGATGATTTCGGCTGCGACCGGTGCGATGGCGCTCGTCATCGTCTCACTCGTCGCCGACCATGGTCTTCAATATTTGCTGGCCGCTGGGATTCTAACGGGTGTCATTCAAATCGTACTCGGTTATCTCGGCATCGCCCGCTTAATGAAGTTCATTCCACGCGCCGTCATGGTTGGCTTTGTCAATGCGCTTGCCATTCTGATTTTTCAAGCGCAACTATCCAACTTTGAAGGGGAAAGCTGGATCATCTGGGCAATCGTCGCCGCGTCACTCGCCATTATCTTCTTATTTCCGCGAGTCACAAAAGCCATCCCTGCACCACTTGTCGCCATCGTCGTCATGACGATTTTAGCCATCACACTCGGTCTCGATACGAAAAATATCGGAGACATGGGAACAATCTCAGCAACACTCCCGGAATTTTTATTCCCGAACGTCCCGTTGACGTTTGAAACGTTGTTGATCATTCTTCCTTACTCGATTTCCCTCGCATTCGTCGGATTGATCGAGTCGCTCTTGACGGCACAAATCGTTGACGATATGACAGGAACGGACTCAAACAAAAACCGTGAATCGCGCGGACAAGGGATTTCGAACATCATTGCTGGGTTCTTCGGTGGGATGCCAGGATGTGCGATGATTGGGCAATCGGTCATCAATGTCTCATCGGGTGCTCGTGGACGTCTGTCGACACTTACAGCCGGTCTCGCGCTCTTCGTCATGATCATGACAATCAGCGACGTGCTCATGCTGATTCCGGTCGGCGCGCTCGTCGGGGTCATGTTCTTCGTCTCCTATGCGACGTTTGACTGGGGTTCGCTCAAAGCGATGCGTACCGCCCAAAAATCGGATACGGTCGTCATGCTCGTCACCGTACTCGTCACCGTCGTCACACATGATTTGTCACTCGGTGTACTCGCCGGGATTTTGACAGCAGCAATTCTCTTCGCTGCTAAAATCTCAAAAATCGATCTCGAGCGAAAGATCGATGCCGACAAGGCTCATTACATGGTGAACGGTCAGCTCTTCTTCGCCTCGACATCTGAATTCGTCAATCAGTTCGATGTGACAGAGGATGCTGAAGCCGGTATCCAAACAGTCACCATCGACTTTGCGAACACGCATCTTTGGGACGACTCTGCCATCGGGGCAATCGATAAGGTCATCTTCAAATATCGGGAAGTCGGAATCGAACCGGAACTGCTCAACTTGAACAAAGACTCGGAAAAACTGCTCAACACGCTCGCCCTTCACTTGAAGCAACAAGACGCGAACGCAGGGCACTGATTCATCATTTCCCCGTTTCGCCAAATCACCTATACTAAAAGTAGAACGTGCGAAAGAGGAGGAGTTTTTCATGGGAAAGGTATTTTTAGCGGCAGATGGTTCTGCCCACTCGAAACGTGCGCTAGAAAAAGCGATTCAGCTCGCAAAGGCGTCAAATGCATCGATTGATATCGTGCACGTCATCAGTGCAAAGGAATCGAAAGAAGCGGCCCTCAATTCGACAGGGAAAATCGACTTGGAGACGAAGCGAAAGCAGATGCTCAAGCCACTGTTCGATTTGACGGAAGCAGAAGGCATTGCCTACGAATACATCGAACTTCGTGGGGAGCCGGACGTCGAGCTCGTCAAATATGCGAACCATGAGCCATATGAATACGTTGTCGTCGGATCACGTGGATTGAACACGTTCCAAGAGTTCGTGCTCGGTAGCGTGAGTCATAAACTGGCCAAACGAGCTCTCGCTCCTGTCATTATCGTGAAATGATGCATCGTCCCCATCTCCGTCGTGAGATGGGGATTTTTTGTGTCACATACAGGGGACATACCGTTCATGTAGAATGTTTTAAAGACAGCTAATTCAAAAGGAGGTTCTCGCGATGGACATCGCAAATGACCCGAATACACTTTTTCTCATCTTACTACCTGTTTTGATTTTGCAACTCATCCTGCTCGTCGTCGCCTTGATTGACTTGTTCAAACGCGACATGACGAATGGCCCGAAATGGGTATGGCTTCTCGTCATCGTCTTCATCAACATACTCGGCCCAATCGTATACTTCTTATGGGGACGGACTCCGCGATGAAAATCACACATGTAACGAAGCGATTCGGCTCCTTCACGGCGCTCGATGATGTCAGTTTCGAATTACGACCGGGTTGCACGTCCCTCCTTGGAGAAAACGGTGCCGGGAAGACGACGCTTTTGAACTTGCTCGCCCGCGTCACCGAACCGACAAGTGGCGATATGACCGGACACGAACGTATTCGGATCGGCTATTTGCCTCAGCGCCCTGCCCTCTATCCATCGTTGACTCCTGTCGAGACGATTCGGTATGCCGCTGAATTGACGGGGACCAAACACGTCGAGCCGATTCAACTATTGAAACGAGTCGGGCTCGAACCGGTCGACCGGCCGGCAGCGAACTTATCGGGAGGGATGCGACAGCGTCTCGGGATCGCCCAAGCGCTCGTCCATGACCCGGAACTCTTACTGCTCGATGAACCGGTCTCGGCACTCGACCCACGCGGTCGACGAGAAGTACTCGATCTATTAAGTGACTTGAAACGAGAGCGAATGATCCTGTACTCGACGCACGTCCTGCCGGATGCCGAAGAGGCAAGTGACTGGGTGCTCCTGCTTCGACAAGGCAAATTGCTCATGGAAGGAACCGTGACCGACCTGCTCGGTTCGAAGTCGACCATTGAGCTACGTCTCTTTGACGATGGGACGACCGATGCAGACTGGACGCAGTTAGAAGGCGTGACCCGAACAACCAAACGTGGTTCGACGTGGACGTTTGAGTCAACGGACCGGAATCTCGCCGAACGGGCGATTTTGCGGCGCATCCTGGAACGGAATCTCATCATCCAATCACTACACGTCGGGCACCCGTCACTCGAATCTTTATTCTTGGAGGTGAACGCCTGATGCGTACCGCAATCTTTAAACAGGAATGGCGAGAGTCATGGTCGAACAAACGACTCATTTGGATCCCAATCGTGCTCATGCTCCTTGCCTCGATGCAACCGCTCACGCTCTATTTCCTACCAGATATCCTCGCTTCCGGTGGCAATTTACCGGACGGCGCCGTGATTGATCTCCCGACACCGACACCAGAAGAAGTGTTGATTTCAGTCAGTGAACAGCTTCGCCAAATCGGTCTTCTCGTCGTCTTGTTGTCGGCGATGCATACGTTTAGTCATGAGCGGACGAACGGAACGCTCGCTTGGCTCAAGTCGTTACAAATCCCGACGTCTCGCATCGTTATCAGTAAATGGGCACATTACGTCCTATTGACGGTCGGTGGTCTCGTACTCGCCCAATTAGCGGCCGCTTACTATACGGTTATTCTTTTCGAGGCGTTTGATGTAACCGCATTTCTCATATCTACAGCACTTCTTGTCTTTCATTTTGTCGTTCAGCTCTCCATCTTCATTCTCCTCGCTGCGATGATCGAGAGCGGTGTCGTTGCGGTCGTCTTGACGCTCGGTCTTCATTTCGTCATGTCGCTCCTCATCGGCTGGGTCGACCTCGATTGGATGCCATGGATGCTCGGTCCACTATCGAGTCAGGTGTTCTTGACAGAAGTGAATCTCGTGTGGCCGATTGTGACCGGAACCGTTGTCGTCATCCTATCCCTGTATATGGCGTCGAAACGACTTCGGTTCATGAGTCATACGGCGTAAACGTCTGACCTTACAAATGATTCATTTGCCACAGCTTCATCTTGGATAAATATGGGTATCTCTTCTGTATGCATACAGAGGAGGTCACATGAATGACATGGAAAAGAAGGGTCGGCATCGGTCTGTTAATCGGTGCAGTGTGGACGAGTCCACAGTTCGCGTCCGCTGAGGGTTCATTCCAACAGACGGAGGATGGCATCGTCTATACATCGAGTGACGGGACGGTGTTGACAGGGTGGCAAGTAATCGAGGGTCATACGTACTATCTGAATGAAGATGGTACCCTCATCACAGGTTGGCAGGAAATCGAAGGTGCTACATATTATTTTGAGACAGACGGTCGACTCATCACGGGTCCCCATGCGGTCGACGGCACGACATACACATTTGACGAGAACGGGAAGCTACTCACCGGATGGCAAGAACGCGATGGTCTCGTCTATTATTACGACGAAACCGGTCAAGCCGTCACCGGCTTCCAGACAATCGAAGGCAAACGATATTACTTCAACGAGGACGGGGTCCGACTCTCGGGATGGCAACAGTTTGGTGACGCCAAACATTATTTCTTCCCAGACGGGACCATTCGTACAGGCATGTACACGATTGACGGCAAGAAACATTATTTGATGGAGCAAGGAAAGATGGCGACCGGATGGCAGACGATCGGCACACGACGCTATTATTTCGGGACTGACGGGGTTCGTCGACAAGGTCTCACCCGAATCGGTGAAAAAGTGTATGGATTTCATCCCTACTATGGGTATCGCCTCGAAGGGTTGCATCGGATTAACAATCGTCACTACCTGTTCGGAAAATACGGCGATCGTAAGTATGGCCTTCAACAGATAAATGGTGTTATGTACGGCTTCCATCCGACCTATGGCTACCGACTAGAAGGTGTCCACACATTGAATGCACGCGTCTATTCATTCGACCCATATGGACGTCGTGAGTACGGATTTCAAACGGTCGATGGGAAGAAGGTCGGATTCCACCCGACTTACGGATACCGCCTGCAAGGGAAATTCCGATTAGATGGAAAGACGTATCACTTCCATTCGACCGGTGTGCCGGAGAAAGGATGGAAATATACGACCCAGTACGAGTATTATGCTCCGGTCTTGACGAAAAAGACGGATTGGCAAGCCATCGACGGCAAGTGGTATTACTTTGATACATACGGAAAGATGTATCAAAACCGTCGTGTCGGAAACGCCTCATTCGATGCGCGTGGTGCCTATTCTCAGGCACTGTCCGTCTATAAGATGAGCGTCCCGCTCTATCGTCAGTTCCCGATGGGGTATCCGTCAGGCTGCGAGTTCTTCTCTCTCAAAATGGCACTTGAAGAAAAAGGGCGTGCCGTCAGCGCCTCGACCTTATATAACGAGATGCCAAAGAGTATGTGGAACGCTCGCTATGAGAACCGTCTCTATCGCTGGGTCGACCCGAACGTCATGTTCACAGGAGATCCGAAAGGGACGCTCGGAAAATATAAGAACTATGGGATTTATCCAAAAGGCATGATCGGATTCGCCAGTAAGTATCGTCCTGTGAAAGACTTGTCCAATCAAGGGCTCGGCTCGATCGAACGCGAACTGTCGATGGGCAACCCGGTCATCGTCTGGGCGAGTGTCGACTTCAACAAACCATACGGCTACTTCAACTGGTATACCGCTTCGAACAAGAAGTTCACCGGCTACGTTAACTATCATGTCATGTTGGCAACCGGCTATGACAAGTCAAACTTGTATATCAACGACCCATATCGCGGTCGCTTGGTCATCCCTAAGTCAAAAGTGAGCGCCGTTATGAGCGTGACGGGATGGAAAGCGCTCGCGGTCAGATGAGTAAAAAGGAACGTGTCTTTCATCGAAGGACACGTTTTTTTATGTTCGATTAGGAGAAAAGTACGAAATTAAGAAATATAAATTCCTATTTTTATGATTAAATATTGAAATTAAATTTCTGAATGGTACACTCCTGTTAAGAAATTGAAGCGCTTACATGAATCGAAGGAGGAGTTTCTAATGAAAAAGTGGTTGGGTGGTATGGCTGCGTTGACGATTCTCACGACTTCCATCGTCTGGTTGGATGCCGATGCGAAGTCTGAACCGAAAAAACCAAAGGTCGAACTCGAGGTCGACCGATTGATGGAAAACCCGGAAATCTTGAAAGGAAAACGGGTCGGACTAATCACGAATCCGACCGGGATCAACGCGGAGAGAACGAGTATCGTCGACCTATTTGACCAGTCCGACGACTTCGAGTTGACGGCATTGTACGGACCAGAGCATGGCGTTCGGGGAGATGCCCAAGCCGGATCGACGGTCAGCTCCTATATCGATGACGTGACGGGGTTGCCTGTATATAGCCTATATGGTGCCACGAAGAAACCGACTCCTGAGATGCTACAAGATGTCGACGTGCTCGTCTTTGACATCCAAGACGTCGGGACACGCTACTATACGTATATCTATACGATGGCGTATGCGATGGAAGCCGCTGCCGAGAACGGGATTCCGTTTGTCGTCCTCGACCGTCCGAACCCGCAAGGCGGGCTTCGCGTTGACGGTCCGGTGCTCGACCCGGATTACTCCAGTTTCATCGGTCTCTATCCGATTCCGCTAAAGCATGGGATGACCGTCGGTGAACTCGCGCGACTGTTCAACACCGAGTATCAGATTCAAGCCGACCTTGAAGTCGTAAAAATGAAAGGTTGGAAGCGTTCGATGATGTATGAGAACACGGGACTCCCGTTCGTCATGCCGTCCCCGAACATGCCGACGACCGACACGGTCAATGTTTACCCTGCGACCGGATTGTTTGAAGGAACGAACTTATCCGAGGGGCGCGGGACGACGAAACCGTTTCAGCTGATCGGCGCGCCGTATATAAAAGCGCATGAATATGCGAATGAGCTGAACGGGCTCGACTTGCCAGGTGTCGCTTTCCGGGCTGCCTCGTTCACGCCGACGTTCTCAAAACACGCGGGCAAACTGACGCACGGGGTTGAGGTCTATGTCACTGATCCAGCTCGATTCGAATCGACAAGAACTGGGATTGCGATGATTCAAACGGCTCATGACATGTATCCGGACGACTTCGAGTTTTTAGCGAATGACTTCATCACGAAATTGACAGGAAACGCCTACGTGAAAGATATGATTCTCGAAGGAGCTCCGCTTGAAGACATCCTGACGAAAATCGAGGACGAGCGGGACGCCTTCCTCCCGATTCGAAAAGAGTATTTGCTGTATAAATGAAGCAAGGATGGGCTCACGAAGAGTCCATCCTTTTTGTAATGAAATGGTAAAACCAAAAATCACCCAAACGATATAGAATATAGGGAGTCCCACAAAAGGAGTCGATTCCATTGAAGAAGCATATCTCTCTACTACTCACCATCATTCTGACACTCAGTGTGATCGGGTCGCCCTTCTCTATCAACCGCGTCCAAGCATATTATGAGACGTCGATCAACACGACCGGTTACGTGACCAACATTAGTCAACTCAATGTCCGGCAGTCGCCTTCTTTGAGCGCGAAACGACTTGCACTCATCCCACGAGACGGTTCGATGCGTGTCCGGACATCGTTCCAATTGGACGGTGTGCGCTGGTATAAGATTCAATGGGGCAGCGGCTACGCTTATCTGCCCGCCAAGTATGTCCGCTTGTCCACTGCCGAGGTGAAATTTACGAAACCGACGTACGTCAAACCGTCGAGCGTTTATTTAAAATCACGTCCGCTCACGACCTCTTCGAACGTCAAGTTCGTCCGGCAGGGTACAGAACTTGAGACCGTGTCATATCGCTATACCGGTACATCACGATGGTACAAGGTGCGCTACGGTTCATACACTGGGTACATCCTCGCCCATCATGTCAGTTTCACGTCGCCCGTCAACGTGTTGACCGAGACAAACAAAGAACGGAAGGCTGCCGGTCTCTCTCTTCTCGCCGCTTCGAGTGAGGCGAATCGTGTCGCCCAAGTCCGTGCCGATGAGATGGCGCGTACGGGTCAATTCTCGCACACGCTCAAGGAGAACGGTACACCAGGGGACACGTTAGACGCTTACAGTGTCTCGTATCGGGGCTGGGGGGAGAACATCTATAAAGGATCGAGCGACCCAGTCCGGGCGGTCGATGCGTGGATGAACAGCAGCGGTCATCGCGCGAATATCTTGAATGCGAATTATACGCATCTCGGGATCGGTAAAGCGACCGATGCCCAAGGGTCGACCATCCATGTCCAAATCTTTTTGACAAAATAACCGCTGAAGGACAGTCACGTCGTGGCTGTCTTTTTTTCGCCAATTAAAAAAGCGGATTCGCATCCGCTCTTGAACCTGACACTCCTATATCTCATGCTCTTTCACGAGCACACGAAAACGCGGTCGGACGGTCAATTCGATTGACGTCACGGTCCGCTTTCGATCTTCAGCTAGGACGATCAATAACTCTGCGTGGTCTCGCCGGTCTTCTAAAATCTCGACCTTGCTGACGGTGCGGAGCAGTTGATAATATACGAGCTCCCCGTCCCCACCTTTGATATTGATTTCAAACTCGTGATAGCTCGGTGATATTTTAAAGTAGAACGTCTCCCCATGCTTATTCGTGAAACGAAAAATCGACTCATCATAATAGAACGGGAGTGTCGAATCCATTCGTTTCGGTTCGACTGTACAAAACGCAGAAAGCACGATTTCGTCCGGGAACAATGCCCCTTCTTGTTTATTGAATTGCCATCCTTTCATCCAAACCCCTCATTTCAACACTATAATTATCTGAATAATTAGATTATTACACATTTCAAGTGTTCCGGACAGGTAAATTCGTGACAATCCTCGAACACCTTTGTGTAGAACGAGAAACATTTCACATGAGAAAGGAGTATTACGATGTCCATTATCTCGCTCGACCATGTCACGAAACGGTTCGGGGATACGATTGCCTTGAACGACCTCACTCTGAAAGTGGAAGAAGGCGAACTCTTCGGGTTGCTCGGACCGAATGGTGCCGGGAAGACGACCGCCATTTCGGTCATGTTGAATCTGTACGAGGCGGACGCCGGTTCGATTCACATTTTTGGAAAAGCGATGCCAAAAGACGAACTGGCCATCAAACGCCGCGTCGGGATCGTGCCGCAACACGTCTCCGTCTATGACCAGCTGACCGTCTATGAGAACATCCAATTTTTTGCGGAGCTGTATGGATTCAGTCCGAAAGAAGCGAAACAAAAGACCGAGGCCGCGCTCCACTTCGTCGAACTCGATGCCCATCAAAAGAAACGTCCGCCCGAACTGTCCGGCGGTCTCCTCCGTCGCCTCAATATCGCCTGTGGCATCGTCCATGAACCCGAACTCATCTTCATGGATGAACCGACCGTCGCCATCGACCCGCAGTCGCGAAATGCCATTTTAGAGAACATCCGCGAACTGAATCGCCGCGGTGCCACCATCATCTATACATCTCATTACATGGAAGAAGTCGAACTCCTCTGCGACCGAATCGCCATCGTTGATGAAGGAAGGATCATCGCAGAAGGAACACAGGACGAATTGAAAGACCGTGTCATGACACTCGAGACGGCCCGGATCAAAGTCGATGCGCTCACACCAAATTTGCTCGAACGTCTCGACGCACTCGAACACGTTCAAAAAGTAGAGTATGAAGAACCGTATATCGAGGTGTCGTTAGACAAAGACACGCCGCTTGCTCCGCTCCTTGAGACACTCCATCAAGAACGCGTCCACTTCACCTCCATCACGGTCGACCGCCCTTCCCTCAATACCGTCTTTTTGGCATTGACGGGGAAGACGCTCCGGGAATAGGAGGGACGTCATGTGGACTTTCATCAAATATGATGTGAAACAGCGGCTTCGTGATCGTGCCACCCTCTTTTGGATGCTCATCTTTCCGCTCATCCTCATCTTTGGACTCGGGACGATGCTGTCGGCCGTCTTCAGTGACACGTTCAAACTTCCGGTCACGAACGTCGCCTACGTCGAATCGTCGACCGACCAGTATCGAGAGCCGCTCGAGGCTTTTTTAAAAGAGGAAGACATTCAAGCCTTCATCCGACTTGTCCCATACGTTGACCTCCAATCTGCCGAACAAGGTGTGAACGATGGCGATGCCGATGTCATCTTGCAACTCGATGGACCTGACATCACACTCTTCTATGAGGAACCGACGACGGTCGAGTTCGACGTCCTCGATGCCATCCTCGGTCAGTATACGGCCATCGCCAATCAACAGATCACGCTCGCGGAAGCAGGCGTGTCGGCCCCATATGTGAATGAGGCTTGGCTCGATACGGAAAGTGTCGACTTGGCGGGACGTACCCCGACCTCGCTCGAGTATTTCACCGTCACGATTTCAATCATGACGGCATTGTTCGGGTCGTTTTATATCACATCGATGGCACGAGAAGAGCAGCCGAATACAGGCAGTTACTTACGCATCCAAGCGGCCCCAGTCCGAACGGTTCAATATCGACTTGCGCGGACGTTCAGTCGCTACGTCATCATCTTGTTGCAGCTTATCCTCTTGTTTTGGTTCAGCCACTTCGTCTATCGCACATTCGACTTGGCGAACGTACAGTTCGGCTATCTGATTCTGTCTTGGCTCGCCTTGACCGCGTACGGGGTCGCCATCGGATTTCTGATTGTCAACTTGCCGAAGTTGAGCGCGACGACAAAGGATGCGATCGTCAACGGCTTCGTCGCCATCCTCATGATCTTATCCGGTGGCTATGTCCCCGGTTTTGACCAAGTGACGCTGAACTATGCGCCGTGGGCTGCCTACGTGTTCATGCCGATTTTTATGCGGGACGGGATGCTAGCCGTCCTCCTACGTGAAGGTGACATCAATCTGTATTGGCAAAGTCTCGGATTGCTCGGGATTCATCTCCTCATCTTGATCGCATTCAGCTACATTCTCTCGAAAGGGGTGAAGCGTCATGGTTCTCATTAGACATGTGGCCAAACGGATGCTTCGAAAGAAAGGGCTGTGGGTGTTCACCTTCGTGTCGATGTTCGGTTTCGCGCTCATCCTCTCCTTCGTCGGTGGAACGTCCAGTTTGAACGCATCCATCGGGATTGTCGACCGGGACGGTGGACTTCTCGCCGAACGCCTCATTGACGAGGCCGAACGGTTTGGTCGGGTCACGTTGCTCGAGTCGAACACGGATGATGTCTTGTTAGAAGGAGAAGATATCGTCCTCATCATTCCTGATGACTTCACGAAACAGGCGTTCACAGGAGAGATGCCTCGCCCTTCCTTCTCTGCAATCGCCGGGAGTGATGCCTCGTTGATCGAGCAGGCACTGAACGGTCATCTGTCCCGCGAACGCCAACTGCTCGAAGCGAGCGGCTACGATAAAGCGACGTTCGAACAGCTTGCGTCAAAAGAGACGTCGAACGGTTACACACTTTCAAGTGAACCGTTTCAGGAAAGTGTCGCCACGACCGCCCGAACACAGGCCTTCTTCGGTCTGTTGTCGTTCATCATGATGTCGACCTTTCTCCAGTTCATTCCTATGTTTGTCGCGGATGATCGGGACGAGAAGATCTATGCGCGGTTGTTCGCCTCACCGGTGACACCAAGGCGTTACTTCGCCTCCCTGCTACTAGCCTTTTATCTCGTCGGCTTCATCTACGTGATGCTGTTGATTGGCGTGAGCCTCGCTTTATACGGTCAGGATGTATGGACACATCTCCCGACCGTATTCGCCTTGTTTTCTTCCTATCTGCTCGTCTGTCTAGCCCTCGGTGGTCTCATCGCCGTGTTTGCGACGAATCGGGAGAAGGCGAACATCTTTCAAATCTCGGTTACGATGGCATCCGCCATCACCGGCGGGGCGTTCATCAGCCTGCTCTGGTTGCCGGATTCATTGAAACTTGTCGGTCGTTTCCTGCCGACCTATTGGTTGAATAACGGTGTCATCACGATGTATGAGGGTCAGTTCCCGTATCCCTCCATCCTTGTCATGATTGGCATGACCGGAGTCGTCTTCCT
This sequence comes from Exiguobacterium sp. N5, assembly GCF_025842465.1. GTDB lineage: Bacteria > Bacillota > Bacilli > Exiguobacteriales > Exiguobacteriaceae > Exiguobacterium > Exiguobacterium profundum. Next base: position 1,570,918 of record NZ_JAPAEP010000001.1, read on the forward strand.
CCTCACCATCCTCGTGTTGAAGAAACGACCCCTAACCGTCTAATACAAAAGCGAGCCCCCCATATTCAGGAGGACTCGCTTTTTATTGTTGAAGTGTCGGTACGACTTTTTCAAAGAAGACGTCGACGAGAGATGGGTCAAACTGTTTGCCCGCCTCTTGTGAGATGATGGCGAGTGCCTCGTCAATCGTCTTCGCCTGTCGATACGGTCGCCCCGTCACCATGACATCGAACGTATCCGCAATTGCGATGATTCGTGAAGCAAGAGGGATCTCAAAATCTTGTAGCCCTTTCGGATAGCCTTTCCCGTCCCATCGTTCATGGTGCGCCAAGACAATTTCCGATAAGGCGACATATTCGGGTACGGTACTTAAAATATTGTAACTGATTTCCGGGTGGCGTTTGATTTCATACCATTCCGATTCGGTCAGCGCGCCCGGTTTATCCAAAATATCGTTGCTGATTGCCACTTTTCCTATGTCATGGAGAATAGCGGCCGTTCGAATCTCATTCACTTCGGCACTCGTGAAGCCCATCGCTTCCGCAAGTTTCCCCGCTAAATTGGCGACCCGTTGAGAATGCGCTTCTTCGCGCGGAATCTTCTCATACAGCGTGCGCATGATGATTTGGATGGAATGGTGGCGTCGACTCTGCTTTTCAGAAACCTTATGGTGATACATCCGGTCTTCCGCTAAGTTGAACACCTCGGTCAATTCTACATTCGAGTCATGCTTGACCGCTTCACCGAACGATGCGGAAATCGGTAACCCTTCTACCGTCTGTTCGTGGAAGAGACGACCGAGACGGTCCGACAGTTGTTTCGCCTCATCGAGCGTCGTATTCGGGGAGATGACGACGAACTCATCGCCTCCGACTCGGGCCACTTCATCTTTCGCGCGCAATTCATTTCGTAAAATATTCGCCGCTTCGACGAGCAACTGATCTCCGACCAAGTGTCCGAACGCATCGTTTGTGAGCTTCAACCCATTGATATCGATGACGATGAGTGTGAGCGGATAAAAATGCTCATCATCATAGCGCTCCAGCGCCTCTTCAAAGTAACGTCGGTTTTTAATACCCGTCAATTGATCGTGATAACTGAGATATTCAATCTCTTTCTCATATGTTTTCTTCTCCGTGACATCTCCGATATAACCGTGCCATAAGACATGTCCTTCCGCAATCTTCTCCGGACGAGATGACCCGAGAATCCAGACGGTTCGTCCGTCCTCGCTCAACACACGAAATTCCGCGTCCCAAATCGTTAAATTACGATACGATTCATCAATCGATTGCATGACAAGCGGATAATCATCCGGGTGCATCCGTCGGAAGACAAGACTCGCGTCCGTCTGTACCTCTTCTGCCGAAATCCCCAGCATATCTTCAAAGCCCCGGCTAAAGAACGGGAAGTTGAAGCTTCCGTCAGGCAACAATTCGAATTGATAGATAGCACCCGGGATTTGGTCGGATAGTTTCGTCAAGAGGCGGTCCCGATCGGCCAATTTTTCTTCCAATTGGACTCGGTCTGTCACGTCCTTGGCGACCGCATAAATGTAATCCCCTTGAAGTTTACAATGCCACTCGATTGAGCGGTACGTATCGTCGATTGTCCGGAAGCGGTTGACGAATCGGAACAACTCGCCACGTTCTTCAAGTCCCGCAAATCCTGCTTCCGTGATCACCTCATCGTCCGGGTGAATCAGACTAAGAAAATCGATATTCTCCAACTCATCAAGCGAAAACCCTAATACGCGCTCCCACGTATCGTTCAAGTGCAGCACTTGCCGTGTGTTGAAGGCCATGATGCATTCCAAGTCGAGCGTTCCAAATCCATCGAACATCGATTTCTTCGTCTCACCCACTTGATGATCGGCTTTCGTCAATTGCTGGAGTACATGGACGAGGTACAACTCGACGAGCCCGAGGCGGTTCGCTTGCTTCCCCTGTTCCATCACAATCGTCAAATCTCCATACAAGACGCCGTTTTTTTCAATTTTAAATAGAACGACTTCTCCAAGTGAAAAAATTCGAAGTAGATTTTTGACGAGCCGTTTCGGAAGCGCGCCATCAATCAGTGGGTCAATCCCATCAAAGACACGAGGATTCGATTGTTTGAACAGGTCACGCCGCTGATCAGTCATCGGCCATTTCCTTCCGACCGGATGAAATCCAAGGATATCGAGACTTCTTTCTAACATCTCGTCCATGCCGGATAAGGCGACGGTCGTGTAGGACTCTCCATCGTTCTCCATCAAATTGAGCGCGACCGCTTTCGCTCCCGTGAAGTCACGAATCTGGTCGAGGAATTGTTGATTCATCAATAAATCGCTCCCCGTTGATACGAAGCGATGGGAGACGTTGACGAGCTGCTTCAACGCATTGTTTTCTTGTACATGTCGAGTGATGTCATGGAACATGACCGATACGAATCCTTGGCGTTCACTGAACACGGACATCTCGAACCATGACTTGTTGCGCCGAGAGAAATGTTCAAACGTCACCGTTCCGCCTTCGTTGACGACGTGTGCCACTTGAATCATCCACTCCCGCTCGCTATATTCAAAGTCCTTTAAGGCGCTTGACACTTTTTTTCCGATGAAGTGTTTTCGCTTCCCTTTCATGATCTTCTCAAAAGCAGGATTCACTTCAAAAAATTCATAGTCAACCGGCTCCGAAGCGTCGTCGTAAATCACTTTAAACTCGACGTAGCCTTGGGGCATATAACGTAACAATGTATCGTATGAAGAATGAATGGGGTTTGTCACGTCACTTCCTCCTCAGCAAATAAAATCTCCACTTAGTTTACCTCATTTGTGATAGATTCCCTATTTTTTCCGAACTCATTCCCAACTTTTTATTTAAAGTTTTCGTAAACTGCATGCTCTTCCCTTGTCCCAGTCTCAATCTTTTGTTAGACTGATTTCGAAAACCGATATCGAATTTCGATATTAAGGAGATGACACGTATGGAAGACCGCGTCTTGCGGAAGCTGTTTCTCGGATTCATCCATATCCATATTTTGCACCATGCCGCGGAACACCCCGTGTACGGAGCATGGATGGTCGATGAGCTTCGGGAGCACGGTTATGAAATCAGTGCTGGGACGCTCTACCCAATCTTGCACGGTATGGAGAAAGACGGGCTCTTGATTCGTGAAAACGAGACGGTCGATGGACACGTTCGCAAAAATTACGTGACGACCGAAAAAGGACTTTCTGTGTTGGCGGAAGCCCGTCAAAAAGCATACGAGTTATTCAAAGAAATTAAGGAGTGAAGACATGACGACACAACGCGTGACGTTCAAGACGTTACTAGAGATTTTATTCGTTTCAACGAGGCTCGGCCTCACCTCATTCGGTGGGCCGGTCGCCCACCTCGGTTACTTCCACGAGGAATATGTGAGACGACGCAAATGGATGGACGAGAAAGCTTACGCCGACCTCGTCGCCTTATGCCAATTCTTGCCCGGACCGGCCAGTTCACAGGTCGGGATCGGGATCGGGATTGTCCGCGGTGGCATATTAGGTGGGATCACCTCGTTCATCGGCTTCACGACACCGTCGGTCGTTGCCCTCATCCTGTTCGCTTTATTGTTGTCTGGACTCGACGTGTCCGATGCAGGCTGGTTATATGGCTTGAAAGTCGTCGCCGTCGCCATCGTCGCCCATGCCATCTTAGGGATGGCGAGTAAACTGACACCCGATACAAAGACACGGACGATCGCCTTTTTCGCCTTGGCGGGCGTCTTGCTCTGGCAGACGACGTTCAGTCAGGTGTTGTTCATTCTCCTTGCGGCACTCGCAGGATTCCTGTTGTTCAAGCCGGACCGTCTCGATGCGAAATCGAGCGCGTTCCCCATTTCGAAACGTCTCGGGGCCGTTCTGCTGTCGATATTTGGGGCGCTTCTCGTTATCTTACCGATTTTACGGGAGACGTTTGAGAATCAAACGATTGCCTTGTTCGATAGCTTTTACCGGGCCGGTGCCCTCGTCTTCGGCGGCGGACATGTGGTCTTGCCACTACTAGAACGAGAACTTGTACCAGCTGGTTTCTTGAGTGAAGAAGCCTTCCTTGCAGGATACGGGGCCGCTCAGGCCGTTCCTGGTCCGCTTTTCACGTTCGCTTCTTATCTTGGAACTGTGATTAATGGTGTGCCGGGTGGCATCCTTGCGACGGTCGCCATTTTCTTGCCGGCCTTCTTGCTCATCCTTGGGGCACTTCCGTTTTGGGACGCGCTCCGTCATAACCCGAAAGTCGCTGGCGCCCTCATCGGTGTCAACGCGGCGGTCGTTGGGATTTTGATTGCGGCATTCTACAGCCCGATCTTCACGAGTACCGTCAACGATGCGGTCGACTTCGTGTTCGCTGCCTTCCTGTTCGTGATGATTGCTTATTGGAAGTTACCACCGTGGGCACTCGTCATCGCCGGGGTACTCGGTGGAACGTTGATTAATCTGATGTAAGGTGCAAGGGACCTCGTGTCCCTTTTTTTATTGGATTTTTACGTCATTTGATTGTTAATCTTTTGAAACCATTCCCTCCTCCACGCTCGTTATACTGAAGAATGGATTCAAAAATAAGGGAAATGTCCGCTTTACTAGAAAGGAAGTGGGGGCATGCAACCACTCAAACATACAACGTATATGCCTGGTCTCGACGGCTTGCGCACGTTCGCCGTCTTGGCTGTGATTTTATATCATTTAAATGTACCTTACATACCTGGGGGATTCCTCGGTGTCGATGTCTTCTTCGTCCTGTCCGGTTACTTGATCACCGGCATCTTGATTCGCGAATGGACGAAGACCGGCACAATCAATTTGAAAAAGTTCTACATCGCGCGTTTCCGTCGTTTGTTGCCGGCGCTCGTCTTGATGCTGTCGGTCGTGATGACATATGTGACGCTGTTTGACCGCTCCTTGCTCGATACGGTGCGCCAAGATTCACTGGCGGCACTCGCCTATGTGAACAACTGGTGGTATATCTTTCACGAAGTCTCCTACTTCGAGAGTTTCGGAAAGCCATCACCGCTTCAAAATCTATGGTCTCTCTCCATCGAAGAACAGTTTTATGCGTTCTGGCCGTTGCTCCTACTCGTCGGTCTCGCGTTCCGGAAGCGATTGCTTCAACTGCTCGCTGCGCTTCTATTCGTCTCCGCCGCCTGGATGGCGTTCCGATATGTCCCGGAAGCCGATCCGAGCCGCGTCTACTACGGGACCGACACGCGATTGTTCGGTCTGCTCATGGGAGCCGTCCTCGCCTTCGGTTGGCGTCCGGACACGTTTAAAGAAACGATCCCGCATATCGGACGCCACATTTTGAACTGGACCGGCGCCGTTTCGCTCATCGTCATCGTCGGGATCATCAGTAACGTCAACGCCTACGATGCATTCCTCTATTATGGAGGTTTCTTGCTCGTCGCTTTCCTATCCGCCCTATTGATTGCCGCTGTCGCCCATCCGGCGACCATTTGGTCACGACTGTTTGGAAGCGTTTGGCTTCGCGTGATCGGTACACGGACGTATGGGATTTACTTGTGGCACTATCCGGTCATCATTCTATCGACACCGCTCGATCGACTCGGGACGTTCTCGCCACTTCTTTCCGTCGGGCAAGTGGCGTTGACGCTTTTGATCGCCGAGTTGTCGTATCGCTTCGTCGAGACACCGATTCGTCGAAACGGATTCAAACAAGCGTTCCGTCAGCTCGTCTCAACACCGACGCACCCAAACGCACGCTTTGCCGCCACGGCATGTGCGACCGCGCTCTCACTCGTTCTCGTTGGGAATTTGACCATCCTGGCGTTCTCTGAGTCGAAGCCGGTCGAAGATGAAATTCCTGTCGTGAAAGTACCGATGCCAAAAGATGAGACAAAGGACGTTCCGAAAGAATCGGAATCCAAGGAGACGGAGGAAGTCCCGTCTGAAGATCAATCGACAGAAGAAAACAAAGCACCAACTGAAAAACCAGAAGAACGAACATGTCCAACGGTTCTCGCGATTGGCGACTCGGTCATGCTCGGATTGAACGAATATTTGGCAGATGCTTTCCCGAATATGAAAATCGACGCCCAAATCGGACGTCAAGTTCGCGATGCAATCCCAGTTGCCTCTCAGTACCAATCTTATAATGCTCCAGGTCACGTCGTGTTCCTCCATCTCGGAACGAACGGTGCCTTCAAAATGGAGCAACTCGAGACGTTGCTCAAGCAGTTCGAACGAGCAGATGAAATCTATTTGATCAACACACGTGTCCCACGTCCATGGGAGAGTGAGGTCAATAAAAAACTCGCTCGGGCCAGTGAGCTTCATGAGAACGTATCCCTCATCGATTGGCATGAACGCTCAATCGGAAAGGAAGCGTACTTCGAAAGTGACGGGGTCCATTTAAATATTAAGGGCGCCGAAGCGTTTGGCCACGTATTGAACGAAGAAATCGGCTGTCAACCAAACTAGGCTCTTGCGAGTGCAAGAGCCTAGTTTTTTTCTTTCCTAAATACGTAACGTCCCAACAACTTCACGTACGCCAACATTTCACGGATCATATATCGCACTTTCGCAAGCGGTGGGGTCGGTGCATACAAAGCATCACTCTCGAGCTGAAAGTACAGTCTCGCAATCAGACGAGCGCGCGGCACATGAAAATCATTCGTCACGATCGTCAAACCGGACGCCCCGCCCCAAATTGAGCGGCTATGCTCAAAGTTCTCGATTGTCGACGTCGATTTCGCTTCCGCATGAATCCGTGTTGCATCGATTCCTTGCGCCATCAGTTCTCGTTCAATGACACGCGCCTCCGCCATCCCTTCATCTGGTCCCTGTCCACCTGTTGCGATCAGTTCGACATGAGGATGTGCCTTCGCATAGGCGGCCGCTACGTCAATTCGATGTTGGAGCGCGCGGGACGGTCGAGTCCCATTCACTCTCGCCCCAAGGATGATGACGAACCGGTATGTACCAGTCGCGTTCTTTCTCATATTGTCACCTCATGTTCGTCCATTCTCTTTTAACCATACTTAATCAAGAGAAAGATTGCACGAATCCATTCTTTTTTACAAATTATAGTCAGTGTTTTGGTATATATATGAAATAAAATTACCAAATAACCACAAAATGTTTTAATATAAAGGAGATAAGACTTTTTGAGGGAGGACTGGTGACCCATGACAGATTCAGATAAATGGTTATCCACCCGCTTCTTGTATACACGTGATGCACAATTGTTTGCAGAAATCGAAGTCGTCGAGCTCGACCCATCTCACTATAAGTTTGTGATTCATCCGACACCGCTTGGCGCCGGGGAATCTCCTTATATGCGACAAGGTCCCCTCGACTCAGACCATCTCCCCTCTGCATTTTCTGATGTGAGCCGTGTGTATACGAGACAGCTGGATTGCCTACGTGCAGCGACACGTCTCGTCTCTTCGATTGGACCCGCTCGCTTCACAACACATTGACTAAAAGAACGGAGTCGCATCATGCGACTCCGTTCTTTGTTATCGTTTCGATAATTTGACGATAAATGGAATCGGTTGATCGATTCCTTCATATTTCGCTCGCAAGACAACGATATGCTCTTGGTCATCTCGTTGGATGGTAACATTGGATCCTTGAACCGTCACGAGATCCGGGTGTGAACTTTCCCAATTCGTGATGCTCTTCGCCCCGATTCCAAGTAAACCTCCATACTGCGTTGGTAGAGTGGCTGTTTGCGCATTACCCGTCAATGCGCTCACAACTGGATTCAAAAGGGTGCCAAGCGAGTCGAGCAACCCACCGAGTAACCCCGTATCGACATCTTGTGTGGACATATTGATGATTTGATTTGTACTAGCATTGCTGACGGTCAAGGTAAATGGCGTGACCACATCATTTTCCCGAACGTCCCCCGTACTCGTCATCAGTGCCGGGTTACTTGAGGTCCATGTGAGCGGAGTACCATTCAAGCTCGTTGGTAACGACAAATCAAATACCGGATACAGCGTCCCGAATGACGACTTAACTTTCGTCACATCGTCTGCTAATACCAACTGAACATTCGCTGCAACCGACCCACTAAACGTCTTCGTCCGAGTCAATCCGTTCTTTGTGACCGAAGCCGTCAGGATGAACGATTTCGCATCGGTCGGATCTTGTTGAATCACCCCGGTGTTCGAGATGGCACCCGGTTGATTCGAGGACCAACTGACATTGATTCCGTTTGATGCGGACGGAAGTGAGATGTTGGTCGACAGGTTAATGAGATTACCAAGGTTGATGGCATTTAAAGCCGCGTCGAGCTCGGCTGTCAACAACGCATCATCTTTTGGTGCAAGCAAATTCGTGAAGGTACGTGATTTCGTCACACCGTCCTTCGTCGCATTGACCGTAATCGACACCGTTTGATCCGTCGTGCCACGTGTGACAACCCCACTGTTCGAGACGACCGCTGGATTCGATGAGGACAGCGTCGTTGTACCACCAGTGAATGGCGGTAGGACAATGTTCGATGTGAGTGGACTTGTAATCGACAGTGCTGCCAAGTAGTCATCTACTTCCCATTCAGCCCCGCCTTCTTTCTTCGGTACAAGTAAACCGAGAAAAATTTTCGTTTTCGTGATCCCATCTTTTGTCACTGTGACGACGAGCGAAATGGATTGGTCCGTCGTACCTCGGGTGATAATCCCACTGTTTGTAATAACCGCCTGATTCGAAGACGTCAAGGTCACCATCGCCCCAGTAAGAGGTGGGAGTGTGATATTCGAAGTCACTGGGCTTGAGATGACCAGTTGATTCAAGTAATCATCAATGATACTGTCCGCCGATGAATCTTTTTTCGGTACGAGGATATTCGGGAAGGACTTCGTACGCGTCACCGCTCCCTTCGTTGCCCGTACGGTCAAATTGACATACACGTCTTGATTTCCTCTCGTAACGACACCAGAAGTGGAGACGACTGATGGATTGCTCGATTCAATCGAGAAGACGACACCCGGATAGGACGGCAATTCGATGTTCTTCGTGAGCGGGTTATCGATTTGAATGCTGTTGAGCCAGAGGTCGAGCTCTTCTTCGTCCGTCTGGGAGCGCTTCGGAATCAAAATGTTATTGTAGGTGATTGATTCCGTGATGTCCCTACGTTTCGCTTGAATCGTGAACGTCACAAGTTCATCATTCGTTCCGCGCGTCACTTTACCAGCACTCGACAAAGCCGACTTGTTTGAATCAATCGAGAATGTCACACCGTCAATTTGCGGGAAGACGATGTCATTCAACAATGGATTCGTCACTTGGATATTCAATAATAGACCTTTTAATAGATTGCGAATATCCGATTCCGAATCACCCTGAACCTGTCCGCCTTTTAATGAAACGACCACCGGTGATGTCCGCTTGACGCCCGACTGGACATACATATTATAGGACGCAGGTTTGAGCGGTAGAGATGCCACTTTGTAAGATCCATCTTGTTCAGGATAAATCAGCTTTTTATACTGTACTTTGGTTTCTCTGTTTTCAGCAATCAAGTAGTGACGTACGCCTCGAGCCGGATAATGAATTTTACCTACGGCCTGAATCTGTTCATTGTTCGTCAAACGGGTTGGGTCAATTGAACATCTCGCACCACAAGCTTCGCTTTTCCACTGAAGTATAAGTTTAATCCACGAGCTTTATAGCTGACCATTCTTGTTCCTAGCTTACTTGTGTATGCTTGGTCCCACTCCAATGGATAAGTGGAACGCTGACCATTTGCAAAATAAGCAGTTAATTTGGTCGGCAAATTCGCCTTTTGACCTTTTCCGACCGCACGAATGATTGGCGTTGAAACCTTGATCGGATAGTTCTTCACTCTCACATACCAGGTCGCTTTCTTGTTCGTGCCCTGAACGCTTCCAACGATTCGTTGAGTTCGATTCAAGTACTCTTTTTGAAAACTGACTTTCGACCATTTCACTGAACGATAAGCGTACCGCCCGTTAGATAATTTGACTTTCACACTTTTTGGATAAGTAAATTTCTTAACCGCATACGTAACTCCTCCATAGTGTGTATACGATTTTGGTGAGTAGACATGAGTCACAGATGAACTTGCCTCAACCTTCGACCCAGGTACAATGGTAAATCCGACAAGTAAGAAAAAACACAAAAAAAGAGCAACGACTTTTTTCATTCATGCATCCTCCTTCACTAACTACAAGGCGACAGGTATACATGATGTGCGTGCCTCTAAGGTGTTAATCATTTTTACCCCGAAAACGAAATGAATATGTAAATTTTGTAATATAAATAATACAAAAGTAACATAAAAAATACTTATTTTTACTATTATGGTGTCGGAAGACTTTTGGTGACATTTATCACATAAACAATGAATAAGTTCGCTATATTCAAAAAGAGAACTTCTGATTCGAAGTTCTCTTTCCATAAGTCGCTATTCCATTTCATCAGATAATCGCTGAAGTTCCATTCGCAACTTCTCGATTTCCAAAGACTGTTCCTCATTCATCATAAGCAGTTGGTCGAGCTGTCGTTTGGTCGTCACTAACTCATCGCGTGTCTCTTCAAGTCGTTGTTCCCGATCTGTCAATTTCCATGTACAGATTCGGTTCGAACGACGAGCATGAAGTTGATCATAACGAATATGAGGATAGCGCTCGACCAAATCGATTTCTCGAGCACCTTCTTCTATCACCTGTTCAAGCACCTCGAGTAGGCGTTGTTGCGATTGTTCGTCTCGAAAATGTTGATCGACAAGTGTAGCCGAGAAGCTCGCAAGGTTCCGTCGCTTCGTCTCATCCATCAACTCGAGAATCGCCTCACCGATTTGTCCTGGTGAATACCCTTCATACTTATTCCCGATGCCTCCAAAGTTCGTACTCGCGATATCTTGCCACGTCGAAGGAGTGACCAAGCCTTGATAGCTTTTGCTTCCGACAGCGATGGTCGGTTTACCGAGCGCCATCCCTTCCAGCGCAGACCGTCCGGGACCGATGACAAAATCGGCACGCCGCATCGCTTCAGGGAGTTGGCTTTGTTCTAGCCAACCAAGCCATTCGATGTTCTGACCTGTCCCCGCCAGTGCGGCTTCATAACGCTCGGCGTATTTATCTCGCTGTGTTCCGTCACCGATAATCAACCAGTCAATCGGTAAAGACCGCACCCTCTCGTCTTCTAGTGCATCTAAGAAGACGTCTAGTATAAACAGTTTGTCCGCATCCAGGCGAGACGTGAATAAGCCTACGATACGTTCTGATGGAGATGTTTCCTCCGACGGAACAAAAGTCGCATCGACCCCATTCGGAATAACCGTAAGTTTTGATTCGATTTCTGGACAGTGCTCAGTCAGGTGAGTAGCAATCCGTTCCGATACCGCAATCACTCGCGAGACGCTCGGATGATACTGCTCAATCTCATCATAATACATCCCGTGGATGACGAGGACGAATGGGATTGCGTTCGCCTCCGCCACCGCGAGACCAAATTGACGCGCGTCGAACGGATGCGCATACACGACATCGAACGGCTGTGATCGGATTTGATCGATGACACATTGCACGTCCTCACTCGAATAGTCCGTCTCGACGACTTGCCCGCCGATTTTCCTTACTTCATCGGCAAAGGGACCAGGTTTACAGACAACGGTCACCTCATGCCCCTCTCGTAGAAACACTTTCAAAGAAGATAAGATATGGAGGTGTAATCCTCCCATTGCGGAGTGAAAAAACACCGGTAGTAATATGTTCATGATGAGCACCTACCTTTTCTCCGTAATCGATTGATTAGGGTTACAAGCCTTCTTGATACATCGAACCAAGACCACGGATGCGATCGTTGTGAACGAACAGCACCGCATCTACCTCATTTTCTTTTGCGTAATCCGCAATGCTGACATCATAGTCGTCGAAGTAACGGACATCAAGCGCTGACACCGTTCCGAATGACTCTCCAAGATAGCCAAGCATCGGGTTCGCATACGAATCTTTTAAGACGAGCAAGTGATAATCATTTTTCGGATTGTTTTGTGTGATTTTCGATTGGGCATAGTTATCACCCATGAACAAGTTGTAGTAGTTCGTGAATTTCGTCGAGTTCTTCAAGACATCCGTATCTAGGACCGAATGACCACAGTCGTCGCCATTTCGACAGACTGTCGTAGTAAATCCGTCTTTCGGTTCAAGGTACGTAAATTGATCAGGTGACTCGACATAAGGCATCGAAATTTCACGGGCATGAGATCCGTAAAACGGACCGTCTACCGATTTGATTTCCATATCCTCCATCGATAAGGCAGGAGCATCAGGGAACTGCTCGCTTAAGCGTTCCATGATTTGTTCATAAGCCATGAATGCCCCTTCCGGACGCCAGTGGTGATCCGTCTTAAAGTAAATATCTTTTCCTGGCTGATCGCCAAGCGTTTCTTCTAAGTCGATGAGCGGAATCTCATTCTCTTCAAGACGTGCATGAAGCTGTCCTCGGTTTTCTGCATCTGCCGACTCGATGTAATCTGGGAAGATTCCTTGTCTTGTCGCATAAACCGGTTTACTTGGGGCCGAGGCGAAGTAAGATGGAATGTCAGCTTCGCTCATCTCTTTTTGAAATTCTTTAAAGAAGACCCCAAGTGACGAATAGTCGCTCGCCACAGGATCTGGTGCATACAAGAACTCATCGATACTGATGACACCGTTGTTCATCTGTTGTTGCAGAACGTTACGTTGCACCCAAGCTTGTGTCTCAATCCACATGTAACGCTCAAACACCTGATCGTTTGCTGATGCCTCGAACTCTTCCATATATGTTCCATCCAGAATCGTCTCGACAGATGGATCCGGGCGCTGTGCTAGCATCCGTCCCTCACTATCCGAACGTGCTTGTTCGGTGCCAAAGGCGTAAACGGCGAGTCCATAAAAGATGGTGCCAAGAAAGCCGATCAATAGGATACTGTTGACCACCCAAGAGAGGCGCCGCCTTTTCGAACGGACTTGTTCGCTTTTGGTTTGTTGTTCCATTGTCAGCCCTCCTTAGAACCGGAAATAAATGAATGGGTTAAATGTACTCGATACGACATATGAAATCGAGATACCGAAAATGAGCATGATATACGCCGCTCGTGCAAGACCAGCGCTTGCAGCAAGCACAGGACGATCCGTACTCACTTCATGACGCAAGAAGCGGGCGACTAGCATTTTCGGAAGCGGTGTAGCAGCAATCATCGAGATGACAAGCACGACACCGTACTGAACAATGTAGTAATATGCCGTTTGATCGAATACTTCACCTCCGTGTAATCCGAACATCACTTGCAGATACTCCGTTGCGTACGTGAAGTTATCGGCACGGAAGAATACCCAACCGATGACGACGATGAAGAGCGTGAACGCGTGGGCGAGCCATGCCGGCCATGCGGCAAGCCATTTCCCAAGAAATGCCCGTTCGAGCATGATGAAAATCCCATAGTATAACCCCCATGCGATGAATGTCCAACTCGCACCGTGCCATACCCCGGTCAATAACCAAACGATGGTCAAGTTGCGATACGTCTTCCAAGGACCTTGACGATTCCCGCCGAGCGGGATGTACACATAATCTCGGAACCAGCTTCCGAGCGAGATGTGCCAGCGACGCCAAAACTCAGACACTGATTTTGAAATATACGGATAATTGAAGTTCTCAAGGAAATGGAACCCAAACATCCGACCGAGACCAATCGCCATATCCGAATAACCTGAGAAATCAAAGTAAATCTGTAGCGAGTAAGCGATGACACCGATCCAGGCGAGTGTCGTCGACAAATCCCCGGCCGATTGACTGAATACTTGATCCGCGACGTATCCACAACTGTTCGCTAAAATCATTTTCTTCCCTAGACCAATGACGAATCGTTGGATCCCAGAGACGAAGTCATCGACTGTCTCACGGCGGTCCACGATTTCATCTGCGACCGTTTGATAACGGACGATCGGTCCGGCAATCAATTGTGGGAAGAACGATACGTAAAGTGCCAAGTCAAACAAGTTCTTCTGTAGACGCCCATCGTTTCGATACACATCGATGACATAACTCATCGCTTGGAATGTAAAGAATGAAATCCCGAGCGGAAGAGGAATATCCGGGTCGTTCAGCGAGAAGCCAAATACCGAGTTGACGTTCTCAACGAAGAAACTCGCGTACTTGAAGACCCCAAGCATCCCGAGGTTCCCGAGAAGCATGAGCACCATCGTCCATTTGATTTTCTTTGCATCATCACGATACTTGTCGACCATAAAGCCGAACACATAGTTCATGACGATCGATGCGAGCATGATTAAGACGAACCGTGGTTCACCCCATGCATAGAAAAATAAACTTGAGACGAGTAAAATCGTATTTTTTAACCAGCGTGGTGACACGAAATACAGCAGCAGCACGACCGGTAAGAAATAAAATAAGAATACCGTGGAACTAAATAACATACCGTATGGTCCCTTTCTCCCTTAAGACTTGCTCCGCTTAGCGGAACGTCACATAGAGATCATCAAATCGTACAGTGGTCGGTTCAAGCGTTTCTACGATGTATTTGTAGGACATCTTGAAATACTTGGCATCTTCCATCTGTTTGACGACTTCTACAACGGGGTTCACCCCTGGGTTCAATGTGAGCATGAAACGCTTATTCGATAAACGTTCTTCATCTGAATACTGCATGACGTACAATTCTAGTCGGATGGCGCGGTCGCCTTCGACATAAACGGATGTGTTGACTTCCATCTCTTCCCCTTCATCCATCTTGGCATCAGCCAAAAAGATTTTCGATGGGGGAATTTCAAATTTCAAGTCAAATAGTTGAACATAAATCGAGTCCTTTAGCGATTGAGGTAAAAAAGTGACCTCTGTCTTGTATTCCTCTTCGCGCATCGACATATGATTTTTATGTGGTCCACGCGGATAGTAATGGTAAATCGCCGGACGAATTCGCTTCGTTGACATGCAAGCACCTCCGAATCATTAGGATAATGATACAGAAAAGAGTTGCTGTGCCGGGCACAAAACAACTCTATTCGTTTTCATTTAGTTGGCAAGGATGGCATCGACGATTCGACGTGACGCCTCACCATCACCGTACGGGTTCGATGCTTGTGACATCGCTTTGTATGCCGTTTCGTCAGACAAGAGCTCATCCGCGAGTGAGAAGATGTTCTCTTCTTCAATCCCTGCGAGTTTGAGTGTTCCTGCAGCTACACCTTCTGGACGTTCTGTCGTGTCACGAAGGACGAGGACAGGTACACCGAGAGATGGTGCTTCTTCTTGTACGCCACCTGAATCCGTTAAGATCAAGTGCGACGTCGCCGCATAGTTATGGAAGTCGAAGACGTCGAGCGGTTCGATCAAGTGGACGCGTTCGACATCGTGAAGAATCTCGTTAGCGAGTTCACGAACGACCGGGTTCATGTGGACCGGATATACGACTTCAATGTCATCATACTTCTCGATCAAGCGACGGACCGCACGGAACATGTTACGCATCGGCTCACCCAAGTTCTCACGACGGTGTGCCGTCAACATGACGAGACGACGACCTTGTGAACGGATGCTGTCGAGCAATTCGCTCGCATAGTCGTCACGGACTGTCGTTTTGAGTGCGTCGATTGCCGTGTTCCCTGTGACGAAGATCATCTCTTCGTTCTTGCCTTCACGAAGGAGGTTGTCACGCGACGTTTCCGTCGGTGCGAAATGAAGGTCAGCCATGACACCCGTCAATTGGCGGTTCATCTCTTCCGGGAATGGTGAATATTTATTGTGTGTGCGCAGGCCAGCCTCAACGTGACCGACTGCGACTTGGTTGTAGAAGGCTGCGAGTGATGCCGCGAATGTCGTCGTTGTGTCCCCGTGGACCAACACGATGTCTGGCTTCGTTTCAGCGATGACCTCGCCCATCCCTTTCAATACGCGTGATGTGACATCGTAAAGCGTCTGCTTGTCCTTCATGATGTCGAGGTCATAGTCCGGTTTGATTTCGAACAACTCGAGCACTTGGTCAAGCATTTGACGGTGCTGCGCTGTCACGACGACAATCGGTTCTACCCCTTCACGTTTTTTCAACTCAAGTACGAGTGGTGCCATTTTGATGGCTTCTGGTCGCGTCCCAAAGACGGTCATGACTTTTTTCATAGGTCGTTTCGCACGGTCTGACTTCGCCGTGCTTCCTCCTCCCAATTGCTCACGCTTCGTTCGATACAGCGACCGACGAATGGCGTGTTTGTAGTTGTTCTTCTGTCAAAGGCGGTAAGATGTATGTCTCTCCGAGCTCTGTCGCATCGACGACCGTCGTACGACGTTTGAGCTTGTCGGCTTTAAACGAGTCTTGTTGCTCTTTAGACAAGTTGCGGAACCATTTCAAAAACTTGTTGTACTCCCGAACGACTTCATCGACTGGTCCATATTCGCGCACTTCTCCGAACTCGAGCCAAAGGCCGAGCGTACAGAATTGGCGAACTTGTGAGACCGAGTGACTGATGAAGAAAATCGTCTTCCCACGATCTTTGAACTCGTTCATCTTGGCGAGACACTTGTCGGTGAACGTTTGGTCCCCGACCGAGAGCGCCTCATCGATGACGAGAATGTCCGGGTCGACGTTGATCGAGATGGCGAATCCGAGACGGGACTTCATCCCGCTCGAGTACGTCTTGACCGGCTGATTGATAAAGTCACCGATATCGGCGAACTCAATGATGGCCGGTGTCAAATCGATAATCTCCTGTTTCGTCATCCCGAGCATCAACCCTTTGAGCTCGATGTTCTCGAGCCCAGTCAAGTTGCCGTTCAAACCAGAAGAGATCGCAATCAACGCCGTCTTTCCGTGAAGTTCGATTTTTCCGTGAGTCGGCGGCATGACGTCAGCCAACAAGTTCGACATCGTCGACTTCCCTGACCCGTTAATGCCGATAATCCCGACCACTTCCCCGGGTGGAACTTCAAACGTGACATTGCGAAGTGCGTAAAACTGTTTGCCCCCTGCTTTACTGAAGAAGATCTCTTTCAGCTTATCAGATTGCTTGTTATAAAGCGTATATCGTTTCGATACGTTTTCAAATTTAACCTGGTACATAAGGTCCTCCTCAAATGTAATCGATGAAGTGTCGACGGAAACGCAAATGAATCATCGACCCGACGAAGAAGAGAACGAAGACGATGGCCCAGTAATAGAGACCGTAAGCCCAGTTAGTCGCCAACCAGTCGGTTCCGAGGAACATCGACCGATATCCTTCGACTAAATAATAGAGCGGATTGATTTGTAGGATATTCGCGAGCTTCGCCGGCGGCACCCAAAAAATCGGTGTCAAATACATCAACATCCGCATCATCGACTGAAGAAGGTTTTGAAGATCGCGCACGATTGTCGTGAGCGCGGACGTAATCAAGGCGAGCGAGTACAGTAGTGCAAGCGCACTGAACGCCAAGTAGATAAACCAGAGCGAATGTAGCCCCATCGGGAATCCGAATGCCCACATCAAGATGAACGAGACACCGACTAACGCCACGTGGCGATAGAAGAGTGCGAGCAAGACGTATGCCGGAATCGTCGAGATTGGGAAGCTCATTTTGGAGACCATGCCGATTTTCGAATAGACGGACCGGGCCGTCGAGGTGATCGCCGAGGCAATAAAGAACCAGACGACAATCCCTGCGACCAACCATGGCAGAAACGGCACGCCATCAATCGGCCTGCCGCTTCGAATACCAAATCCAAATACGAACCAGTAAACTCCAATCTGCAATAACGGTGTCACGAACTCCCATAAAAATCCGAGGTACTGCATCGAGTTGTTGCTTCGCGTCTCATACGTGGCGAGACGGAAAATCAAGTACAAGCTCGACTTTAGCTCTGAAAGAATAGCTTTCGCGGATTTAAACATGTTCATTCACCTGAATCAAAGAACGAGATTCGTTTCCTTTGTATATTTGTAGAGGTTGCCGTAGTTGACGACCGCTACGTCTTCACCTTCTGGTTTCACGATGTTACGTGTGTCGAAGATCATCGGACGACGCATTGATGACTTGAGCTCTGCAAAGTCGAGGACTTTGAACTCATTGTGGTCAACCAATACGAGGACGAGGTCCGCGTCTTTGAGTGCTTCTTCTTTTGAAACGAGCTCGAAACGGCTTGATGTTGATTTTTCAACGTGTGAATCGTGAACAGAGATGTTCACACCACGGTCAAGCAAGATTTCAGCGATTTCAACCGCTGGGCTTTCGCGCATGTCGTCGACGTTTCCTTTGTATGTCACACCAAAGACAGCGACTTTCGCGTCTTCGATTCCAGCAGTCAACTTCTGAACGTTGTCTGCAACGTAGTGTGGCATCGAGACGTTCGTCTCACGTGACAAGTTGATGATTTTCGCGAGGTCAGGTGATTTCGCGACGATGAAGTACGGGTCGACCGCGAGACAGTGTCCACCGACACCTGGTCCTGGGCTATGCAAGTTGACACGTGGGTGCTTGTTCGCCATCTCGATGACGTCAAGAACGTTGATGTCTAAGTCGTTACATACTTTTGCGAGTTCGTTCGCGAGTGCGATGTTAACATCACGGAACGTGTTTTCCATGAGTTTCGACATTTCTGCCGTCTTCGCATCCGTTTTCACGATTTCACCTTCAACGAATGTACCATAGACGCGTGCGCCTGCTTCTGCACATTCTGTCGTGATCCCACCGACGATGCGGTTGTTGTGCACGAGCTCATGAAGGATTTGTCCAGGCAATACGCGCTCTGGGCAGTGTACGAGATAGATGTCTTCACCGACAGTGAATCCAGCTTCTTCGACGAGTGGTTTGACGAAGTCGTCCATCGTACGTGGTGCGATTGTCGACTCAACGATGATGACGTTGCCTTTTTCAACGAATGGCAACACTTTGCGTGTCGCATCCAAGACGTACGTCAAGTCACATGATTTGTGCTCGTCGTCGTTGTTCGGTGTTGGGACCGCGATGATGAAGGCATCTGCTTTCTCTGGAGAGAGTGATGCACGGAACTTCCCTTTTGCCACGACGTCTGCGACCATTTCGCCGAGACCTGGCTCTTCAATGTGGATCTCTCCACGGTTCAATTTATCAACAACATGTTGTGAGATATCGACTCCGACGACGTCGACGCCATAGTTCGCAAAGACAGCCGATGTCGGTAATCCGATATATCCAAGACCTACTGTACATACTTTCATTGTGTGGTAACCTCCAAATGTTTTGACGCGCTTTTTAAATAGCGCATTGTCCATCATTTTATTTCACATTCAATAATAAAACAATACTCATTATACTCTTGAACAATTCTTTGGTGCAATTACATTTTCATGACAATGTCGTCGCAAATTGTTCGTGTGTTTTGCCTGAAATGATTTGTTCCATCTCTCGATAGAGACGATCGAGCGCGAAATGTTTACGGGCATACGCCTGATAGGCTTTTGCGTCCGTCTTCAGCTTCTCGGTATCTTCTTTATAAGAGAGGATCGTATCGACAAATTTCGACGTATCCGTGACGAGTAGTTCGTCTGGGTAAATCGTTTCCGCGCCCGTCCAGTGGCGGATGAGCGGGTATGATCCTGCTGCCATCGCTTCGGCCGGTGCGAGATGGAAACTTTCCAAGTCACTTGTCGAGAAGACGAATCCGATCGATTGGAGCCACGTGTCGACGTCATTGCCGTGACCATCGAAGTGGACGTGGTCGTGAAGTTCTGACTCCTCGATTCGTTTCAGTAGCGCCTCGTAGTACGCGCTCTCCTCTTCGCGCTTCCCAATCCAATAGACGTCTTTTGGATGGTGCCCTTTGAAGTGGAGCTGGTACCGTTTGTCCGTCTTCAGCAGCTCTTCGAGGACATCGAGCGCGAGATCCGGACGCTTCAGTTTCGGGTTCATGCCGATCATACCGAGACGGAACGTCAAATCGTCTGCCTGTTTCGGTTTGTCGAGCTTGTCTGCGTCGACGGCGTTGTAGATGACCGTCATCTGGTGACGCGGGATTCCGAACAGACGATGCATCTCTTCTAACATATACGGTGAGACGAGGATGATGCGGTCGATGTTGTCGAGCGCATATTCCCGTGGAAATGGTGTTTCTTTCTCCTGACGATGAATTCGGACGATGAGGCGCTGATGCGGCAACTTATGTTGCGAGTACCAGACGGCGTTGCCGAGGCCCCATTCACAGAAAATGACGTCTGCTTGTGCGAGACATGCCTTGCTGTGATTCACATCATGAATCTTGTGTCCGTCCCACTGGTCGACGAGGACCCGGTAGCTCGGGTCGGCCTCGAAACGTTCCATGAACATGCGGATGAACTTCAAGTCATGACCGGCGAAGAGGATCGTCGTCTTCTGCATCTCCCAAATCGCGTCACGGAGACGTTCGAACGTGCTGGCGAACGTATAATTCTTCGCCATGTTGTAGAGCCGTTCCGCCGCATCCTTATAGATGGCTGGATGCGTGAAGGCGAGTTCAACCTTTTCGATAAATTCGTCTTCCGAATTGACGAAGAGCGGGTAGCTCGACCCGAGCAACATCTCGTGCATCTTGTTGCGGTTAAGGAGGACCGGCTTCCCGAGCGCCCCATATTCGAGGAGCTTCGTCGACAACTCGAGGCTGTCGTCAAGGTCCGGGTGACGCCACGAGATGCCGATGTCGCTCTCTTCGATGAGCGTCTCGACGTCCGCACGCGGGATACCTTTCAACCAGTGGACCCCTTCGTCCGTTTGAAGACGATGCGTCACTTCTTTACGGAAGTTTGGGTTGTTCGGGTCTTGGTTGAACTTGTCTCCTGCCACTTTCAATTCGACGTCCGGCATCCGGACTCGTACTTTCTCGAGTGCGTCGAGAATTTCAGCCGAGTACCAGAGTGGCGCGAACTTTCCTGTATAGACGAGACGTTTCGCCTGACGTTTGAACGTCGGCGTCGCCTCACGCATGTTCGGGATCATCGGGTTCAAGATGAGGAACGGCTTCGGCGTCTGTAAAAACGTCTCGAAGTACGCCTTCATCTCCGCTGTCTGACAGAGCATGCGAGCCGAACGGTCCGCAATCTTCTTCAAACGTGCCAACTCTTCCTGTGACGCGGCCGATGAATCATGCGTGAAATCTGTGAGATAAGTCCACGTCTTTTTCATCGTATGTTCATAATCGGAGAGCGCATAAGCGAGTTGGAACCCACGGATGAACGTCATGTCATACTGTTTCGTCTCGACAAGCTCGTGGATGAGTTGGGCCGCCTCTTCCGGCTGGAGCACCTTCTTCTCATAGTACGGCTCGTCTTTCTTCGTCGAGTCTTCCGTGAAGACGTCGATGAAGTTGACGCGGTCGAGCTGTTTGATCGACGCCGTCACTTCCGGTTTCACGATCGAGCGCTTCAAGAGCACGTCGACCTCGATGTTCGGGTCTTGGTTCAACATATGCACGACCGACGTGAGCCAGATGGCCGATCCGTCGATCAAGTTCAAATTGACGTCCCCGTATACGAGGATTCGGAGCGGTTGCTTCGTCATAATGTTACCTCCTGAAGGTCCGCTTCATCCATGGCGGCACCGGCTTTCACATACTGATACGGGTCGACACTGAAGATGCGTTTGCCAGAACGAGCAAGCTCGTTCAAGCTCTCATCCGCTTCAAAGATGTGGAGTGCCTCCTCCACCGTATAGAAACGGAGTGCCGACGGTTGCACGATCGAGCGGGACGGTGTCGCATCAAACACATAACGATACGACTCGTCATGGTCTTGTTTGACGAGCTGACCGTCATACGTATAGTAGTCCTCTTTCGTCAGAACGTCCGCTTCTGCATAGCGTGCCGCGATCAGATAATCGCTCAAGTAGTTCGGACCGTAATAATCGTCCGACTTCAAGTGGGCGACCCAATCGTACGATTCGACCATCTCCGTGAACGAGGTATAGTGCGTCAAGTAGCTACGCATATACGTCGAGATCGACGGCGTGTTATACGTGTTGTATACATCGATGTGATCCTCGAACTTATCGAGGAACATCATGAGATGTTTATGCTCATAACGTTGCGCCTCGAACTGAGCGACGACGCGTTCTGCCTCTTCGCGCGACTTGATGAAGGCGACGACGGCAATCTTCTCGTGGTCGACACGGTACGGGATGCCGACGTCTTGGACGATTTTCGCGAGACGTTGCGTGTACGTGTGATACGTCAACACGTGACGCATACCACGCATCGCGATGTCCTCATAGAATGAGTCATCTGTCATCAAACGGCGGAACGTTTCATCCAAGTCAGATTCTCCGTCGTCAAGGAAGACGTAATCGCCAAGCATGGCATCAACCCCGACCGAGCGTGTACTGACGACCGGTGTGGCGCAGGCGAGTCCTTCGAAGACGCGACGTGAGAACATCGTCGGTGAATCGTTGACCGAGTTGACGTTCAACATGACTTTATATCCTTTATATGCCTTGGCAATCTGGTTGTATTTCAAACTGCCGCGAATCGAGTGACGGAACTGTTCCGGGAATTGAAGTTGGTCGCTCTCCCCGCGTTGGTTGATCGCATAGTTACGGTCGTAAATCGCAAGACCATACTTGTCTGCTGCCGCGAACAGTCTGTCCATGTCAGCTTTACGTGATTCGTGACGGTTCGCATAATACGAACCGGCGAAACACGCGTAAGGCTCACGAGTCCCTGGTAAGCGGATCGGATTATGTTCTTTCGGCTGCGCCGCGAACGGTAACGCATCGACACGGTCATGACCACAATCTTCTTTATAGTTCGGAACGCGGTTCATGTCGGTCGTATACACATAGTCGAATCGCTTCGCCGTTTCAATGAAACGGTCGTAGTGAATCGGGTCTTCTTTGTTCCAAAAGACGGTCGGGATATTGTGATAACGGCACCAAGCGAGAAGCGCGTCGAGCTCTTCCCATGTGTTCGTGCCATATTTGACGATTTTCTTCTCCCATGCACCGGCGTTCCCTTTCCACGCCGATTCGACGACAAGGACGTCCGGTTGCTCATCGAGGAGCACCGTCTTCCAGTTGTCCGGTGTGAACGTGATGAGCTGACATTCTGGTTTGTAGGATGCCATCGTGAACTCATCGAAGATGGCCGCGACCTTCAGTTCGTGTAGTTCACGTGGGATTGGTGCGAAGAAGCGAGCCTCGCGCACGTCCATCCACGTCGGGTTTTCTGTACCATCGCTGACGAGTTCTTCAGCGACACGGATGCGGTCGACCCGAGCCTCTCCGACACCGTCGACACGGAGGGCGAAACGAAGGAAGCGGATGCCACGGTCAAAGTAGAAGACTTTCTCGCTTCCGATTTGAACCTGTTGCATAATCTGACGCTCCGTCGCCGAGTAGGCAATGATGTAGAGGACAACATTCGCCCCTTCATCGGCTACACCATCGAGCGTGACACGGTAACGACTGTTCGCCTTCACTTCATACGGGAACTCTGTCGGGAGCAGTTTGAAGCTGTTGTTCATCTCTGCATACGAGATGTAGCGGCGCTGATCGTCCTCGCCTTTCAACTGGACGACGAGTTGGTCATCTCGACTCTTCAATTTGATGAGGTCGGGTGCCGGGATCGTCCACATGTCCGGTTTGAGGGACAAGACGTCTTCACGGCGGACACTCTTTTCGCGAATCATGCCGATATTCAAGTTCTCAAGCTGTCCTGACCCGTTCACGCGGATGAAATAGCGGATGGAACGGTGTGACGGTGCGATGCGGACGATACCGCTCAGTCCGAGTGGCACTTCAATCAAACGATCCTGCCCAGATACCGTATACGTCGCGATGAATAGCGAGGCGTCCGCTGTACCCGTGCGGTCCCCTTTCAAATAGAAACGATACAAGTCATCGTCCATATCACCCGTCTCAAAATCGATGCCACGTTCTGTATCGACGTGTGGTAGCGCGATCTCATCGACGCCATAGTGCGTGTATTGGTTCCCTTCGGCACGGACGACGAGCGTGTCTCCGTCGAAGTGAGCAATCTCACTCTGTGGTTTGAGAGAACGGAGTGACGACGACGTAAGCGGATAACGGAAATCAAAAGCATCAAGTGATACGTTCGCAGCCGTCCCTTCGACTGTCCAAAGCGACAGCTTGCCGAGCATGAGCTCGACGAGGCTGAACGCTCCTGCCCCGTTGACTTCAAGATGAGCCCGGACGATTTGTTCACCCATGCCGAGCGTCACATCGACCTGATCGCCGTCCTGTACCGTCACGTAACGAGTACGTCCACCTTTACGCACGACTTCTAACGTCAACGTTGGCATCAGACCTTCGCGCGATTTGACACGCATCATAGCCGTGAACGTCTTTTGACCTGATTCGACGAGGTCGTTCACCGAGATGATATCTGAACTCGCGTTCGGTCGATACGTGACGGTGACCGGCTCGTCCCCAGAGAAGACAAGGTCCGTCCCTTCAACGTGTACGTAAGGTGAGCGTGTATACCAGTTCGGTACGAGTTCACGTAGTTGATGCGATTTGTTCGGGCGTTTGTTCAACACTTTACGACCGAGTCGCTTCGACCGTTGTACCCCAAGGTAAGCGGCGCGACGTGCTTTTTTCTGCCAATCCATCCTCATATCCTCCAAATCATCGAGTTTTTCGAGCTCGATTCTTTATTTGCGAATGCGTCGTGCAACCGCCTGTGCCTTCAAAATCGCTTTTCCGGCTTTCGATTGCACAAGACGACGATACTTCTGATTCAACACATCATATTTACGTTTCAAGTCACTGAGCGCTTGCTCTTTCTTCTCGAACGTCTTCACGGTCCATTCAAACGTGTACAGAAGATCTCCATACTTTTGAACGAGTCGTCGATGCTTTTGACGTAATAGACGTTCATCATGTTTCAAATGACGAATCTCTTCTTCCTGCAGTTTGATTCGTTGTTTCAACAATCCGATTTCTTTTTCAAATTCGTTGCTCATGCTCTCACCTCACAAGTATGCGTCAAAGTAGAGACGCTTCAATTCTTCTGTTTGTCCTGATTCATATAAGTCGACGAATTGTTTTACAATCGGCGTCTCTAATTCCATCGGACGATACTGTTCGATGATTTCATAAAGCATACCGGCATTGTCGACAAACTCTTCCGGTTTGCTTCGGCGTAAGAAGACCAAATACCACATCGAGAAGAAGCGTTCGAATCGTGTGGAACGGTATTGATCGAGTACACCTTCCCGGGCGAATGCTTTTGCCCGTGCCGTTTCCCGAATGACACACTTCGTAAAGTACTTCTTCGTGATCGTGTTGACTGTCGAACCGGCGACAGCCGCGTAATAATCATGAATCGTCAAGTCGAGAAGAGCGACGCGTCCTGCGCTGAGGAACATCTCTTGGAAGAAGAGCGAGTCTTGCCCGACCGCACCGATGACCTGTTTCAAATCGTGCTTCTGGATGAAGTCTTTTTTGATGACCATCGTCTGGATACTCTGTACCTTGAAGTTGTGCTCGAGCAAGTACGCTCTCGGGTCTTCGATGATGCGAACACCATCTCTTTCAAGGCCGTCTAGCTCAATCATGGCCTCACGGTTCGCAAGCTTCAACATACTTCCGACTGCGAGGTCAAGCGCGTCATTCTCTTTCATGATACGGAATAGTTCCGCATAGCCGTCGTTGACCGCTTCATTGTCGGGGTCAAGGAAAGCGATGTACGGTGTCGTTGCCAATTCGACGCCTTTGTTTCGCGGACGCGACGCACTGCCGCTGCCTCCGTCGTTGAATGAGTACGTGTAGACGTTCGGATACTTCCGCACGAGGCGTTCGATATAGCCGATCGTCTCTTGGTCCGTCGAACCGTCGTCGACGAGCCAAATCTCCATGTCTTCAAACATCGAGCTACGGCGAAGACTAGAGAAACATTTGTTGTAGAGATAACGACCGTTGTTATAAATCGGGACGATCATTGAAAGCGCATAGTCGCCCGGTTCGTTCGGGACGAGTACGTCATCTGCCGCGAGCAGTTCGAAATGATCGATGGCATAGCCTTGTCCCTCGATACGCTGGTCGTCCCGAAGCGTCTCAAGCGACAGGTGGCTTGCCGCAAACATCGTTAACGCGACGTCATCGTATCCCTCTACGAATTCATGTACAACGTCCTGCCCTTTCGTCACGAAAGCGACGTCCGTGTATTTGAAGGCGTTGACCATATCCTCTACATAATAGTCGAGGTAGTGATAACGGTCGTCAAATACCGTCACGAAGTCGGCTGTGCGTAAATCGACTTCTTGTAAATCTGCTTCTGCGACAAAACGTTTATGCGGATAGGATTGGCGCTCGAACAGCTCACGTGTCGCCGTCACGTCGCCGCGACCGATGACGAGGACGTCACGACGGACTTCGTGGTGAATGCCGAGAACGAATAACATTTCGTTGAAACGATCATAGATCGTATGGTTCGAGAAGATGGTGCGGACACCAGATAGCTGATGCTCGAGACGCTCTTCGTCTGTATCGAACATTTCTAAAATCCCTTGTGCATCCAATGCGCTCGTCGCGATGAATACGTTCGGGAAGTCGTTGTTGACGGCCACGTTGTAGTTCGTCAAGACGAGTTGTCCCCGTGCCTGTGCCTCATAGATGGCTTGCGCACTCATCGTCGGACTGTTTTTCACTTCATTGACGTGAAGAATCCAGTTCGAGGTTTCTTTCAACGCCTCGATCTCCTCTTGGTCCCCATGGACGAGGACATCTTGAAGTGATTTCGGTGCGAACGACACCTTCGATTCATCCGCTTCGCGAATTACATAAAGAGACTTATTCGCATCACGAACACCTTGTGCGAGTGTCTCCAAGTCTTTTGCGAAACGTTGTACCGGGAAACGGTTCGTGACGACGACCGAATCCGACTGAACACGCGTCATCCCGATTGGATTGAAGCGAAGTGGGTCGATTCCCGGACGGATGACAAAAACGCGCTCATGTCCGGCTTCTTCGATATAATCCGTCACACGCTCCTCGTTTGCCGTAAAGATATAGTCACACTGAGCGGCGAGTGAGGAGAAACGATCGTAGTGATTCGTATCGAGAGTAGTTTCAAACACGACACGAACATCAATTTGTTTGGCTTTGCGAATCAAATTCTCCAACCAGTGACGGGAGTGTGAACGCGGCGAACCCATGTGGTGGAATGCGGTCGTCTCATCTTCCACTAGCGCGGCCGAGATGAGAAGGAAATCAATCTTTTCGATTTCAGCCAGCTCTAAGAAGCCCGTCACATTCTCAAATAAATGGACATGACAAAGCCGCTCTAACTCTTTCGCTCGTTTGACCGGACCGACGAATGCCACTTGTACGTCCGCCTTCTCATAAAAATTGCTCCCATTCGATGCGATACGAGTCACATCTTGTTTCGGGAGTCGCGCTCGAGCTGATTCGAGTTCCGTTTTTAAGGTGGCTTGCTGTTCTTCAAACAATTTATCGTCAAGACGCGGGCGTTGTGCCTGTCTCGACAATGAAGGAAGGTCCTCAAGGGTGATCAAGTCATCTCCGTTCAATGCTTCTCTCCGGTCGACCCGTTCTTTTTCTTCTTTCAACCACGCAATGTGCGCTTGCACATCGCGCAGCGTCGCTTTTACATCCATACGTCCGCTCCACCTTTTTTAAGTAATCAGTATTTCTTCATCTTATCGTATCTTAACAGAGTTATATGTCGGTCGCAATTTGATGACAAATGTACACGCCTGAGTTTCCTATAAAAAAGACGGACCCATTCCTGGATCCGTCCGAAAGCAACCAATGATTGTCTTATTCAGCTGCGTTGACGTCGACGATACGTCCTTCAACAGCAGGTGTGACTTCTTCGCCGAGGCTGATCAAGTGATCGCGGAAGTTTTCCCAGTCGATGAGACCGAGGTCATTGACGCGACCGTCTTTGAATGCCGTTTCAAACTCAACATAGTTGTCTCCACCTTGCGCTGTGAAGAAGTTCGTTGCGACTTTGTAGCTCGTCGCGTCTTCGACATCGACAAACTCTGTGCCGTTGTTGTACTGCAAGCTAACGATGCGCTCACCAGCCGGTTTTGAGCTGTCGAACAATACTTTGAATCCAGATACGTGGAGGAATCCACCGTTCTCGATTGGGTAAATGCCAACGCTACGCTCGAAAGCAGCTTTTAATTCGCTACCTTTCAAGTCCATGATGGCAAGCGTGTTTCCGAATGGAAGTGTCGTCAACACTTCACCTGTCGTGACAGGACCTGCATCGATTGATGCACGGATTCCACCACCGTTTTGAACAGCACCGATGACAGCAGAATCATACTCTTTCGCTTTCGTGAGCATACCGTCTGTAATCAAGTTACCGAGGGCAGTTTCATTTTTACGGACACTTGGTGCTGTTTCGTCACCTTTGTCACGTGGGTTATCGAGTGGAGCTGTGAGCGAGACACCGATTGGGTCTTGGCTGATTGTATCCACGACATCTTTAAATGGTGCGAGCAATTCTACCGCATATGGATCTGGTTGAAGTGCCTTCACATCAATCAAACTACCCGCATGTTTGATGACTTTTCCATCCTTGTCGAACTCGACATCAACCGTTCCGAGGAAATTGCTGTATTGGTCCGCTTGAACGATGACCGTTGGCTCTGTTTTTCCTTCTGTGATGAGGACCGGAGCGCTCAAACGAGTATGCGTGTGGCCACCGACGATGATGTCGATCCCATCTACGTTTTCAGCAAGCAACAAGTCGTTGTCGAACGCCGGGTTGTCGTTATACCCAAGGTGTGAGACAGCTACGATTTGATCGACGCCCATCTCTTTGAACGCGTCGACTGCTTTTTGTGCTTCTGCGATGTAGTTTTGGAATTCAATTGGGCCTGGGCTAGCGATGGATGCCGTCTCTTCTGTTGTCAAACCGAAGAATCCGACCTTCTCCCCATCCACTACTTTGATGACTCCTTCATAAAGACGACCGTTGTACGCTTTTTGCGAAACTTCGTCACGGTAGAGGCTCTTCATGTATTGGTCATTTGCATAGTTGACGTTCGAGCTGACGAACGGGAAGTTCGCATAACGGACGAAATCAGCAAGTTCTTTGTGTCCTTGCTCCGTACCGAGATCGAATTCGTGGTTACCCGGCACCATCAAATCGTATTTCATGTAGTTCATGAGTTTGAGGTCAGCTTGACCTTTGAACTCGTTGAAGTAAAGTGATCCTGAGAAGACGTCCCCTGCGTCGATCAAGAGGCTGTCTGGCTTCTCTGCACGGATTTGCTTGATGGCTGTCGCACGTTTCGGTGCGAGATCGAGCGCGGCGTGCGTGTCGTTCGTGTGCATGATCGAGAGCTTGTATCCTTCTACTGTATAAGGAACTTCAAGTGTGATCGTTTTACCACGGTTTGTATATGTAGCCGTCGCGACGAATTCGCCGACTTCACTCGTGTCGATTTTGCTCCAACGTACTGCTTTTTCATACGTCCCACTTGCGAATTTCACTTGTTGCTTCACGATGCCAAGTGCCGGTTTCCCTTGTTTGAACACGAGTGGCTCGCTCGGTGGTAAAATCGCAATCGGGTGATCGAGGACGCGGACGCGTTTCTCAATGTACTTCCCTTTGCCTTTGACGATTCCCTTAGCTGTTTGGAATGTACCTAATTTCTCCAAGTTGACGCTCGATTTATACCAATGGATCGGCGCGCCCTCATATGTAGCATCGAGTGCAGCATCCAAGTCCCCTGCGTACACATACGCTGATTTCGCTTTGACGACTGGTGCTTTCGACGCAGCTTCCGTGACAACAGCCGGTGCGAGCGATGCAGTCGATACGGCCGCTACAGCGAGTGCTGTGTACAACTTACGAGATGATTTCTTTGTCATGTCCAATTCCCCTTTCAGATTTGCGAAGAGGACACACAAGAGAAAGCGCTTACATCATTCGACTTTTTACTTACCACGATTACCCCAAAGTCGTCCGTTTTTCCCTTATATGTACAAATCGCTCTAGTTCTAACGTAACGGAAACGCGTCCAATAAACAATCACAAATTGAAGATTTTTAAGGTTTTTACAATTTCCACAAAAAACGATTCCCTCATTATGTAAAGGACGACATCACTTCGTGAGAGCGTCGTGACGCTTTGTCCTTTATACGTCACGACTTTCCTCACATGGCACATGAATGACATGCTTCCCCCCATTTTCAATCCAATACGAGACGATGTACATCCCATCCCGCTCTTCGACCTTCGTATCGACGACACGCTTCCCGGTCCGGTCTAGTCGAATCAGAGTCAAAAAGCGAACTTCGCTACCATGTTCAATCGAAACGACTTGCTGGCGGGGAGTCCACTCCAAATCACGCATGGATACATGGCTCGGTTCAAGTGCCATATAAGCCTCTTCGCTTTTTAAAAGCTGAATGAATTGAATGGCTCGATTCGAGGCATCTTTAAATCGAACGTTGTGTTCTTCTGGTGTACCCGATACCAGGTCCAAACCGGGTGCCAGATGGAAGCGCTGGACAAAGAGGTCCGCTTCCGGCGCGACAATCCGATCAAACACGACAAGCGTTCGCGCCTTATCGTACACGACATGCCGAGTATGAATGGCCCCTTTTCCAATCAGACGGCTCACTCCGGTCGCCGTCATCTGTTTCCGCGCCTCTTTCACCTCTAGGATTCCGCTCTCTCCGATTCGCTCGATCGACAAGTCGAGCTCTTCTCCGAGTCGATGTACCGTATTGTGCGCCGCGACACGTAGTGCTTGCGCACGCTCAGGTCCGTCCACATAGCCATACCGACCGGTTTCGACGATGAAATCCCGCCCCAATCCATATAGTTCGAGACTCAAGTCGTCGGCATGTTTATGTGCACCCCCATGGTATCCCGCTGTCATCAGAATATAGGTAGCGTCACGAAACGGACGCTTTGCATGGTGCCAATATTCACGCATGACCGCATATTGAGAGCCTAGATTCGCCAGCAGTTCTTCTGGGCATTGTCCTTGTGTCCCTCCGCTCATGGCAAAGGCTAGTTCGGGAAACGTTTCAATCCGAGGAATTAAACGGCTTCCGCGAAGCTGTCCTCCCGTATCCCCCACGATCGGCAAGGTTTGGTTCGGTTTAATGAAATGCAAGAGGCGCTTTGGCATCCGATCGATGCGTCCAATCCCTTCCGGCAACGTGAATCCATTTAAATCGGCCCAGTCTCTAAATCGACTTAGCGTATGGTACACGTAAACGTGATAGCCGGGCGAGTGCTCCAAATGGGTCCCGTCCTCCGAAAGGCAAATGTCGAGTTGCTTATTCAACCGCGCACGCGCAATCCTTCTCCAATCCGCACTGCGATCAAACTCCGGAAAACAGGAAGCAATCGCAAACAGTGCCATATCTTGAAAGAGCCCATGGTTATGAAGCGGACGATAAAAGGTAGGGGTCGCCAGTAATGTCGCATGTTCATATAACAGATGTAACAAGCGGCACGTCACACGGGCATCATGATGGATCGGTGCCTGGCGATACGCTTCAAAGAAACGGAGTATATGGAATACTCGAATCGCCGTACCGTGCGCATGGTATGCTACACGCCCCCGCGGACCGCCATGCAGCGGATGATGGCTCTGCCAGCTATCGATGATTTGGTGTGCATAGTGCAAGTATCTTTCGTCTTGCGTCACCTCATAGGCATGAGTCAGTTGATTGACCGTCGTCAAATAGTGGAGTTGGAAAAGGAACGAGTTGTTGTTCACAGGTGGTAACATTTTGTTCCAATCGAACGTCCGAACATCACGGACGGCCAATGTATGCGGAAGCGATGGGATATACCATCTTCCGCTCAACGTCTCTTCTGCAAAATGAACCGCCTGTTCATCACGGATTTGTTCATAATGATACGAAGCGAATGTGCGCTTTTGTTTCATATAGTCACGGACGAGCAGTCGCTCCATCTTGTCTGTCAGTTTGATTTTCGAGAGGGGTTCGGTCATAAGGAGCATCACGTCCGTCGCGCGGACGAGTGCTTCCCTTCCTTCTCTATGGACAATATAATATCGACCGTATGGACGGATGAGCCGCACCGTCTCGGTCGTCTCGAGCCGACTGTCTGACACCATCCGTCTTCCCTTCCATTGATAACACATCGTTCCTGCCGAGACGACGACGTCCCAACCATCGCTCGCTTTCCCCGAGAGCGAACCCCGAAGTTGAGCCACGATCTGTTTTGCATGTGAATGTTCCATTCGTTCCCTCACTTGTCAGTTGTTCTACTTGAAAATTCTACCTTAGCAAATGGTGGGATTCAACAACTACTCCCATTGTCCACGTAAAAAAGCCTGGCAGTCGCCAGGCTTCAATCATTTTGGAACGTCGAGAGTATGGGTCTCGCCGTTGGAAAGTGTATAGGTAAGTTCATACTGATTAGCTTGTTCCTTGACCGTCGTGTCGACAATCGAGGTGTTCGTCCGGTCGATCCGCATGAGTGTGATGTAACGAACGTCCGTACCGTATTCAATGGAGACGACTTGGTCGCGAAGCGTCCACTCCGCATCACGGACCGATAGATGACTTGGTTGAACGGACATATATGACTCTTCGTCCGTCTCGAGCTGGATTAGTTGAATCGATCGACGGCGGCTGTCTCGGAACGTCACGTTCTGTGCCTCGGTCGTCCCTTTATATAGCTTCAGACCCTCTCCGAGGTGGAAGCGCTGGACGAACATGTCCGGCTTCGGTGAGGTGATGCGGTCGTAGACGACGAGCGTTTTCGCCTTGTCATAGACGAGGGTGCGGCGATGCGTCGCCCCTTTCCCAATCAACGCGCTCTCTCCGATGGCGACGCTCGTCTCTCCACGGTCTTCGGTCTTCACGATACGGCTCCGACCGATCATGCCTTTGCTTAAGTCCAAGTTTTCCCCGTATCGGTGGACGGTGTTATGGGCCTCGACTTTAAAGACTTCCTTCCGTTCCGGTCGTGCCGAATAACCGAAGCGACCCGTCTCGATGATGAAGTCACGCGCCAGTCCATAGAAGTCGATGCTCAAGTCATCGGCATGCTTGTGGGCACTGCTATGATAACCTGCCGTCATCATCACTTGTGTCGCACCCGAGAACGCCTCAGGTGGACGCGACCAATATTCGCGCATGAAGCTGTATTGATCCCCGATTTGCTTCGTCAACAGGGTCGGTGCCACGCCCTCTGCCCCTCCGCTCACCGCAAAACTGAGCTCTGGATATTCATTCGTCTTTGGAATGATGTTCATCCCTTGAAGGTGCCCGGTCGTGTCACCGAAGATCGGGAGCGTCCGATTCGGCTTCAACATGTAGGTGAGCTGATCCGGCATCTTCTCGATATAGCCCGAGCGTGAAGGCAGAACGAACTGGTTAGCCTCGGCCCATTCGATAAAGCGCGACAACGTATGATACACATACACGTGATATCGAGGTGAGTGTTCAAGGTGGACCCCTTCCGGCGAGATGCTATGGGCAATCTGCGCCTGGAGCCGCGTGCTGGCGGTCGATTGCCAAACCTTACTCCGGTCAAACTCAGGGAACGTCTGGGCGATGGCGGTGAGCGCCATGTCTTGGAAGATACCGTGGTTATGTTTCGGTTTGTAGAAGTCGGACGATGCCAAGATCTCCCCATGCTCATACAATGTTTTCAACATGAGCTCGGTGAAGGCAGGGTCCCGATAGAGTGACGTCTCTTTATATACATCCCAGAAATTCAACAAATGGAACACACGAATCGCCGTTCCTTGGTCATTGTATCCCCACTTGAGTCGTTTGTAGTTATAGGCCGGGTGTGCCTTCGTCCAACTTTTGATTAGTCGTTCGCCATATTTCAGATAGGCGAGGTCACCCGTGTCATTGTACGCTTGCGTCAACTGATTGAGGACCGTCAAGTAGTGGAGCTGGAACGGGAACGAGTTGCTGTCCACGGCCGGGACGTCCTTATGCCAGTTGAACGTGTCGATGTTTGGGACCGACAGATTGTTCGGTTTCGTCGGGATATACCAGTTGCCGGCGAGCGCCCGATCGGCGAACTGTTTCGCCTGTTCTGTCGACAGTCGGTCATATTCATACGGGATATGGGACTCGGTCTGCCCCATGTATGTATGGACGAGCGGACGGTTCGTTTTCGATTGGATGCGTGCTTTCGTCAACGAACGGGCCGGAACGACTTCCGCCTGGCTTTTCTTGATATAGATCCGTTTGCCGCCGGACATGGCAAGATAATACCATCCGGACGGGCGCACGATGCGGTATTCTTTCGTCGTGTTCGTCTTCTGTAGTGGGACCAGTTTCTTCCCCTTCATTTGGTGTAGCGTGGTCGACGGAGCGACGCGCACGTTGAAGTCCGAGTTGGCCGAAGCCGTCGTCATCGGTGCGAACAGGAGCATCCCGCTCAACATCCCGATGGATAATCGTTTATACAAAGGTTTCATGATTTTCCTCACATTTCCGGTTTGATTTCACCCTGTAAATTATATCCATTAAACGAATGCTAAACAACTAAAACTTGGATATCATTTACCTCTTGATCAAATCATCACCTGACATCCTCCTATAATGGTTGTTATAGAGAATCGATGCTTCCGATGGATAAGGGATACGGGTTGTGCCATACAGCATTTCCGTGCTGTGTCTGATTTGAGCTGACGAAACTTCAACGTTCGTGAGGTGCGAAATCTGCATAACAACCATTATGCTGTATCCACCTAGGAAACTTGAGACGCGCGCGGGAAAGCAGCCCACCATGCCAGATGCTAACGAACAAATCAGAGAGTGGGAGCCGATGATCTTTTACGTCATCCGACAGCTCCATCTCCATCCGAACGAAGTCGACGATGCCGCCCAAACGGCACGAATCGCTCTATGGCGTGCCCTTCAAGACGGCAAGACGTTAGGGAAAACGTACTGTTTCATCCGTATCCGCGGGGCCATCCTGAACGAACGGGCCAAACAGGCGAAGACGCTCCGACACGAGGTCGCGAGCGAACGACTCCCAGAACAAGTCGACCAGCGCGAAGTGCCCCTCTCGCTTTGGCTAGACGACAAGCGATCCACTTTACCAAATCGTCATTTCACCTTACTCTGCCATATGCTTCACGGGACCGAGGCATCGCTCGGGTACTCGCCGAGTCGACTACGCGCCTATAAGGCCGAACTGCAACGGATGCTCCGTGAGGACAACGAGTAAGAGGAGACAGGAAGATGACCTTACACATGAAAGACGCCGTCGCCCAGCACATCCACTATTTACGCATGACCGGAAAATCGGACAACACGGTCAGCCAGGCGACCTATAAGTTTGCCCGATTCGAAGCTATCATGGGAGAAGGCAGAACGCTCGACGAATTAAAAACGAGGCAGGACGTCATGCCGTATATCGACACGCTCCGTTCGGAAGGCTGTCAACCGGTGACCATCAACAACTACTTGAGCGCTCTTCGCGGCTTATACGATTGGGCCATCGCCGAGCATCTCGTCACCCATAACCCCTTTCATCAGTTACGGGTGAAAGTGACCGAGCGCCATTCAGCGGAGATCCCCTCCCCTAGACAATTGTCCGCTGTCATCGATGCCATCGACGTCCCGTTGTATCGTACGTTTTTAACCGTTCAACTCCATACGGGCATGCGGATCAACGAGGTCCGGCTGTTAAAACTCGATGCGATCGATTTGCAGGAGCGGTTACTCTATGTCCGAGAATCAAAGACGGGAAAGCCCCGGAGAATCCCGTTGAATGACAAGATTCACTCCGTCCTCTCCACCTATCTCGATGAGGAGCGACGTCCCGTCGACTCACCCTATGTGTTCCCGTCTGCACGAGGTGCCTTGATTTGTAAGACGACCATCAATCGTCACCTGACGACGGCTGCCACAGAGGTGCTCGGCTATCCTGTCACGTCTCATACGCTCCGCCATGCGTTTACGACGCACCTTTATGACAAAGGGGTCATGGAGACGACGTTATCTGAATTACTTGGCCACTCCGAACCGAAGACGACACGTCGGTACATCCGCGTCCGCGAGAATCATCTTCGCGATGCGGTGGAACGGTTGACGTTGGATTAAGGACCATACGAAGAAGACCGACCTGTGAGTTAGGTCGGTCTTCTTTTTACAATAAAGATGATATAGAAAATTAAGGGAATAAACGCACCTCATGGTATACTTTGAAAAAGAAGTAAATCCAAATTTATTGAGGTGTATGCATGAAACGAATATTACTCGTCCTCGTCTTAGTAGGGGCTTGGGGCATGACCCCGACAGACTCCGTACAGGCTGCGACGAACCCTTTCGATATCCGCTCCATCCCGAATGCGACCGTCTATGAAATGAAGAACGGTCGATTGACGAAAGTGGCAGCGTATTCGACAACGAAACGCTACACAGCCGTCAGTACGTCCGGCTGGTACTACATCGCACTGAGTCATACGAAAAAGATCTACATAAAGAAAAGTCAGGCCAAGCTCTTACTCGGTGACCCACTCACCGCTTCGAATTTGAAGTCGAGTGGAACGGCACGACTCGCGCATGAGTATATGAAACAGATGCCGCTTCACGCACCATATGAATATGAAAAATTGACACCTGCGCGCGCCGTCGACTACGCCAACCGTGCGATTCGTGGGGATTGGTCGATCCCGTCCAAACCATATCAATTGTCCGTCCCGAACGTCGATACGTTTAACTGGCACCGGGACATCCCGAGCTCGTCGAGCAATTCCTATCCGTTCCAAATTCATTATTTGACGGTGCTCAATCAATTGACCCAGGCGTATAACGAGACCGGCAATACTGCTTATTTGAAGTACGGGGTACGGGTCGTTAAAAGTTGGACGAAAGCCCATCCGATTGCGAACTACAAACAGTACCGTTGGCCGTATAACGACCACGGCACGTCGATCCGGACGTTCCATCTCTTGAATTTTTGGGATGCCTATAAATCTTCTTCGCTCTATAAAGATACGGCCTTCACGGGACTGATGTTACGGACGCTCCACGACCATGGCACGTTACTCGCGACGTCTAGCTTCTATAAAAATGATCACAATCATGGGATATTCCAAGACATGGCGCTTACCGCCATCGCGCAAACGTTCCCACAGTTCGACCGGAGCAGAACGTGGAAGACGCTCGCAGATAGCCGCCTCGACAAACAGATCCGCCACAGCATCACGTCGGACGCCGTCCATCTCGAGCATTCACCCGGCTATCAATCCTATATGTATCATGTGCTCGACCGCTTCCTCATCTGGGCAGAAGCGAACCGTTTCTCACTCCCTTCGAGCATGGCACGGGTCGAACAGATGCCGAAGCAACTGACGTATATGATCAAACCGAACGGGACACTCCCGATCTTTGGAGACACGTCCGGTGTCAGACGGAACACCTCGATCATTCCGCATATCGAGGATTTCCCCGAGCTCGTCTTCGCCCTCACCCAAGGGAAGGAAGGGACACGCCCACCGGTCACGGCGAAACGGATCAGCAACCAATACAGCTTCATGCGCGAATACTGGGCATCTCCACCTCGCGCGTTCAATCAGGCGACCCAGGTGATGATGACAGCCGGCTATCACAGCAGTGCCCACAAGCATGCCGATGACTTGAGCATCGACCTGTATGGCCTCGGCCGCGACTTCATCATCGAGACGGGTCGCTACGGCTATACGAA
Organism: Exiguobacterium sp. N5; assembly: GCF_025842465.1. Classification (GTDB taxonomy): domain Bacteria; phylum Bacillota; class Bacilli; order Exiguobacteriales; family Exiguobacteriaceae; genus Exiguobacterium; species Exiguobacterium profundum. The sequence continues at coordinate 1,608,510 of NZ_JAPAEP010000001.1, forward strand.
TCGCCCCGAACGTCAGCGCGTCTTCGGTGTCGATGCCCATAATACCGTCCACCGTGACGGGGCGAATCTCGACCTCCGCTCCACGATGCGTGGGAAGAGCAACATCAAGACCGTACAAAATCTCGGTTCGACCCTTCTTACGATTGGGGAGAGCCAGCTCATCGGGAACGGGGCGACGCATCGACGGACGCTCGTCTACGACAGAGAACAGACACTCATCGTCTACGACCGAATCAGTTCACCCGCAACCACGAAGTTCGTGCAGCGGTTCCATCTCGCCGAAGGTCTGAAACTCCTTCAAAGTTCGATGGCGACCCAGAACGTCGTCTACGGTGATACGAACGGACGAACGATTCAGCTCATGCAGCTGAATCTTAAAAATTCATCGATGCGCAACAGCACGAGCTTCGTCGCCGTCGAGGATTACGAATGGAAGCCGCGTCCACAAGTCATCTCATATAATACCGGGAAAGACGTGCGCTACCTCACGCTCATCCGACTCGACCAGTCGAAGACGACGATTCGGTCGGCCAGTGTGAAAGTGTCCGGTTCGAGCTACATCGTGACTTATACGCTCTCGAATAAAGAGACGAGACAAATTCGCGTGCCAATTTAACGAGAACTATATTTTACAGTTTCAACACAAGTGTCTGAATCAAATAGACACACCGTCAACAGCGTGATAGATTGTTTGACGAAAAGAAAAATAGGAATGTATAGAGGAGATTACATCAGTTGCAGAAACTCAGTTTTTTAGATGCCCTTCGCGGTTACGCCATCCTCGGGGTCGTGTTGACGCACTCGACACGGTCCCTTCAACAATTGCCCGATTGGTTATACCATATCGGGATACAAGGGTCGCGCGGCGTCCAACTCTTTTTTATCGTCAGCGCCTTCACGTTATTCTATTCATTGGAGCGCTATACGGTATCGCGCCAGATTCCGCTTCAGGACTTCTACACGAAGCGCTTCTTCCGGATCGCACCGATGTTTTACGCCGCACTGCTCTTCTACTTGAGTTTTGATCTAATCAATCAATTCATCGGGGTTTCGACGGCCTATCCAGACGTGACACTTTCCCTCTTGGTCTCGACGTTGACGTTCACGAACGTCCTGCATCCCGAGTGGTTATTCAGTCTCGTGCCGGGCGGTTGGTCCATCTCGAACGAATTTTTATTTTATGCATGTGTGCCGTTCCTGTTCAAATGGATCAAGACAGCGCGTCAAGGGATCTTGTGGACAACGTCGACGCTCGTACTCAGCATCGTCCTGCACCTCCTGACCGAACAGAGTCAGCCATTCATGGACGTGAAGAGTTTCGCCTTTTATTGGTTCCCGAACCAGCTGCCGATCTTCTTGATGGGGGTCACGTTGTATCTCGTGTGGCGCGACCAATCGTGGTCCGTGCGAACGCACTATGCGATGACGTTCGGCTCAATTGCGTTACTGATCGTACTCGGGATTACTCCGTATGATGTCTATAGCGCATTTCCGAAACATGCGCTGTTCGGTCTCGCCTTTTGTCTGTTGGCTCTCGGCTTATCTGGTATTCGGGGACGCATCCTCAAGCATCCGGTGATGCAGTACATCGGGCATATCAGCTTCAGCCTGTACCTCGTCCACTTTTTCGTCCTCGACTGGGTCAATCACCTCTTCAACGAGACGTGGACCCAGCAATATAACGTGACGACGGTATGGACGTTGACGTTCCTCGTGACGCTCGTCGTCTCTGGCGTGATTGCGTCTGTCACATACCGGATCATCGAGCGACCAGGAATTCAGCTTGGACGTTCAATCATCCGTCGACGACAAGAACAGCAACAGCGAAAACAAACTGCATAAAAAATAAATTCTCTACTGTCAGCTATACAAGATGTATAGCTTAAAAAGACGAAATGGCTCGAATCCTTAATTTGATAGGATTCGAGCCATTTCGCTTTACATTGAAATCATATACAGGCGTGTGATGCCATAAATTTGTGTCGTTCTTTCGTATAAGGCAGACAGTAAACCTTCAGTCGTACAAACTCTGTGCTTAAAAGAGTCTCTTCTGTTCGAGCTTACTCGCTGCGGACTTGACGTCGAAATTTACAATCACCTTTTCATAGAACCTCTATGCACCTCCCAATTCGTAGCTGGGTTTTCGTCTGACTGTATGTTTTGGGAGGAACTTCATTTTACAAGAGGAAAGCCCTGTAGACTTTTATATTCATTTTGAATGTTGTACTTATTTATATTATTCATTATTTTTTTGGTGAAAAATAAGAGTTCCCCACCTCTAATATTCTCATAATGTGATCATAGTCTTTTTCGGAAATCTCATTATTTGCAAACATGTTATTTAGTATTGTAATTAAAATCTCTACATCAAACTGATTTGTCTTCAATGTTCCATCTGTTTTTGTGTTTGTACTGAATTTATGACAAAGAATCAATTTTGTTTTTCCGGGAGACTCCCGAACCATTTTAAATATCTTAAATGTTCCGTCTTTTGAAAGGTCAAATTCAAAATAAGTTAGATTTTTCTCACGTCCCATATATCCAGTAATACTTATAGTTATTAATATCAAGCTTGAAACCACTTGAATTAAATGAGTAGACAACCAAAGAAAGTTTTTATTCGAATGTGGAATTAATGCTTCAGGAAAAGACACGTTAAAAATAGCAACTGAAAAGGCATATTCGATGTTCTTCCAAAACGACGATGATAGGATACCGGTACACATCTTAAATTCTACATTTGTATAAATAATCAAGTGGTTTAGCATGTATATCGCAGAAGCAAGAATTGAAATCTCAATTACGCTTTTTATTGCTAACCAAATACGATCTGTACCATTTAGAAAACTATTGTTATATCCTTGTTCCGTTAAATCTCTGTAAAAAGCTTTTCCGATTTCAAAAGTTCTCAAGAACATGCGTAAAAAAATGGCCCATACTAAAAAATGCACTATAAATAATTCTAAAGTATCTGTCAAAACGAGTTTTATTATTATATTGGCAACAATAAAAATAAATATTCCAATGATAAGATTGTTTTGATTTCTTAACTTTATATTTGTAGTTCTTGTATTCATTAAACTTTCCGAGTAACTTCTTTGGTTATTAGTGAAGACTTTTATTAAATGAATCAGTTCAGAGAGGTGTTGACCACCTTTTATTTTTTTAAAAGAATTAGAAACAAAAATTCTAAAATCACGACTATCTTTTAAATCTAGATAGTATGATTCTTTGATTGAATTTCTCTTCATATTTGGTCGGACAAATACCACATGTGCATTTCTTGAAAATTCTTTCAATAGACCGTTAATTTTACTTACATCATTATTAAAGAGCATATTGATTAAAGTAATATTTTCAGAATTTCTTTTTGATTGCTCCGCTATTCTATACTCTATAAACAAAAGATTTTTAATGTAATCCCATAATTTGGAGTCTTCTTTTTTAATAGCATCTTTTATGAAAAAGTATAGTGAAGATAATACATAAATAATAATCCCTATAATAATTATTAATGCTCGTTCATCTTGTCGGAAGTCAATAAATGCACTTGATACTATGAACGAGAATAACAGCAAAATAATGAAATAAAAATTTTTTGTAATGTCATATCTCCATAAGAAACTTAAGACACTAATAAATAAACTTATTGCTAAAGTATAAACATAATAATCTAATCTTACCGAGTAGTCACTGCTATTAAAACTTTTTAGAAGTACAAGTAGAAACATAATAGTACTAAAATAGACAAAATTAAAATCTAAAAGAATAAATCCAGTAATTATCAAGATTCCTGCAGCTGAAATAAACCAAGAAAAAGGTATTGCGGGCAATGAGAAATCTGTGCTAAGAAATCCAATTACCATAAAAAGTGTTATATGTACAAATAGGCCTTTATGATATTGAAGAAAGGCTTTAACAGAAACAGTTAATGCGTTTCCATGCGGTAAAAACCAAGATCCATCTAGCCTTGAAAAAAAACTCATTACATAAAAGAAAATGTATTGAAGAATTACAAATCCCAATAAATAAATTACATAATCAGTTTTATTTGAAAAATCAATAATATTTATTTCATTCAAATTATCCTTATGTGTAATTTTCAAGAGAAAATATGAATATGCAAGCATCATGAAGTAGAAAACAATATAATAAATGATTGCACTAGCTGTACTTTTTTTGTTCATTAGTTCAATATCCAATCAGTTTATTGTAAATTTTGATTCACATATGACTATTCACAGAATTATATAAAGTCTTATAAAATCTTATCCTATGATCTAATCTGCGTATTTCTAGTAACTTATCCGATTTAATCGATTTTTGATTGAAGACTAAACATCACCTCGTACCCAGTTCCCATTTTCACCTAAAACTCTATTACTATTTGTCTTCAATATTTATTGTTCCTGTTCTTCTCAAGCTGTTATTGATATTTATTGCAGATTCATTAATTGTATATATATGCTACTTTTAAATTTTAATTGTAAATTATCGTATTTACCTATATTAAAAAACGTTCTTTCGATATAAAGCTCAGCTTATCTTTAATCGAAAAAATATTGTACTTGAAACTATATTTAGTCAGATTACTCCACTCTTTCAAGAACAAGCGCATTTCTGAGAAAGCAACTCACCATATTACAATTCAATATACCAAAACAATACCTGAACTTGACGTCAAAATTGAACAATACTTGACACAAGATTGACGAAGCCGCTAAAGTGATTTTTTTGTTTTGTACGATACAGTTTTTAGGGTCTACCTCCAAACGTTGGCAACTTGCTTCCATAACTTTAACCATAACTAATCTAATAAGTTCTCTTCTCGCTGATTGTGAGAATAGGTCGCCCTCAGCTTCGTTCCTCAGTCCTGCTTAGATGGTTATCATCGACAATCATGGCGTTCGCGCTCGATAAAGATCAGCGGACATCCAACTCCTCTCTCGGATGAACAAGTCTCGCGTTCAGACTCCCGATATGACAGACGTTGACGGAGACAGGCTGATTCTGCGTGTCGAGACTGACGACGAGTAAATACTCCCGATCAAGCCCTCCAAGAATTCTTTCATGAGCGTATAGCCGTCATCCGGTCTGTGGATGGTCCGTCCCTTATAGCGACACTCCCTTCTTTGACGAGTTTGATGCCGACGATATCGACACGCTTTGCAGATTGATTCGGTTTCATCGTTTCTCCTCTTTTGGACATAAAAAAGCACCCTGAGCCGCGATGGTGAGGGTGTTCTATATTTGAAAACAAAATAAGAGCCCTATAAAGTGAACTAGGGCTCTTACAAATAATTTTATATAGAATTATTTGATTTTGATAGCTTGTCCGAAGATAGCATCATTTCCAGCTGCATCTTCAACTACCGTTCCAGTTGTATCTTCTTTCAAAGCAAGTGTAATTGTTGACTTAGCAGTGAAATCAGTAATATCCGTTCCAGTGATGTAGTATTTGCCTTTATCTGTACCAGCAGTAACTAAATCTACTCCTGATACTACGACAGGTGCTCCATCGACTGTAAGAACGAGATCTCCTGCTGCATCAAGTCCAACAACTTCTTCAGTCAATTCAACAACTAAAGTAGTTTTATCTCCTGAAGAGATTACAGCAGATTTAAGTTCTGGAGCTACGCCATCAGTCAAGGTGACTTTAGTATTAGCAACTGCAGCAAGTGGGTTACCAGCAGCGTCCTTGATATTGACTACTGAGAACAAGCCTTCGTTTACAGTAGTTGAAACGCTCTTCTTAGGAACATGAACTGTTACTGTAACGTCCTTATCAGTTACTGAAGTTGCGTCAGTCGTTACATACGAGTTCGCAGGAAGCGCTTTTCCAGCATATGTGTAGTTAGAAGTATTTAATACTGAGTCAAAGTTGATTCCTGCATTGTCAGAAAGATCAAACGTGAATTTATATTCTGAAGCTGTAGACATAGAATCAACAGGAGTAACTCCGTCTACTGCAGATGTAAATGTAACTACAGGTTTAGTAGTATCATTTTCAGTTGCTACAGAGTTCTTGATAACGAGTGTAGTTGTGAAGTAAGCAGCAGAGTTTTGAGCAGCTGACTTATCTTTTACGATACCAGCAGGCAAGCGTAGCTCATATGTTCCATCTACTAAGCCATGGTTAGAAATAGTAACTGTCTTCTCGTCAGTGCTGAGTGTAGTATTTCCTCCATTTGCAGTGTTAAGTGTAATTGTGTTAACGCTACCAGTTGCTTTGTTGATTGCAGTAACTACAGTACCGTTCGTGATTGCAACTTCTTCAGTGTAAGATGCAACGATGTTGTTATCTTTGTAAGAGATAGAAGCTACAAGTGGTGCCACTGTATCTTTTTGGAATGAAAGTTGTTTAGTAAACAACTCAGCTGATTCATTACCTAAAGTATCCTTCACACCTTTATCAAGGTAGAATGTTCCAGCAAGCTTACCATCTTTGTCGAAAGCAGGTGTAGTAAGTGTAAAGATTGCTGTTTTACCGTCGATTGAAGCAGCATTAGCAAAAGTACCTGCAGCAGTTCCGTTTGCAGCGAGCAAGCGAACTTTTGATCCTAATGTTGAAGCTTGTGTAGCATCAAGTGCTTTATCAAAAGTAACTTTCACAGCATCTTCACCGTACACTTCAGCAGAAACTACTTTAGGTGCTGCAACGTCAGCTACCACTGTAGTTGTTACTTCAAGTGGGTTAGGAGTAGTGTAGTTTCCAGCAAAGTCTTTAACGTTAGTCAAGCGAATAGTAAGAGCTTCACCAGCTTTGAGTTCTTGTGAAGTTGTTACTTTCAACTCGTTTGAAGAAGCACCAGCTCCTACAACCGCAACAGCACCGTTTACGTATGCAATTACACCGTCAGATACAACTGGCTCATCAAACTTAAGAGTAACTTCTTTTGTAGTTGTTTTAGCAACTGCAGATGCAGATACGAACGTTGGAGCAACTTTATCTTCAACATTCAAAATTTGACTTGTTGGTGCAAACTTAGCACCTGAAACTGCTTTTACTGAGTCTGAAACCGAAACAACGTATGATCCGTTGAAAGTTTCACCGTTAGCTGCAGTAATAACAAGTGATTTCTTATCGTCAGAAAGTTTTGCTGTCAATCCTGTAGAAGCTACAGCGCCAACTTTAGCGATTGAAATGTTTTTAAGAGCTGCGTCTGCACCAATCACTGTTGAAGCGTCAACTTCTTTGTTGAAAGCAACTTGAATTTGTTTAGCGTTAATCGCCTTAACGTCTTTAACCATTGGCGCTTCAACAACAAAGTTCATAACGTCAGTCTTCACTTCGCCTGAACGGAGGATGAATGAGTGGTTACCTGCAGGAAGTTTACCAGACTTAACTGAAAGTTTTCCGTCTTTAACTTCTGCTTGAACAGCTGGAAGAGCTGCGTTCATGTCACGGTTAGCGTACACAACGAGTTCAACTTTTTCGCCGTCTTTGAGGTTTTTCACGTCAGCAGTTACTGAGAGAACGTCGTCCATAACTTCGCTCTTCACTTCAGAAAGTTCTACTTTCGTAGCAACTACTTTGTATTTAACTGTTTTTGTTACAACGCCGAAAGCTTTGTTCGAGTAAGTGAATGTTCCTTCGAACTCTCCAGCTTTCTCAGTTGAGAATCCTTTGTAAGTAACAACTTTGTTGTATTTCACGCCGTCTGCGAAGAGAACTGGCTGAATACGAAGACCTGATGCAGGAACGCCTTCTTCGAGGACGATTTCTTCAGGTTGGATATCTTGTGCGTGGTTCAAGACGCGAAGTTTTTTCTCAACGCGGATGCCTTGGCCTTTTACAAAACCTTTAGCAGTTTGGAACACGCCAAGTTTGTTCATGTCGACTGACGATTTGTACCAGTAGATCTCGCTACCTTTGTACTCTTTGTCAAGTGCCGCGTCGAGGTCCCCGCCGCGTACGTAGTCCGATGAAAGTTGGACTGTTGTTGATGCTGCGTCTGCTGTGATTGCAGGCGCTACTGCTGATGCTGCTACTGCGAACGCTGCCGCTGCAGTAACGAATTGTTTCTTCTTAGCCATCTGATGTAAATCCTCCCTTAGGTAGATAGGTTTTTCTACCGTCCTCGCCCAACCGATCTCGTTCGGAGTCATGTATCCATAACAATGAATAAAGTACTAATGATTATGTAACCGACTCTTCTTTAGACCGGGCGTTCTCCCCCGGTAGAAGTCTTTGCAAGAATCATCTTGAACAATTTACCAAGACTGTTCTTGGAAAACCTTACATCCATAATATACATAACACTTCCAAGCGACACAAGCGTTTTTTTTCGCAAAAATGGTAACGTTTTTGAATTTTGGAGATTTTAGTTTAATTCATTTTTGGATTTACCTTTTTTGGAAATGTCGAAACACGTCGATTTTTGTTGATTTCATGCGTTTTTAGCGGAAATAATAGTTGAAAACCATTTTTATACCATTAATTACCTTTAGTATTTAATTTACAATATCGATTCTCAAAGTCCAATGTTTACCTTAGTTATTTCCAAACCATAAAATCATTGACCTGTTTAACAAAACCAAAGTTATCCAAAAGTAACGGGTATGTTCCATTTTAGGCATCTGCGCCTCTCGTTTCAACCTTCTCCCGTGCCGTGAGGACTTTCGACCCACCCGATTACAGACGAATCGCATCATCATGACGGCCTTTTCTCTGCGAGAACCACTTTTCCATCATTCGAACCTTGTCAGGTCACCTCGTCCGTTGCATTCACTCCATACAAAAAGACGGATATGCCCATCGGCATACCCGTCTCCCGTTGTAACTAGCTTATTTGACGATCGCACGTGTCATTTGTCCGGCACGGCCGTTCAAATCTTCCACGTGGACGTAGATCGATTCTCCTTTACGGAGAGCCCGCGTCTTGACGCTGTACGTGCCGTCCGGACGGATCATCGCCGTCCCGAACAATTGACGCTGCGCATTGCGAACGACAACCGTCATACCCGGTGTCGCTTTACCAGACACTGCTCTCGCGCCAGCACGGAGCGTTGTGACCGCTGGACTAGCCGGACGTTTGCCCGCCGCCACGATCAACCGTTCCGTCGACTGATACTTGCCGTTCGTGTAAACGACGCGCAAGACTGTCCCTGCAGGTTGTGGTTTCATCTTGAACGATGCGACCGCTTGCTTCGCTGTCCCGCGTCCGACGACTTGATCGCCGTTATATACGGAGACAACCGTGCCAGACTTCACGTTCACTTTGAAGTTTGCTGCATTTTCCGCCACGACCGCACGGTTCGCGTTCAAACGGAGCATCGACTCGGCGCGGTGAAGGTTCACCTTCCCGTAACCGCCTAACACGTCGTAATACGCCACTGGTAACGAGAACTCGACACTCATGTCTTCAAATGCCCATTCGTCTTCCTCGTCAACCGGTACTTCCGGCACATCTCCGCCTGAGAAGGCGACAGGGTCAGCCGTCCGTTGCAAGAGCGTACGGATCGACTCGACCGAGAGGGTCGGGTGTTGTGATTTCAAGAGGGCCACGACGCCAGCGACGTGTGGAGTCGCCATGCTCGTGCCGTCCAAATAAACGACATTCCCATCTGGGACAAGGCTTGCGATTTTCGAACCTGGTGCCACGACATCGACGCCGTATCCGAAGTTCGAGTAATCTGCGACGATTCCGAGGGAGTTCGTCGCTCCGACCGAGATTGTATACTTCGAAGAGGCCGGATAAGATACTTCCGGTTCACTTTCGTTCCCCGTCGCCGCAACGACGACGACACCGCGGTCATAGGCATACTTCAACATGTAACCGATTGTACGACTTTCGCCGCCACCGAGACTCATGTTGATGACTTTTGCTCCAGCATCGACTGCATATTTGATTCCGAGTGCGATTTGATCCGTGTCACCCGTCCCGTCTGCTCCGAGCACTTTGACTGGGAGGATCGATACGTTCGGTACCATCCCGCGCATCGAGACACCGTTGTCTCGTACTGCCCCGATGACACCTGCTACGTGCGTCCCGTGACCGTTCTCATCGCGAGAGCTTCCATCCCCGTTCGGGTCCGTGAAGTCTTTTCCGTTCGCGACATCGACTTTTCCTTTAAAGTCGAGCAGACGATCATCTACACCTGTATCGAGTACGGCTACTTTGATTGAACGACCTGGAAGGCGGAGTGCCTCATAGCCTTCTAATCCGACACCCGCATACTTCATCGGTTGAAGGACTGATTTTTCATTGATTGCCCATTGATACTCATAGCTCGAATCTGTCGCAAACGCTTTGTACGTCTGGACTGGCTCGATGAACTCGACGTTCGAATCGGCGTTCAACGTCGCTTTCGCTTTTGCTTGCATCTTCGTGCTTGCCGACTCGACGTCAACGAGCGCGAAATAGTCTCCCGGACGACCGATCGAGATACGCTCTGCCGATACATCCGTCATCGCGTTCATCTTGCCGATCGATGTCGATGGTTGTGATTTGTATTTGACGATATAACGCGGTGTATCCACCGTTTGAAGCTCCATTCCAATCTGTGCGAACACGTCTTCCACCGTCGAGCCGGCGAGGCGTGTCATATCGACCGATGAAGCCAAGTCATTGACATCCGACTTGATTCCGCTCGGTACGCTTGATTTGACCAAGGCGTGCATACGGTTGATTGCAGTCGCTTCATTTTTCGTGATGGTGTGACTTTCTTTGTTGACGAGTGACGTGATGAGCGGACGTAACGTCTGAAGGTCCGTCAACGCCTCTTGGCGTTTCTGTTTGTCGAATGCCAACTTGCGGACGATGTACGGGGACGACTTGTAGTAAAGTGCCTCCAATTGACGTCCTTCTTTCGATCCACCAAGGATCTCTTCTTGCAGGCGACGAATCATATCGAGCAACCCGCCATCTTCTGGCATCGGGAGCAACGATTCGACCGGACACATCGTTCCGTTTCCTTCCTCATACTTCACTGGGAGTTTCACTGATTTATAACCAAGTGAGACATCTGCTGCCGTCGGTGGAATCACCGCGCCCTCTTCATCGATTGTCTCGAGTGGCATGTATTCCACTTTGATGTAATATGGTCCTTCCCATGCGTATGGGAATTGGATTTTTGCGACTGACGTCTCTGTATCCGGAGAAGCGCTCGCCCGGTAGCGATCGAACGTCTCATCGGCCGCTGCCGTCTCAGCGCTCGGATAGACCGAGATGTTCGTCACGGCAGACGCTTCCATCGCAATCTCCATATGTGTCATAGCTGAAGCTTCTCGCTCCATCTTGAACCAATACGTGTTCACCGGATCTGTCCCTGTCGTGAATTCGACAGTCTGTCCTGGTGTAAGTAATGTGGCCCCGCTCACATCGGCCGCGCCTGCTGCCATCGTCCGCATTGGGACGAGCGACACGACGAGCGCAAGGACCGATACAAATGCAACGAGGCGTTGCAAAGCTTGTTTCATACCTTTTCCCTCTTTTCTTAAATAGTGAAGCACTTGGCTCCACGTTGTTCTACGTTATTTATCGGTTTATGTTTCAAAAATGTAACAAAAAGATTTCGGAAATATTTCTTCCTAGGTGGCAGATGGCAGTCGCCACTTCATTTATATAGAAGAGAATCGAATCCGTGCATACAAAAGACCGGTGTCTCCACCGGTCCTAAAGAATTAGTATCCTGCGTATTGGAGGGATTGGATGAATGCGCGTTTCTCCGCACCCGATAGGTTGAACTCGAGGTCGTAGTCCGTTCCTTGGACCATGACCGTGATCCGGTTTTCCGGACGGACGTACTTGTCGACGAAGCTGATGAGTTTCGCATCTGGTTCGAACAAGTATGACTCTTCGACCGAGCCGTCGTCGAACTCGTCATAATAAACATCATATTCGTCGATGTTTTGCGAATAGGTCGCACGACCGACACGGAGCGTCAACTTCTCAAATCCAGCGACCGAGCCATCCTCCGTGTAGCTGCTGAGGAGGAACCCGAGGCCCGACTTCGATGGATGTCCGAAGAAGAGTGGAACGAACGTGTCCGCGTACTTCGTCGTCGCATCTGCATAGAAGACTTCTTTATGAACCGTCAACTTCATGCCTTCCATGTAGACACGGTGGAAGTTGTTGTAGAGCGCGTGCTGTACTGTGATTGTCTTCGATTGGCTGACGTTGCCAGCGCCGTCACGGATGACGAGTGACATCTTCTGCCCCATCGCTTGACGTGGGATCTTCACGATGAACTTCCCAGTCGACATGACCGGTGCCGTGTATGACTTTGTGCCAATCTTGACGATGGCCGTCGCATACGGTTCGGCTTTTCCGAAGACACCGTATGATGCTGCCGTCACGGACTGTGTCAATGTCGCTGTTCTCGGTGCGACGCGGTCTGTGTAGACGCTACGTTTCGAGACGTCGCTCGTCGCGCCTTTCGTCGAGATCGTCTTCGCCGAGAGCCATGAGTGGGCCGGTTGCGGTGCGATGCCACGACGGTAGAGCCCGTTCGCATCGAACTTCCCTTTATACGTGCTGCTGCCGATCGAGAGCTCGACATATTGTCCCGGCTCCCCGACGACGCGCACTTCACGTGACGTCTCCGTCAACGGTTTGATAACTGGTGCGTCTGGACGTGCGTTCGGGTCTTCGGCGACGATGGCACGTGTCGTGTCACTCACGTTGCCGCTCGCGTCGACGAGACGGACGTCGATGACCTTGCCGACCGACTGTGGTGACATCTTGAAGACGGCCTCGCCACCTTCGAGGATTGTACGGACGTATGTCTTGCCGTTGATCAAGATCTCCGCTTTCGCAGCCACTTCACCAGTGATCGTGAGTGTTGTCGACGTGTGGAGTGGTGCCGATAATACAGGTGCGTCAGGAGCAGTCACGTCTTCCGTCGTCTCTGCGTTGACGATTGTCGAAGGCGCGATACCTCCGAATGCGAGTGTGGTAGCTAGGAAAAGTGCTGCATATTTCGGTTGTTTCATAATAAGTAGGGTCCCCCTCAAGAATAATGACAATCGTTTACAAAATTATTATAATCTGTCCTTTTTCAAAAGGGTACATAATTTTTCTAAAATAGGCATATATTTTTCAAATTCACATTTCCTTCATTTTATAAAAAAAGACACTCCATCGATTCGGAGTGTCTGAACGCTTATCATCCTTCGTTTATCATCGTCGCTTGTCCGCCTTGCCATAACCAGACGCCATCTTCTTTCATATAAAGATGAAGCATCCAGAAGCGACCTTCGTACGCGTTCGTGCCGAGAATAAATTTCTCCTCGAGCAAGAGTTGGACGACGGCGAGGTCACCGCGTACCGTCTCATCGAACGTGACCGTGTCCTGTGCGATCCATTGAATCGCTGTCGGGTCGACGAACTGGTCTAAGAACGTCTCTTTATCGAACTGACGCCCGCTCGAATCGACATATCGGAACGAGTCGTGCATGAGCGCCCGCATCGCGTCGAGATCGCCGGCCACTTGATGGGCCGATCGGTCGTCAGAAAGTTGTTTCATGTTGAGTGTCTCCATAGTTGTCCCTTCCTTTCCCCGTCCATCATAGCACAGATGGTCGCAAACGAACGAGTGGAATGCTGAGCACGGATTCCTTCAATCATTTCCCTTTTATCGAAATAAGCAACCTTTTTCATCCCTACTATGTATATACTAAAAACTGTAAATTTCATGAATCGAGGTGGAAATGTTGAAACGAATCTTCAGTTTGCTCTTTCTCTTTACCTTCTATTGGACACTCACCGCTCAAGCGATCGGGTCTGAGGCCTTGCTTCGTGCCGGCACGACCCTCTATGCCGATCCAGAAGAAACGGTCGTCCTCCTGGTCACAGGCCAAGCGGAGCGTGTGGATATCCATGAGGTGACCGAGACCCATACGTCCGTCACCGTTGCTTCACAAAAAGGATTCGTCCGAAACGACGCCTTATCATACGCTGTCACCCGTTACGTCCATACGGAGACGGATGCACGCGATGCTGCCGGAAATGTAGTCGCAACACTCGCCATCGGGACAGCGGTCGACGTCTTCGATATCGAAGGCGACCTTCTCCTCACGACGGACGGTACATATGTCGCCCGTGACGCCCTCGGAGAGACGGTCCCGGCGGCAGTGACCCGCTACGCAAAAGAGGGAGCGACCCTCTCGTCTTCACCAGATGGTGGAACCATGACTCCGCTTGAAGCCGGTCAAACCTTGAACGGCTTCCTCATCGACGGACAGATGCGTGTCGATCTAAATGGAACTGTCGGATACATCCCGCTCTCGATGACAAATCGAATCCCGTTCAAGACGGACTCCCAATTCGTCTTGACGACATCCTCTTATATGAATGAGGACGGAGAGATCATCGGGACGATTGTCCGAGGCAAACGAGTAAGCGTATATGGCACAAATGGCTCGATGGCCCGCCTTTATCAAAATGGCATGTACGTGTATATGAAGCGAGATGCACTCGCTCCCAAGATGCCCCGCTACGCTAAAACGGGGAGCCGCTATGCTCAAAAAGAGGCATCGATTTATTTAGACACAGACAAGAAGCAAGTCGTCGGTTCACTCAAACGGAGCCAACTCGTCAGCATCTATGGGACAGACGGTCTGTTCACCCGTGTCTATTACAACGGACAATATGTCTTCGTCGAATCCGCATCGCTTGGGACGACGGAGCCACCTTATCTTAAAACCGGACAACGGTACATCACGAAAAACACACCGGTCTATGCTCGGACGATGAAATCATCCAAGACGACCTTGTCCCTGAAGCGGGGTCAGCTCGTCTACATCTATGGCACCCGTGGAAGCTATACCCGCATCTTCACGAAAGGGAACTATTACTTCGTCCCGACGAGCGTGACGAGTACGAAAAAACCACCTCGCTTCGAAGCGACAGGGAAACGATACAGCCGATATAACGAGGTCGAAGTATACGCCTCGACCTCAATCGCGAAACAAGTCGGTTCATTGAAACGAGGTCAGCTCATCGAGACATATGGGACGAGCGGCTACTACACGCGCATTCGACTAAACGGAGCCTATCGCTATGTCGCGACTGGCTACCTCGCTGTCTCGAAACCGACCGCGAAGCCGAAGGTAGGAACGGTCTTCTATACACAGTTCAACGGGACGCCTTACTTCTCGGCTGACGTTGCGTATGGTCGTCCGGCCGGCACTCTGCCCCGTGGGACGAAACTCGTCGGGCTCCGCTCGATTGATGCCGACTTCTGGCACGTCCGTCTTCCGTCCGGGAAACGTGTGTACGTGTTGAACCCCTATATCGCCGAGACGAAACCAAAGGCGATTCAACCGGCGAGCGTCTATACGGCCGCCCACTATGGGACGACGAAGAAGACGCCGTTCTACGCCAACCCGAACGACACCCGTCCGATCGGGTATCTCGATGCCGGTCGTCGCATCTACCCTCGTGGGAAGAGTGGCGACTCCTATCTCATCCAATACGACTGGCGTCCGGTCTACGTCAAGACGAAAGACATTCGCATCAAACGAGATGCCTTGTTGAAGAAACGGGACAACTCACAAAAAGAACGCATGATTGCCGTCGCGGTGAAACATCTCGGGACACCGTACACGTGGGGCTCACAGTCTCCGCTGAACGGCGGTTTTGACTGTTCCGGTCTCATCCACTACGCGACGAATCAAGCCGGTAAAATCGGCGGTCGCACGAACGTGTCAGGTTACTGGCATAGCGGCCATTTCAAGAATAAACGGACGGGTATCACGAGTGGCCGTCGCGGGGACATCGTCTTCTTCGCCGGCACGTACAAATCCGGTCCATCGCACATCGGCATCATGCTCGATGATGAGTTCTTCATCCATGCCGGGGGCGAGATGCTTCAAATCAACTCGATCCATGACCCGATGTGGCGCCCGTACTTCCTAGGGTACAAATCGTTATAAGGAGGATTCTCCATGTTTGACTATATCGACCCGTTCTTATGGCAACTCGTCATCGTCCCGTTTCTCACCATCGGCGGTGGTGTCGTGGTCGCCATGATCATGAAACGGGTCTGGGTCGGCCCTGTGGTGACGTTCTTGTTGAACGCCATCATCGAATTGACGTACTTTGCCGTCTATTATGACCACAGTCCGTTCGATGTCAGCCATCTCAGTTCGTGGAATGTTATCTTCCCGCTGATTTCGCTCTTGTTCTCGTTCATCTTCGTCGGATTGTTGAAAACAAAAAAATCTGCCTGATGTGTCGTGATTACTCGTTATAAGGAGGACTCTCCATGTTTCACTATATCGATCCGTTCCTATGGCAACTCGTGATCGTTCCAACGTTTACGATCGGACTAGGGGTCGCCCTCGCATTGCACTTGAAGCGCTTGTCTATCGCTCCCTTGATCACGCTCTTCGCCTACTTGGGCATGGAGTGGTTCATGTATCGGGGCACCCTCTTCTTCTTTACGAAGTGGTGGCTCCTTCCCCTTTTGGCATTGGGGATCACGTTCACATTCATCGGGAAACGTCAGGTGGGGCACGCTTCGGTCAAATGATGCTTGACAATGCATCTTTATCCCGTTAAAGTAACGATAACATTCATACGAACTCGCGATGAGAAAGAAGAGTAGCGCGAAGGGACGTCTTCAGAAAGCCGGTGGTCGATGTGAACCGGTGGCGTACCTTGCGTGAATGGGCTTTTGAGCGTTCAGACCGACATGTAGGCTCTGACGGGTCCTCCCGTTATCGGGGACAGCGAATGATGGTTCGCGATGAGTGGGAAGACAAGGCGTCTTTCAACGAAGGTGGCAACACGGGGAATCTCCTCGTCCTTCATGTCCGATTGGGCATGCGGGACGGGGAGATTTTTTGTTTGAGCGATTGGAGATGGGCTGGTGACGTACCACGGATATACGCACCGCGGTCATCGTATACGAACAAGACGTGACCCTCTCGTTCGTGGATGAACTGAACGAGCGGATATGTTGTGAACTCTCCGTTCAAACGAGGCTTTGATTTTGTATAAAAATCTTGATAACAAATCGCCTCGAGGAGTGGTCGCACACGGATTTCGGACTTGTCTGCTACCGGCACGGTGAACATCCATAACGGTTCGTCATCGAACGTGCACGATGTGGCGGTCGTCTTGAAGCGCACCGATTTGTCCCGGATATAACGGAACAAGAGGGTCGGCTTGACGGGCTGTCCATGTACATGCCAAACGATTCGGATGGGGTCGCCCTCTTCGAACAACGCATCAAACAATTGCTGGGCATGACGAACGACTGCCTCAAAATATTCAAGATTCAGTTCATATGATTTGATATCAACGTAAGGTGACAGCGTGTCCTCGAGTTCGATGTGCTCGGTCAACGCTTCACCTGAAAATTGGTCAGGTCGTAAGACTGACATCGGCATATCCCCTTTCTATTACCCATTATAAGGAGGTTCTTTCAATGCAACAACGGATCATCAATGGTGACGAACTCACACCGGTGGCAATCTTCCACCGACTACAAGGTGAACGAAAGGTATTACTCGAAAGTCGCGCGGAAGGCAAGCACGGTCGCTACTCCATCATCGCGGCGAACCCAGTCGAGACGATCCGAGTCGATGGGAACGACGTGACAGATGCAACGGGGACAATCTATGCAGACGACCCGCTCCATGCCTTATCCGAACGCATCACACGTGACGACTTCACTGCACCGTACCCGTTCATCGGCGGTGCCGTCGGCTATATCGGCTATGACTTGCTTCGGGTGTATGAACCGATCCCGAACACGCCGACCGTGACGCGTGATTTGCCAGACGCCCTCTTCCAACGCTATGAGACGGTCGTCTTATACGACCACCTCGAGGAACAGGCCATCCTGATCGATACGAGCGAGACGGATGCGACGATGCGACTCGAGTCCATCCGCGAACAGCTCGAGACACCGGAGACACACGCCCTCGAACCGGTCGTCCGGACGAGCGAGCGCATCTTGACGCCGAAGGACGAATTTATCGACCGCGTGCTCCAGGCGAAAGAGGCAATCCTAGCGGGCGAGGTGTTCCAACTCGTCTTGTCGCAACGAATCGACGCGACGTTCACCGGGGACCCGTTCCACTTTTACCGGACGCTGCGGAAACAAAATCCGAGTCCGTACTTGTTCTACATCGACCTCGGGGAAGCGATCGTCCTCGGTGCTTCTCCTGAAAGTCTCGTCCGTGTCGAGAACGGCAAAGTGACGACGAACCCGATCGCCGGGACACGCCCTCGTGGGAAGACCGTCGAGGAAGACACGCGTCACGCGGAGTCACTCCTTCAAGACGAGAAAGAACTCGCCGAGCATCGGATGCTCCTCGACCTCGGACGAAACGATATCGGGCGGGTCGCGAAAGTCGGTACAGTCACCATCCCGAAACACATCGAGCTCGAACGATTCAAAAACGTGATGCATCTCGTCTCGGAAGTCGAAGGGGATTTACGTGACGATGTGACCCCGATCGATGCGCTCCGTGCCTGTCTTCCGGCCGGTACCGTCTCCGGAGCTCCAAAGATTCGGGCGATGCAGTTGATTGACGAGCTCGAGACGGTGAAACGAGAAGTTTACGCCGGGGCGGTCGGCTATCTCGATGTCCGGGGCGGATTCGACTTCGCCCTTGCCATCCGGACGATGGTCGTCCAAGGTGACACGGCCCACGTCCAAGCCGGCGCCGGCATCGTCTATGATTCAGACCCGGTATCGGAATATGAAGAAACGCTGCATAAAGCCAAATCCCTATTGGAGGTGTTCGCATGATTCTCCTCATCGACAACTACGATTCGTTCACGTATAACGTCTATCAAGACGTCGCTCGCTTCAGTGACGTCTGCGTCATCCGGAACGATGAACATAGTATAGAAGAAATCCGTCGCATGAACCCGAGTGGTATCATCCTCTCCCCCGGTCCCGGTGGTCCCAAAGACGCCGGTGTGTCGCTCGCGGTCGTGCGAGAACTGTCCGGCTATATCCCGATTCTCGGGGTCTGTCTCGGTCATCAGGCCATCGCCGAGGCGTTCGGCGGAGTCGTCGGACGGGCGAACGAGGTGATGCATGGAAAAGTCTCACGGATCAATACGGTGCCAAGCGTCCTCTTTGAAGGGCTATCGATGGACGTCATGCGCTATCACTCGCTCGTCGTACAAAAGACCGAACTGACGGTCACGGCCGAGACGACAGACGGTGTCATCATGGCTCTCGAACACCCGACCCATCCGACGTACGGTGTCCAGTTCCATCCCGAATCAATCGGAACACCGGACGGACGTGGAATCTTCGAACGATTCGTTCAGTTGTGCACGAAAAAACCGGGGCACGTGTCCCCGGTTTGAGTATCAACCTAAAAAGTCATCCCGCTGAAAATCATGCTTGTCGATCTTGATGTTGTCACATGCCACCCCGTTCGACCGGAGCACCTGGATCGTTTCATGCAACAGCTCATCACTACCAACGATATAGAACAAGGCGTCCTTGTCGGATGCCATCATCTCCACGCGTTCGTAGTAGTCTTTCCGACTCGGGACGAATTCTGACGTGAAGTGCTCGTTCGATTCGAAGACGTCACCGAACAGATACGCTTTCGACGAATCAACGTTCAACGAATGGAGATGCGGGACACCTTCCCCGTTCGCCAAGTACTCGAGGACGACCGGACGGAATGTCGCGAGTCCGACACCCGCCGATAAGAGGTAGACGTTCTTCCCACTCCGTTCGAGCGGGACGTTCGAATGTGTCTTGAACAAGGCGACCTTGTCCCCCGGTACCATGTCACGAAGGATCGATTTGAACGTCGAGCATTCGGTCTTGATTCGGGTCGTGATCCCGATCGCTCCTTCGTGCGGCAATGTCGAGATCGACATATGGCGGACGAGACTTCGGTCCGGCTTGTCCCCAGCGTTGAACCCTTCGAGCGCGAGATGCGTATGCGCCCCTTCCTGCCACGTGAACTCAGGTGGCAAGGCGAGATGGAACGTGTATGTATCCGGTGCCTCGTTTACGACTTTAGTGATCGGTGTCCAGTCAATTTTCATGTGAATTCTCCCTTTCGTTAATACACCGCAATCGGCCCATACGGCCCTTCGATGATTTCCAGTTTCGTCTCAAAAATTTCGGATAAAATCTTCGCGTCCATGATCTCATCGACCGTTCCAAACGCAGCGATCTGTCCGTCTTTCATCGCACAGATGCGATCCGAGTATTTCGCCGCGAAGTTGATGTCGTGGAGCACCGTGACGATTGTCCGTCCGAACTCGTCGGCGACGTGGCGCAAATACTCCATCATCTGTACCGAACGAGCGATGTCTAAGTTGTTGAGCGGTTCATCGAGGAGGACGTATTCCGTCTCCTGACAGAGCACCATCGCCACATAGGCACGCTGCCTTTGTCCTCCTGAGAGCTCGTCGAGATAGCGGTTCTCGAGCGCGGTCAAGTCGAGGAAGTCGATATATTTCGAGATGATCGCCTCGTCCTCTTTTGTGAGGCGCCCTTTCGAGTAAGGGAAACGTCCGAACCCGGCGAGTTGTCGGACCGTGAGCCGTGTCACGAAGTGGTTTTCTTGACGCAGGATGGTGATGATTTTCGCCAAGTCTTTCGACTTCGTGCTCGACACGTCCATGCCGGCGACTTGGATCTGACCCTCGTCTAAGTTGAGCAACCGTCCGATCATCATGAGTGTCGTCGATTTGCCCGCTCCGTTGGGTCCAATCAATGAAGTGAATCCGGCTTTCGGGATATCGAGCGTGAGCGGTCCAATGTGGACATCGTCTGTATACGATTTTTTGACTTGTTCGATTTGAATCATAGCGACCTCTTCCTTAGAATGACGGCCAAGAAGATGAGTCCGCCGAACAGTTCGATGATGACGGAGACGACACTTGGCGTCTGGAATATGTGATACATAAAGAAATATGCACTCGTCAGGACGAAGAACCCTAGGGCGAACGCCATCGGAAAGACGTACTTATGGTCATACGTCGAGGCGACCTGATAGCTGAGCGTCGCGACTAAGAATCCGAAGAACGTGAGCGGTCCAATGAGCGCCGTCGAGACGGACATGAGGAGTGAGATCAGGACGAGCGTGTAGATGACACTCCTCCGATGGTTCACCCCGAACGTCGTCGCGACGTCCTTGCCGAGTGCGACGATATTCAATCGATTCGAGAACAGGAACAAGAGTGTCCCGGCGATGACGACGATCGGGATGACGATGGGAAAGTACGCCACGTCGGCATTCGTCACCGAACCGAACAGCCGTGCCTGCAGGATATCGAACTCGGACGGGGCGAGCATACGACGCATGAACGATGACACCGAGTTCAGACCCGTCCCGATGATGATCCCGATGAGCAGCATGAGCTGCAGGTTGGCGTATTTCCCTGACAAGAGCCATCCGTAAAGGAGGAGACTCATCGTCACCATGAGGCCGACCTGTGTCAAGAAGGCGCTTGTCCCCGAGAAGCCGATCAACGCCCCTGCCCCGAAGAAGAAGACCATGCTCGTCTGAATCGTCGAATAGAGCGCGTCGAATCCAAGCAGCGATGGCGTGATGATACGGTTGTTCGTCACCGAGTGGAATGCGACCGTCGCAAGACTTTGACAGAGTGCCGCAATCAACATCGTGACGATGGCGACGATTCGCCGTTCCACGACCGGCACGAATGACGGAGAGTCCATCGGGACCGGATTGTTATAAAGGAGAAGCCCGAGCGCACACAACAGTCCGCCGAGAATGAAGGCACTTAAGAAGAGCCAATAGCGCCTGCTCGCCCGTTTCGATTGAAACGCTGAAGCATGACGTTCTTCTCTCAATTCCCCGATTGATACTTCGACACCGTCTCGTTCCATGACCGTACTCATCGAACCCCTCCCTTCTTCCGTTGTCGCATCAAGATCATGATGAAGACGATTGCCCCGACCGTCCCGAGAATCAGTGAGACCGGGAGTTCGAACGGCATGATGATCGTCCGTGAAATCAAGTCACTGACGAGAATCGCACCCATCCCGACAAGACAGACCCATGGAAGGTTGCTGCGCAAATCATCCCCGCGGAACATCGAGACGAGGTTCGGGACGATGAGTCCAAGGAACGGTAAATTCCCGATGACCGTCGCCACGACACCGACCGATAAGGCGATGAGCCCCGTCGCCATCATCATGAGCTGGTTATAGTTCACGCCGAGACTCGTCGCGATGTCTTCACCTAACCCCGCGAGCGTCAAGCGATTCGCCAGTAAGAAGATGAGTACCGTCACGACGATGATGACCCATAGATACTCGTAGCGCCCGATTTGCACCGAGGCGAACGAACCGACGAACCAGCCCTCGATCGCCTGGCTTGCTCGGAAGAATAGACCGAGGAACGTCGAGATGGCGGAGATGACCGCCCCTAACATGAGCCCGATGATTGGCACGATGAGCGATGAACGAAGTTTGACCGAACGTAAGAACCAGAAGAAGACCATCGTCCCGATGAACGAGAAGACGATTGCCCCGGTCATCCGCATCATGAGGCTCGGTGCCGGTACGAGCAAGTAAACGGTGAGCAGTCCGAGTCCCGCCCATTCGAGCGTCCCCGTCGTCGTCGGTTCGACGAGTCGGTTTTGTGTGATGAGCTGCATGACGAGCCCCGCCATTGCCATCGCCGCACCCGTCAGCATGAGGGCGACCGTCCTTGGGACTCGGGTGATCCAAAACATATCGAAGCCGTCTGTCCGTGACAGATCGTACACCCCGGTAAAGAGCGACAGCACCGCCAAACCGAGGACGATGATCACGGTGAACACGAACGACTTCGTCCACAATCTAGAAAAGGAGGGCTGAGACATCGTCTCAACCCTGGCTGTCAATGGTTTTTGCATAACGGAACCTTACTTCGCGAGCGCTTCCGTGACACTGTTGAAGAATTCCACGTACGTTTGAATCGATTCGTTCAAGTACGTGTCTTTCGGTGCATAGACGATTTGCTCTTTCGACACAGCCGTCGTCTTTTGAAGCGCCGGTGCGTTGTCGATTACGTCTTCTGCTGGTACTGCGCCTTCTGCGTCACCGAGTGGTGCGTCACGGTCGAGAACGAACAACCAGTCTGGGTTGCTTTCTGCGATGGCTTCGACGGATACTTCGTCACCTTCGTGGTCACCTGTCTTCTTCTCGACTTCAAGGGCCGGGACCCATCCGAAGATGTCGTACATCGGTCCGAACACGCGTCCCGTTACCGGAGCTGAGAACCCGATGTCTCCACCCGATACGATGACCGACATGATTGTATCTTTTCCGTTGTATGCCGCTTTCGCGTCTTCGATCGACTTGTCGAGGTCAGCGACGATGGCTTCGGCTTCTGTGTTTTTGTCAAAGATTTTTCCGAGTGTGAGCGTCGTGTCTGTCAATCCTTTGACTAAAATCTCACCCGGTGTACCTGAGTCTTCTGGGATCTCGATGTTCAAATCGATGACCGCTGCTTCTGGTACCAACTTTTTAATGTCCTCGTAGTAATCTGCGAAACGTTGACCGACGATGACGACGTCCGGGTCAACTCCTGCAATCGCTTCTAAGTTCGGCTCGAAGTGCATGCCGACGTCCGCGATGTCTTTGTCTGATGCATATGGCGATTCCGCTGGAAGGAGTCCGATCGGTGCCGCCACCAAGTCGATGTCCCATGCTGCCAATGTTTCGAACGTCCGGTTATCAAGGGCGACGACCTTCTCCGGGTTGACCGGTACCTCGATTGTGCCATGTGCGTCTGTAATTTCGACCGTCTCTGTCTTTGTTGCGCCGTCGACGTTTTCTTCTTTCTTCGTCTCACTCGTTCCGCCACATGCGGCGAGTACGAAGACGAGCAACGTCAACATGAGTGAAATCTTGAATTTCCCCACTTCATCCATCTCCTCTGTATGTAAGTTTCAATGATCCTCGCACCAAAAACGAGCCACGTTGGTTATGTATGTCTAGTATCGCATTCTCGTTATCAGTGATAATGATTATCATTGTCGTTTTCATCAAGTAGCATAACAAACAAAATGTGGATACGCAATGCCAATTTGACAAGATTCGGATAGGAAAATTTTTCTTTCTATAGATGCACGCACAAAAAAAGAAAGTGGAAGGTCCACTTTCTCGGTTGGGTTCATGCGATTTAGTTTAGAGTTCAATCGTTATTGTGCCGTGCCCTCTTTTTACCTCGAAACACAATATAGGTGATGAACCATACACATGTGATTGTGAACGCCAATAATACGGTTTGTGTCATCCCTCTCGGTAGAAGGTCTACCACGAAAAATAAGGATAAAATGACCGAAAAAATGAGATGTCCAAATCGTAAATCATCGTCCAAATCTCGCCAATAGATAATTAAAAGGACGATTGCTATCGGAGCCACGAGGGCTGCTAATATGAAAAATGGTACGCGACGCATTAGAAACGGAATATTCTTAGGTTCATCCATCTATCTCACGCCTCCGAAATCCCGTTCGCCAACAGTAATAAGAAAATCCAAATCGACAACGGGATCATCAACCCGATTGTCGCAAGAAGCGTGTAAATTTTTATGATTCGATCCTTCGTGAACAGGCCCCAAATCAACGTGGCGAACAAGGCGATGTCAATCGCGAGATATACCCAAATGACCGTCATCAATTCGAGATTCGGGAATACCCGACCGTTCAAGGTGAAGAAGGTGATCACCGTCAGGATAAATAGTCCGATCGTGGCGTAGAGTGGTGCGTATCGCCTCTTCATACGAGCATCGCCCGCTTCCGTTTGACCATCTCCAGGCAGCGGCGGACACACGTATCGACATAGCCATCCAATTGATCAGGGAGGAACATCGTGTATGTCCCCTCCTCCGTCATCGCCGCGTCCTGCTCGACTTTCTCGACCAGTTCAACGAGCTCTGGATTTCCTTTCAAACGTTCAAAATCGAACGTCCCGAGGCGTTCCGAGAGACGGGCATTGTATGCATCAAAGTCCGCATAATAGGCCGCCTGTTTTGACGGGTCCTGGGTGATGAGCTCTTTCAACCAACCTTTATAGAATCCCTGCAACCAGATCTCATCCGCGACGAGATGCGCGTAATAGCCGAGTCGATATGAGAAGTCTTCCTCCTTGCTGTCAATCCAGTATTGGGAAAGATCTAAACGACGAGATAAATCATCATGGCGTCCTGCGTAGTAATGGGATGCCTCTTTTTCTGTCGTTGCATCCGGTGCGAGACTTCCAAGCAAAAATGCGACCTCATCCACCTCCGACAACGCTGGTAACATCTCATTCGCGATGACGAGATGCATCAAATGTGAACCCATGTCACGCCCCCCTTTTCCCTGATTATTCCATCAACGTTCTATCTCGACAACCCCTCGCAAATTTTGATAGACTAACTTTACTGAACGGTCAGTAAAGTAAAGAGAGGTGTGATTGGATGAGTAAAAAACAATTGTTGCTACAGACTGCCGCCCAGATGATTCGAGAGGACGGGATCAGTCAGTTGTCGCTCGAACGATTGGCGACGAAAGCAGGAATCACGAAAGCCGGGGTCCTCTATCATTTCGACAATAAGGCCAACTTATTGCGACAGATGAACGAATTCGCCATCGAGACGTTCGAGAAACGAATCACCGCCCATCTATCGGACGGTCCATATTCGTTTACCCGTGCCTATGCACTGGCGACATTGGATGATGTCGATCACGGAGATATGGACCTCGTTGCCGTCTTTATCTCCTCGCAAGAAGATGCAACGAGCGAGTCGATTTGGAGTGACGTGTCGACCGGTTGGGACGAGCGTTTCGCTGTCGACGGGCCGGACCAGGATGCGATTTTAAAACTTCGCCTTCTCTGTGACGGCTTTTGGTTCGCTGTCTTGTATGGGTATAGCGAATCGTTCAAGGACCGTGCGGCGACACTCATTCGGGAAGCATGTGACGAGTTGCTTCAAGGAGGGTTGTAATATGGGATTCATCTATTTGATCGGGGCCATCGCCTCGGAACTGTTCGGGTCGAGCATGTTGAAAGTGAACGCCACCTCGACGAGCCGTCTCCCAATTCTCGGGGTCGCCTTCGGTTATGGGACGGCGTTTTATCTCTTATCACTTGCCCTCTTCACCATCCCGCTCAGCTTCGCGTATGCGTTTTGGAGCGGGGTCGGGACGGCACTCACGGCAGTGATCGGGTTCGTCGTCTTCCGGGAACAGATCAGTCGTCAAAAAATTGCAGGGATTGGGCTCGTCATCATCGGGCTCGTCTTGATGAAAGTGTGAGGTGAATCGGAATGCAAGCCTATCTTTTACTCTTCTTTTCTATCGGATTTGAGGTACTCGGGACGTCGATGTTGAAACTGTCGGATGGATTCACAAATCTCGTTCCGAGCGCCATTCTGTTGGTTAGTTTCGCCGCGTCGTTCACCCTCATGGGCATCGTGTTGAAGACGATCCCGCTCAGTATCGCCTATAGCATTTGGGCCGGACTCGGGACCGTGGCGACGGGACTCATCGGAGTGTTCATATACGGGGAAGTTCTCTCTGCATTGAACGGAATCGGTCTCTTGTTGATCGTCCTCGGCGTCATCGTGATGAATCAACGAAGAGAGGAAGTCGTGACATGAACGAGTTGGCAGATCATCTTCAAACACTAGAAGAAGCATTATTGACGACGGAAGTCAGGCAGTCGCCGGAGCGTTTGCGTGAACTATTGACCGACGACTTCTTTGAAATCGGTAGCTCGGGACGGTTGCTGTATCAAGACTGGGATCAGACGACACTCCAGCTCGATCCGATTGAGGCTGTGTTATCCGAATTCACGCTACATCCGTTGACGGAAGGTCACGTTTTGGTGACGTACCGTCTCGTTCAACCGGTATTGAATCGCGAAACACGCCGTAGCTCGATTTGGGTATTCGTGGACGGACGTTGGAAGATGCGATTCCATCAAGGCACGGTCGTTCCGCCAGAGGCAACTTGATTGCCGAACGTCCTCACCATCCGCTACTCTGAAGTGGAATCTAAGCGTGACGAAAGGGGCAGTTTTCACATGAACATTTTACTCATTGGGGCAAGCGGCACGGTCGGTCAGGCCGTCGCAAAAGAGTTGGAGAAAGCACATACGATCATCCGAGCTGGGCGTAACGGGGCGGACGTGCAAGTCGACCTCACTTCCGAAGACAGCATCCGCCACATGTATGAGACGGTCGGTCGGGTCGACGCGGTCATCAGTACGGCGGGCAGCACGCATTTCGGTCCACTTTCCGAGATGACGCCGGCAGATAATCAGAAGAGTATCGACAGCAAAATCAAAGGACAGGTCAACCTCGTCCTTCTCGGGCTCGATCATGTAAACGATGGTGGTAGCTTCACACTGACGAGCGGAATCTTGATGGACGACCCCATCAAAGAAGGCGCATCGGCGGCACTAGCGAACGGGGCCATCAAAGGATTCGTGACCGGTGCGGCGATTGAGATGCCACGGGGCATCCGCATCAACAACGTCAGCCCGAACGTCCTCGTCGAAGCACTCGATTCGTATGGTCCTTACTTCCGTGGTTACGCGGCAGTACCAGGTGAACGGGTCGCCCTCGCCTACGTGAAGAGCGTCGAAGGCGCGCAGACTGGACAGACGTACGAAGTGTATTAACAATGAAGCATCTCTTCAAGAGGTGCTTTTTTCGTACCTTGCACTTTATTTTGTCTCCCTCGTCCGGAAGATTCCGCTATACTCGGGGCATCTTATGCCCGAGAAAGGTTGAAGTTTCATGAAAGACAAAACGTTTCGCGCCCTTTATCATATCCCTCCTTCTTTCGTCGAACACCCGCTCCAAAAGCGCATCCTTCAGGCGATCGGTCGTCCTCAAGAATCGATGGTCGAGGTCATCTTCCGCGTCGGTGGGTTCGGCACGTATGATGTGAGTACGATCACCTTTTTTGAGAGGGGCACCGTCCTTCGTCACATCGAGCGGTCCGATACGTTAATCACGGAGCCCTTTGAATTCGAATACTATGAGGGAGAGGAAGCGAAACAGATGCGCGTCGCGTTTCATCTGCTTGGAACGAATTGGTGGCCAACCGTCTTCGAAGAACTGGAAGGGGTTCGCACGCTAGATGGTACGCAGTGGAGCCTCAGCGTATACACGAACGGGACACTCATTCACGAGCATCATGGCAGTAACGCCTACCCGTCCGAATGGGAGCAAGTGACTCGCCTGTTCGGTATTTCTTGAAGAACGACAAAGGGAGCATCCGCTTTGGATGCTCCCTTTCGTCAGAGCGCTTGAATCATCTCGACCCGATTGCCGAACGGGTCTCTGAACTCGAACCGCTCGAATCCTGGAATCGGGATGCCTTCGGAGTAAGAAATCTCATTCTCTTGAAGCGCTTCCTTCCAATGAGCTAAATCCGTCACAGCGTACGCGATATGCGCTTTCGTCTTCTGTCGTTCCACGTCGTCCTCTGCCCCGACATGAACGGAACGGTCGCCGACCTGAAGCCAAAATCCACCTCGCCCCTTCAATGAATCCGGCTTCTCGATTTCACGTAGACCAAGAAAGTCACAATAGAACGCCTTCGCCTCTTGCTCCGCTCCAGTTGGAATCGTGAGCTGCACATGATGAATCCCTGTGATCATGTTTCATTTCCCCTTCCGATAGGTCAGTCCGATATACTGCATCTTCTCATTGAACAGTCGTGGGTACGCCAGATAGCCGACGAGCGTCGCTGAGATTGAGGCGGTCGTCAAAATCAAGAACAGGATCAAGAGTTGATACAGGACCGCTTCCATCGGGTCAGCTCCCCCGATGATGAGACCGCTCATCATTCCCGGTAGTTGGACGAGCCCCATCGTCTTTTGCGCCTCGACAGTCGGAATCATGCTCGTGCGAATCGCATTCTTCAAGCTGCGGTCGATGGCCACTTTCGGTGTGCCGCCGAGTGAAAGAATGAGTTCGATGACGTCGTCGCTCCGCTCGACCTCGTCTTTGAACTTGTTCAAGAACAAGAGCGACAACACCATGCTGTTCCCGATGACCATCCCACTAATCGGAATGACCTTTTCCGGCTCAAATGGGATGATACCGAGCCCGAGCATGAGTCCCATCGTCAGCGCTTCGATCGTCACGAGCGTCAAGACGATAATCCACATGATGCCCGGAATCCCGTCCCCTTTCCGTCGGATGTTTTGTGTCGCGGCGACAATCATAAGTAAAATCATCAACAGCATGAAGATCGGACTGTCGCTCTCAAAGACGAACGTCAAGATATAGCCGATGATCAACAGTTGAATGATGGAGCGGACGGTCGCGATGATAATATCACGCTCGAGTCCAAGTCGTAGGACGAGCGTCAAGGCGAGCGGGATGACGACGAAGATGAGCGCCGTCGCGAGTTCAATATATGACATCAATCTTCCCCCCTGACAAATCGTTGGATGACGGGATTGTCCGACTCATCGATGAACGATGCGTCCCCGTAAGCAAGTAGTTCCCCGTCCTTCAAGAACCACATGTCGTCACTCACCCGCCGTGCCTGGTCGAGGTCATGGGTGATCCAAATGACGGTCACACCATATGATTGTTGCAGTTTTCGAATGAGTCGCTCGATCTCTTTCACCGTCCGGTAATCAAGGCTCGCCGTGATCTCATCGAGTAAGAGCACGTCCGGTTTATTGACGAGCGTCCGGGCGATGGCGACCCGACTCCGTTCCCCACCCGATAGTGATTTGACGGGTTGGTCGAGGAGCGCCTCATTTAAGTCGACGCGATGGAGCAATTCGGCAGCCCGGTCGCGGTCAAGTGTCTCGTCGAAGATGGCTTTCGGGAGATTCAAGTTGTCGTACACCGTCCCTTGAATCATCGGCGCACTTTGAAACGCCATCCCGATTTTCTTTCGTAGTTCGAGGATGTCCATCTCCGCGATGTCTTCCCCCTTGAAAAGAATCGTGCCCGTGTCTGGTGACAGCAATCCGTTGATATGCTTCAGACACGTCGTCTTGCCGGCGCCGCTCGGTCCGACGAACGTTGTGATTCGTCCTTCTCGAAACGGCCCGGATACATGGTGCAGGATGTCTTGATGACTCACATCTTTGAATTCAATGATTGACATGCTTCTCTCGCCTCCTGGTTCTAGTGTACAAAAAAGAGAGGATGAGGTGGTCAAGAATGCAGTCTGTAATCGGTTGTTGCGAATATAAGAGATTCGTACTCAGTTTTGTTGAACATAGTCATTCACACTCAAAATGACCATGTTTCTTTTTGTTACAGGTTAAACGAACAAAGCGCCCGACCGTTTCCACACGAAACAGTCGGGCGCTTTTGTTAGTTATAATCCCGTTCGATGACGAAGCTCGTCTTGTCCCCACGGAAGTAGGAGCGTGAGTATTCAATCGCCCGTCCCGACTCATCCTCTGTCACCGTCTCGATATGGAAGCACGGTGACCCGAGTGGACAGTCGAGGAGCGCACTCACCTTCTCATCAGCCAAGGCAATCTCCAATGCCTCCGTCGTCTTTGCGACATGAACGTCGTGGACCTCCGCCAGTGTCCGGAAGAGCGAATGTTCCGCCTGTTCTTTCGTGATCCCCGGTGCGATCTGCCACGGGATGAACGAGACCTCATACTGCGTCGGTTCCCCGTCCGCATGACGGATTCGCTCAATCTTTTGAATCGGGGCATTGTCTTCCGCTTCAAACACCGATGCGATTTGACCGGACGCCGAGATGACCGAGATGTCGATCAAGGCGACTTGCCCACGTTTTCCTTGGACGGCGAGCTGGGCCGCATAGTTGTTCGGCGTGTACGACAACGTCTGTTGTACTTTCTTCCCGGCGACGAACGTCCCACGGCCTTGTTGACGGACCAAATAGCCTTCCGTCGTCAACTGGTTGAGGGCGCCACGCACCGTCGTCCGGCTCACATCGAACTCCTCGCAAAGCGCGTATTCGGTCGGAAATTTTTCCCCTTCTTTATAGTGCCCACTCTTGATGCGGGACAGCAGTTCATCCTTGATTGCGGTTTGGAGCGTCGATTGCGACATGTCTCCATCTCCTTTACGTTGGGTTGGTTCCTTTATTGTGATACAGCAAGCATACAAATGCAAATACAAAAACTCATTTGTATTATTTGTATTTTTTATATTGCTGAAAGTTGTATCATTTGTTATATTTGTTACGACAAAAAAGAAATCGCTTTCAAAAGGAGGAGTTGGCACCATGGCAGTCAAGGTCGTCATCATCGGCGGTGGGTCCAGTTACACCCCGGAAATCATCGAAGGATTGATTGATCGACAGGCAACGTTCCCCGTTCGGGAGATCGTGCTCGTCGATATCGAAGAAGGGAGGGAGAAACTAGAGATTGTCGGTCGTCTCGCTCAGCGGATGATTGAAAAGGCAAACGCCGAGATCACACTCAGTTGGACGCTCGATCGAAGAGCCGCACTCGTCGGCGCAGATTTTGTATCCACACAGATTCGGGTCGGTGGACTCAAGGCACGCGCGCTCGATGAACGCATCCCGCTCAAGCACGGCTTCATCGGGCAAGAGACGAATGGCGCAGGCGGATTATTCAAAGCGTTCCGTACCATCCCGGTCTTGATCGACTTGGCAAATGAAGTCGCCGAGATTTGTCCGGATGCCTGGCTCGTCAACTTCACCAATCCGGCGGGCATCGTCACCGAGGCCGTACTCAAGCACTCATCTCATAAGAAGGTCATCGGTGTCTGCAACATCCCGTTCAACATGCGAAACTCGGTCGCTGAGATCCTCGAGACACCTGTCGAACGAGTCGCGATTGAATTTATCGGATTGAACCACTTCGTCTTCGGTCGTCACGTATGGGTCGACGGCGTGGATCGGACGAGTGACGTCCTCGCCTCGCTCAACTCAGGCAACGATTACTCGCCGGCGAACATCGTCGGTCTCGGTTGGAGCGAATCGTTCCTATCGTCACTCGGCATGTTACCGAACCCGTATCACCAGTATTACTTCCAGACGAAAGATGTGTTGAAGAAAGATCTCGAGGCGTACGCACAAAATGGCACCCGTGCCGAAGTCGTGCAACAAGTCGAGGCGCAGTTGTTCGAGAAATACAAAGACGTCGATCTCGCCGTCAAACCGGAAGAGCTTGAAAAACGTGGAGGCGCCTACTATTCAGACGCCGCCTGCAACTTGATGGACTCGATTCACAACGACCGCGGTGACATCCAGACGGTCAACACGCTCAATAACGGCACGATTCGAGATTTACCAGACGATGCGGTCATCGAAGTGAACGCCGTCATCACGAAGTCGGGGCCTCGCCCAATCTCCATCGGCGCGTTGCCGCTACCGATCCGTGGGCTCATCACGAACTTAAAAACGTTTGAACAGCTCGCCATCCAAGCGGCTGTATCTGGCACGTACGAGGACGCCTACCTTGCCTGCCTCATGAACCCGCTCATCCAGGACGAGAAACGGATCGACCCGCTTCTTAAAGAGCTGTTCACAGCGCACGAGGCGTACCTACCCCAATTTAAGAAGGAGGTTTACTCATGAACAAGTTTATTGAAATCGCGGGACGTATTGGGTCCCAAAGGCACTTAGTCGCCATCCGTGACGGATTCGTTTCCGTCATGCCACTCATCATCGTCGGGTCGCTCGCGGTCCTCATCAACAACTTCCCAGCTATCAACATCGGTGGTCTCTCACTCGACTTCGTCGGCTCGATGAACAGCATGTTCGGCGAAGGTAATTGGCAAGGGCTTGGCGGTAGCATTTGGAATGCGTCCTTCGCGATACTCGGGCTCCTGATCGCCTTCTCGATCGGGTATAACTTGGCCCGTTCATACGGGATTGACGGGCTCGCGGCGGGGATCTTGTCGCTCGCCTCGTATATCATGCTCGTACCGGTCACTGCTGACTGGGGTCTCAACTTCGCATGGCTCGGCGCACAAGGTCTCTTCGTCGCCATCATCGTATCGATTTTCGTTACAGAAATGTTCCGCTACCTCATCAATACGAAACTGACGATCAAGATGCCAGAAGGTGTACCAGGTGGGGTTACACGTTCATTCCAAGCGCTCATCCCATCAATGATCATCTTGACGGTCGTTGCAGGATTCCAGCTCTTCATGACGCTCGTCGTCGAACTCAGTGTATTTGAAGTCATCTTTAAAGCGATCCAACAACCGCTCCAAGGATTCGGCGACTCACTCCCGGCTGCCTTGCTCATCGCCTTCTTGAACCACATCCTTTGGTTCTTCGGGCTTCACGGGACGAACATCATCGGCTCGGTCATCGAACCGGTCTATCTCCCGCTCATCGAGCAAAACTTGGCTGCCTTCCAAGCTGGAACGTCAGCGTTTGATGTACCGTACACGGTCACAAAACCGTTCTTGGATGCGTTCGTCTTCATGGGTGGATCGGGTACGACGTTCGCGCTCTTACTCGCGATCTTCATCGTCGTCCGCAAACAACGGAATCACCCGTATCACCAAGTGGCAAAACTGTCGACACCAGCCAGTCTCTTTAACATCAACGAACCGGTCATCTTCGGTCTTCCAATCGTATTGAACCCGATCATGCTCGTACCGTTCATCTTAGTGCCGGTCACGCTCACCATCGTCTCTTATGTCGCGCTCTCGACAGGCATGGTTCCGAAGACAGTCGCCATCGTCCCATGGACAACACCACCAATCATCAGTGGCTATTTGGTAACGGGCGGTAGCGTTCGCGGCGTCTTGCTCCAAATCGTCAACTTGTCGATTGCGACAGCGATGTATATTCCATTCGTCATGGCAGGAGCGAAGGCGATGACAGCCGAAATCAATAAAAACAAAGCTGCTACTGAGGAAGGAGAAAAGATTTCGTGAAAACCGAAACCATCCAAGAACTCTCGTTTATGATTATCTTACATGCCGGAAATGCACGCTCATCTGCATTCGAGGCTATCGCTGCCGCGAAACGCGGTGAAGCGGACGAAGCGGCGGTAAAGTTGAAAGAAGCCGACGCGGCCTTCTTGGACGCACACAAGCTACAAACGGAGCTGTTACAAGAAGAGGCACGGGGGACGACGAGCGACATGAGCGTCCTCCTCGTCCACGCACAAGACCATCTTATGACGGCGATGACCGTGAAAGAACTCGCCGTCGAAATGATTGACATGATCACCCGTTTGAATCGATTGGAGGAAACGACATGAACATCTTACTCGTCTGCTCGGCAGGAATGTCGACATCAATCTTAGTGGAAAAAATGCGAAAGGAAGCTGCTGCACGCGGACTCGACGCATCCATTGACGCGATTCCGGAGTCGCGCTTGAAAGAACAGTCGAACGTCGACGTCATCTTGATTGGACCACAAGTTCGCTACCTCGAAGGCAAAATCAAGTCGTCCGTCGACGTCCCGGTCGCGGTCATCGATAACATGGCGTATGGGATGATGAAAGGCGACCTGGTCCTCGACCAGGCACTCGGTCTCGTCAATGCTTAAAACGTTCGTCCTCGTCAACGCCGATGACTTCGGCTTGACGACGGGTGTGAACGCCGGCACACTCGACAGTCACGTGAATGGAATCGTCAATTCGGCGACGATGATCATGAACGGGTATGCCGTCGAGGAAGCGGTCCGACTCGCGAAACAACATCCGTCGCTCCGTGTCGGGGTCCATCTCGTCTTGTCTTGGGGCAAACCGCTCGCCGACACGAGTGCTCCCCTCACGAAAGAAGATGGCACGTTCCGCTACACTAGCCGCTTCATGATTGAAGACTCGCCTGACCCGGAACTCGTCTATTTGGAGTGGAAAGCCCAAATCGAGGCGTTCCTTGCGACAGGACTTCCACTCGACCATCTCGACAGCCACCATCACATTCACGGTTGGCCGGTCCTGCACGACGTCATCATTCGTCTCGCTGAAGAATACGACACGACGTTTCGGGCCTTAACGACGCTCGGGTCACGCCGAGACTTGTGGGTGACCGAACGGTTCAGTGATCAGTTCTACGCGGATGGCGTCTCCCATGCGACGCTCGATGCCATCGAACCAGGACGATCCATCGAAGTGATGGTCCATCCGGCCGACCTCGATGATCGTCTTCCGAACGTCACCTCATACCTTGTACCACGCCTCCTCGAAAAACAGGTGTTGGTCGACTATGAACGCCCCGAATGGTGGGCATGAGAAAAGCGAGTTCCCTTTGACGGGGACTCGCTTTTTCATAGGTCAAATGCTTGTTGAATCTGTGCCGCTGTCTCCTCTGGACTTAAGTTCGTGTTATCGATCCGGAGATAATGCTCGACGTCTAACTCCCCGGGACGTGAGTTCAATCGATACATCGTCGCCGTCTGCTTCAGTTCCGCTTCGGACCAAGCGATGTCACGTTTCGACGGTTTATGGGTGAGGCGGTTCTCCGTCGTATTGCGCGCGAGCCGCTCCTCCATCTCGGCCTCGAGCTCGACGTAATAGATGTCCGCCCCGTGTGACTCGAACAAATCCGTCACTTTCTTCACGTAATCCCAGTCCTCCTGCATGTCAAACGCCCAGACGAACGTGAAAATCATGCCGGGTAGATCACTCTTGGCGACCGCCTCGAACAGTTCTTGACGAAAGTGTTGGACGAGTCGTTTCCCTTCCGGCGTCCCGTAATTGAAGAACGGTCCGACGAGGTCGATCGTCATATGATTATGGAATAATTTCAGTCCGGTTTTGTCGGCGAGCGCCTGCCCGACCGTCATCTTGCCGACGGCTTGTGGACCAAATAAGATGATGAATTTCATTGGATTTCCCCCTATATCTTTTGAAGATTTTATCATGTGACTTAAAATGTGTGACCCCTCCAAAATATTTGTTTACCTCTTTCCAAATGAAGGAATAAGCATAGCATCGAACTTTATGGAAAGAAGGTGCCCCCGTGACTTGTCCCCACTGCGGAAAGAAGACACGATCGAAAACGGTCTGTCCGACGTGTGGCCGCCGCTCACGTCGCACGATTTGGTTATTTGCCACTCCATTCGCTATCGCACTCATTGCCTTTGTCACCTTCATTGGAAACGCCTATTTCAAGGACATGCTGCGTTCGTCCGACTCGCTCGCCGATCAGGTCAACTTGCCGATTGGGGAAGATACGGTCTCCGCTGACGAAGCGACACCGGTCGACTTCGCCGCCTTACAGGACAGCCTCTTCACCGTCAGTTACGGAACGGGATTTTTGGTGAGCTCACGCGATGTCGTCACCGCCGCCTCGAATGTGGCCGGGTTGACGAATATCATCATGTACCATGACGGTGAGGCCGTCTCCGGCACCGTCGTCGGTCGGACGAAGCTCATTGCTGTCATTCGAATTGAAGAGACGGAGAACACACCATACACACTCACGCAAGCGATCGCCGCAGAGGACGAGACGTTGACCACATTGACGATGCAAGAACGCATCAACGGTACGGTCACATTCGCCGAGAACGGCTATAGCCGAAACTTTGAATTGCCACGTCATGCGTATGGCAGTCCACTTCTTTCAGCATCCGGGCGAGTCGTCGCCATCCATTTGCGTGGGATCGCCTTGCCGACCGCACTATTTGAACAAGACATCCGGACGTTCATCGCAAAAGATGCACCGGCACCGCCACCTATCGAACTCGCACCGGTTGAACCGATCAAACCGGATTTGACAGAAGAACCGGTCGTCGTTCCGGAAGCACCCCCTATTCCCGATGCGCAACCTGAAATCCCACCGGCCACTGAACCGGAGGCGCCGGTCGAGGAAGAAGTCGAAGAGGAAGTTGTGGAAGAGCCCGAACCGACGACACCGGAAGAGCCTGCGGAACCGCCAAGTGAACCAGAGGAACCGACGGACCCACCGGAAACGGAAGAGCCGATTGAAGACGATCCTCCGGTGACTGAGCCGGAGGAACCGAGCGAACCGGAAGAGCCAGCGGAGCCAGAAGAACCGACGACGCTCGAACCAGACGGGGATGAGGGCTCCATCGTCGAAGACGATCCGGACACTGAAGAAAACATAAATGAAGAAGAAAACGACACAAGCACTCCATCCGAATGATGGAGTGCTTGTTATTCGTCACGTGTGAAACGTCGTTGGAGATTGCCGAGCACCGCTCCTAGTCCGAGCAGTAGAATCGACAGCGCCCAGAACGGGAGCGCGTCTTGCAATAACCAGACGACGAGGGCACTGAAGACGAGGGCACTGAAGCCGACGACAGCTCCAAGCCA
Organism: Exiguobacterium sp. N5; assembly: GCF_025842465.1. Classification (GTDB taxonomy): domain Bacteria; phylum Bacillota; class Bacilli; order Exiguobacteriales; family Exiguobacteriaceae; genus Exiguobacterium; species Exiguobacterium profundum. The sequence goes on from NZ_JAPAEP010000001.1 coordinate 1,645,629, forward strand.
TAGAAAGTTCCGTTGTCCCATGTCATTCACCTCGTCCTCATCATAACACATCGACCCGACGTGCCGTCGCTTGCGGTGGCAAGGAGCGCGTCAACCGTTCATCATGCTCGACTCGAACCTGTTGTCCGATGAGAAGCTGTGTCTCATCCAAAAGAGGTCTCGGTACATGAAACACGATACCATCAAACGGTTCTGCCTCCCGCGTCGGCGTGACGCGAATTTTCTCATCCATCACCTCTGCGACATATCCAGTGAACGTCGCCATGCCGTTCCCCTCCTTTCCGGTCCTTACTTTCCATTTCCCGTTTTTGCAAAAGATGCTACTCGACTGTGACAAGAACAAGTATAATAGAGCGACACTAGTACTTGTGAGGAGGACACCCTATGACACAAACGATCGATTTACACACCCCAGAGTTCCAGCGCACGTTCCTTGAGATGATGCTCCTCGCAGAATTAACGGAAGCTTATAACGCTGAAGCCATCAATGACATGGCGACACGGGGCGAGACCGCGTTCCCGGACGACCCATTCTTCCCGGCGATGCGTGCTTATCCATATATTCGAGAAGGTGACACCGATTCGGCCAAACCGTGGCTCGAGAAAGCGAGTTCGCTCGGTGACCACTACATTCTTCATATGTTAAAAGGATTTGTCAGTGAAGACACCGGGTTCACGTTCGAGGCTGAACAACACTTTCTCCGTGGCGTCGAACGCTATCCGGATGTCCCAATCATGCATCGCGCCCTTGCCGTCCACTACTTCGACCGCAAATTCCATGGCGAGGCCGGTCTTCATATCATGAACTATGTCCGGCTTGCCGGATTTGGTCCGGACACCGTCCCGATGTTGCTCGAATTTTTCCAAGTGTATGACGACATTCCGCTCGATATGGTCGATGAACTGATGAAGACGGCGAGTGGTTACTTAACATTAAACCCGCATGATCCGCATGCCCATTCCTTATACGCGTCTATGTGTAGCCATCGTTTCGCTGCACTGACGGCCGAGTTGAAGGACGATGACCCGCTTACCGATGAGATGATTTGGATGCTCCTTGAAGTCGAGAATCACGGGATGTGGAGTGCGACCTATGACCGCAGTGAAGAGCGGATGTTCCGCCATATGTTCGCCGAATACGTCGACAACGTCATTCTTCCGAACACGTCACAGTTTTATGTATGGCGCCTTCGGTTACGTTACTTGACACGTCGCCTGACACACCGCTTCACGGGTGGCTACTCTGTACCGACATCCTAAAAAAACATCACGCCAACAGGGCGTGATGTTTTTGTTTATCCGGCATACGGTTTAATCGGTCCACGCAGGCTGAACGAGTAGTCCTCCGGATCGACAATTCCGACGACTTCGTCGCCTTCAAGTAACTCCCATAGGAATTCTGCCATCTCGCGCGCCGTGTGATACTTCGCGACGTTCTCACTGTAGTCGAATCCTTCCGTATCGCGAGCCCGGTCGGCAAAGCTCGTCTCCGTTGCGGCCGGTGCGAGTACTTTCGCCCGAAGTTTGGCCCCACTCTGCTTCAACTCTTGTGCGAGTCCTTCCGTATATGCACTCACGAAGAACTTCGTCGCACAATACGTGACCGAGTTCGGGACGATTCGATATCCCCCGACAGACGACACGTTCAACAGCTGTGCCCCTTCGATATCATGATAATCTCGAACGTATAGACTCGATAAGACGGTGAGCGCCTCGATATTCAAACGAATCATGTTCTCGATTTTACCGAGGTCGACGTCCTTGATGAGATCTGCATCCCCGAATCCCGCATTGTTGATCCACGTCTCGATGTCGAGGTCCGCAAGCGATTCATATAATCCGTACACGTTCTCGCTATATGATAGGTCGGTCGATTTGATGATGACGTCACTGTCCGACGAGATCGATTTGATTTCATCACGCAACGATTCGAGCTCTTCTTTTCGTCTTGCGACGAGCACGAGCGACTTCCCCTTTTCAGCGAGCAACTTCGCTGTCTCATACCCGATACCTGAACTGGCTCCTGTAATGACCGTATACTTCATATAATCCACTCCTTTTTGTCGTTTACCTTGTTGTTCATTCCCCACTTTCTTCATCGCAAATCGTTTCGATGTGAACGAAAAAGCCCTGACTCCAAGGAGATAGGGCTTTCAACTTATGTCGTGAATCGACCAATCAGTGTCTGCAGGTCACTCGTCATATTGCCGAGTGATTCGGCGACACCGTTCAATTCTTGAATCATCGCGAGTTGGGCGTCAGCCGTCTCACCGACCGTACGCATCGTGTCGGCCATCCCTTCACTGTCTTGTGACATTTGAAGAGAGGACGTCGCAACTTGTTTCGTCGTCTCCGCAATCTCATGCGAGGCGATGCGGATATGTGACGTATTATCGACTGATGTCTCGAGCTGACTGACAATCTGTTCGAATGCGCGTGTCGCTCGTTCGAGCAACAACGTGTTCGTCTCGACGCGTTTCGCACTGACGACGTGTTGGTCGAGAACAGCGTTCGACTGTGTCTGAATCGACTCGATCAACCCGGCGATCTGTGTCGCCGACTGTTTCGACTGCTCGGCAAGTTTACGCACTTCTTCTGCAACGACGGCGAACCCTTTTCCTTGCTCACCGGCACGTGCCGCTTCGATGGCCGCGTTCAATGCCAACAAGTTCGTCTGGTCGGTGATCGATTGAATGACCTCGGTGATAAGGGCGATCTCGTCAGACTGTTGCTTCAATGCCGAAATCGATTCTCCCGTCAGACGTGTCTCCCGCTCCAGTGCGAGCACCTCGTCTTTCGCCTGAGCCATCGTCGCACCACCTTCTTCGGCGAGCTTCAAACTCTGTGACACGTCATCGTCAATCGAGCCGATCGAGCCAGCGATACGACCGATGCCTTCATCGGCAGCAGCCACCGCTTGAGATGTTCCAGTCGCTTCTTTCGCCTGCGCGACCGTTTCTTCCACGACTCGGTCGATGAGACGTGTCGTTTCCTCCGTCTGTGACGCCATCTCTTCCGTACTCGCATACAGTTCTTCCGATTGTGCTGTGATTTCCTGTGCGTTTTGGGTGACGCGGTCAATGAGTTCACGCAAATTACCCTTCATGCGGTTGAATCCGGTCATCAATTGTCCGATTTCATCTTGCGTGAGCGCCTGAAGGTCATCGCGGGTCAAATCACCTTCCGCGACTACTTCTACCTCTTTCGCTAGGAATCGCAACGGGGTCGTGACCATATGACTAATGGCATATCCGGCACCAAACATCAGTATCAGACTGACAACTGCGATGACGACTGAGTACCAAAAGGCACGCTCACCTGCCTCCTGCAATTCGGCTTGCATCGCAATTAACTGCTCTTCTGTTTCGGCTTGTAACGTCTCACCTGTCGATGAGATGGATTTGGTCACGTCCGGCATGAGACGGAATACTAATCGATCGATTGCTTCTTGATCTTTTGAGTCTATCGCCGCGATGGCTTGTGTCGCCAACTCATCATATCCTGTCGCGTATCCGAGTAACGATTCATATTCCTTTCGTTCGGTCTCATTGTCCGCGAGTTCAATCAACGATTCGATGGCGGCTTTCTTCTCTTCTCCGCCCCGGCTGATTTGTTGTTTGCGTTCATCATCCTGTAGGAGCACATACCCGCGGACACCATACGCTTGACGGACCATCCCGAGCGCCAAGTCGTCTGCCGCTTTCATCTTCATGACATCGTTTGAAATCATGTGTTCATATTGACTCGTCATCCGGTCGAGCGTCCACAGATTGTATCCCATTCCAACGATTGTCAAAATTAGAATCAAACCGATACTCATCATGATTTTTCTTGATAACGTCCATTCGTTCAACATCTTTTTCACGTACTACGAGGAGTAATCTCCTCTTCCACCTCTTTTTCTCTCTATTTTTATGTATTGCCTTTTCTTTATCGGACACAACAGCCTAATTTGTACCAACAATTTGAAATTCATTTATGTATTGACCTATCTTTTTATTTTTTTGTACTGGGCACAAAAAAAGAACCAGACATCTGCCTGGTTCTGAGTCTTGCTTATAGCTTGAATTGCGCCACGCGATTCGAGAGTTCGGTCGCCCGTTTTTCTGTTTCGCCCATCTTCGCCTGAACGTCGTTGAAACGCTCGACTGAGAGTTGAACTTTCTCTGAAATCGACTGCGTTCCGTCCGCGCCTTCTGTCACGGTCGTCGCCACTTCTTGAATGACACCAAGAATGTTGTCCGTCATATGGCGAAGTTGAAGCGCGTTACCTTCGAACGTCTTCGCTGTCTCTCCGAACACTGTCGCATCCTGTTCATATTGCGTTGCCGACTCTTCGAGACGGTCGTAGTCGGCCATGACTTTCGTATTGAGGAACGTCAACATATCTTCCGAACTCGTGTTGAGTCGTTCGACCGAATCGATGACCGTATTTGACACGTCACGAATCTCGTTGACCGTCTGACGTGAGTTTTCCGCCAATTTGCGGATTTCTGATGCAACGACCGCAAAGCCGCGACCTGCCTCACCAGCACGTGCCGCTTCAATCGAAGCGTTCAAAGCGAGTAAGTTTGTCTGGTCAGCAATCGCAAGAATAGCTGTCGTCAAGACACGAATCTCTTCAACCGACTGTGCTCCTTTGATGGCTTCTGCGAGCTCGACCTGTTTCTTCTCGATAATTGCCACTGCTTCTGTTTTCGAAACAACGGCTTGCTCCCGCATCTCGTGTGCTCGTGTCTCAACACGATTTGCTGTTTCGGCACTCTCGTTGGATAAGTCGACGATTGAATCGATCGAACTTCCCATTTCTGTCGTCGAGGCACTCATTTCTTGCGAAGAGGCTGCCGTTTCTTCCATACCGGCCGTCAATTCTTCGACCGTTCCAGACGTCTCTTCCATATAGTGACTGAGTCGCGTCACTTCAGCAGATACGTCTTTTGAAGACGAGAGAACGACTTTCGCTGTCTCTTCGACATCAATCATGATCTCACGTAGTGTCGCGAGGAACGTGTTGAATGAACGACTGACTTGTGCAATCTCATCATTCGACGTGACCGGAATCGTCATCGTCAAATCGCCACCTTGGGTCGCGAGTTCATCAAAGCGTGTCTGAAGTGTGCGCATCGGTCGAATAATCGAGCGTAACAGGCTGAGCCCGAGGAATAAGAGAATCGCTACAGCCCCGATGGTCACGGCAATCAATGCCATGAGGGACTGCATGAATTCACTTTCCATGTTCTGTCCGACACGTTGTGAGCCTTCCGAGTTGTAGTCGACAAGGTCCGCTAGTTTTTGTGTGAAGTTGTCATATGTAGACTTGGACTGCGCATCATAGTATGAGCGCGCCATCCCTGTGTTACCGGTCGAGCTGAACGTCAACATGTTGTCCGAGACGCGTTGATACATCTCCCATTGACGCGAGAAATTCTGGAATAGTTCTTTGTCTTCCGCACCTGAAGCCGTTTTTTCATACTTTGGTGCAATCGTATTGATTTCTTCACGAATCTCTTTCATCCGTGTCATGAGCTCTTCTTTTTTGGTCGCATCCTCTGACACGATGTGATCGAGCTCAAGTGTTCGATAGTTCGCGGCGAGTGTGTTGAGTTCGTGAGCGTAATCGAGCCCTTTATTCCAATTGTTGACGATATCGTCCGCTTGACGGTTCGCGTCACTCATTGAAAACAGTGCGTAACCACCGACGCCAATGACCATGACGAGCGATATGATGACGAGCCCCCATAATTTTTGACGAATCGTTAAATTCTTCCCGATGTTCGCCCCGAAAGATGTCGTGCGTTCACGCTTCTCTCCGCGCTTCCACTTGAGTGTCGGTTTCCACGTCCATGTCGGTTTTCGTTTGATCCGGCTCAATGCCTTAGACCATGTTGATTTCCATGCCATCTATGTATTCCCCTCTCAATCATGCAGTGTTTCCTATACTATCGACAATTTTCAGAAAATAATGAAGAGAATTGACCAAACTTAAAAAAGGTGACTCAAACTGCAAGAGTCACCTTTCAATCAATTACTTCTCACTCAATACGGTCTGCGTACCTTCAATCATCTTGATTTCGGTCCACTCCATCACGTTCTTTGCGAGCGGATCGTTGGCGACCATGAAGTCAGCAAGCGCTTCTACTTTTTGGGCTTCGACCGGTTGTTTCACGTTATTCAAGCGGAAGCGTACGACCTTGTGGAATGCATCTAAAAATGAGATTTCAAGTTTTGTGTCAGTCATGGGTTATTCTCCTCCTTAAGATGTGGGTTAGACTAAATCGTATTCACGGACGATGCCGAGGTCTGCTCCCTCTTGAATGACGAGATCAATCAAGAGACGACCGAACGCATCAATCGTATCTGCCGTCAGGTCGGCACGAATCGGACCGAACCGTTGTGCTTTTTTCGTCGGTTTCGCTGTTTGTACGTCATGATGCGTCGTCAAAACGAACGTTGCTTTCTTCTCTGTTAAGACAGCCATGGGGGATGGCTCCTTTCAATAGGGGATTAGGTTTCTGATGCGGTCGAGGTATCCATTCGTTCGAGCAGCTGGATCATACGATCGAGCTTCGTCTCAATCCGATGAAGCAAATAGAGCGAGACAACGATAGGGAACCCCAAATTTGAGATGAGTTCGGGCCAACTCATGTGACCACCTGCTCATCGTGCCGAGGATTGGCAGCGGGACGAGTGAGGTTTTTCATAAGTCCTCCCTGTTAATACACTAGAAATTCTTGGGCCACGACGTAGTTGGCGGATTCCACATCAATCAGTGCCTTGATCAAGTCAGCAAACTGTTTCATCCGCGCCTCATCCATCCGACTTCCAAGCGGTCCATAGCGGACGAGTTGCTTTTTCTCTTTGCCGTCGAGTTGTCGTCGGGTGTCCAAATAAAGCATCGTCGCCGTTTCTCGATATGCTACCATTTGTCTCACCTCCTTCGTCCTTATTAACCGCTTACAAGGTCGAAGTGCTCATTCTATTTTTCTATAACAATAAGTGACGATAGTCCTAAACTATCTGAATATTTATTCATTTTTCAATTTCTGTCTACTTTTCTTGAGTTTTCATATTAAGTAGGGTATCTTAATCTTCGGCAGACAGCATTCAAAAATACGTCAAAAGTACCATGATTTATTCCCCACATTTGAAAAAACTGTAAGTTAAATTCTTGTAAATGGGGTACGATACGTAGGAGGGCATTTTTTGAATTTCACTAGTCAGTCTTGAAGAAGGAGACATACACGATGAACAGCCTAGACCTCGCAAGCTTTGCCTCAATTCCTTCCGCTCAACACGACTTCGACCAAGCCGACCTGACGTTTTCAGCGACCGAATGGGATACATACCGACCGGAACTGGGAAAACTAATTTCGTATAAAGAGCAGCATCTAATGGTCTATCCGCTCAAAGAATTGAGTCGCGCCTTTAGCGTGGCCGGCATCCCACGCAGCCAACAGCAATTGATCAAATGGGAAACAGATGGCGTCTTGCCACCGACCCCATTTACGTTCGGCCGGAAGCGATTCTATACGGAAAATCAGATTCGTACCATTGTCGACATCGCATTGGAATGCGGATTGCGTCCACGAACACATGTGAAGAAAACAAACTTCTCAGAATTGGCGCATCATGAACTAACGTACATACTCAAACTTGAACTTCATGCCTAGGAAACTCCTCTCGTCTGAGTAGGCAAAAAAATCATTCGTCATGATGTTCGTGACGAATGATTTTTTTGTTACAACTTCTCAATGACTGGACGAGGAAGCTCTTCCCGTTTCACTTCGTCGTACGAAGTCACGGTATCTTCATCTTTGACATAAAGACGTAAGAACGCCCCCTCCCGAAGTTCTTTCCCAGCGGTAAAGGTGACTTCTTTCTGGTCACCTTCCTCCGTGAACGCGGATTGTGTATAAATGTAACGCTTCATCACGTCGCCGTTCTCGAGCGTCGTCTCTTCTACATCCGTTGCCCCTCCGATTTCAACGAAAAGGTTATCCTTCCCAATCCGATTCCAATCCACCTGCGTTAATCCAACGACCAATACAATCGCAACAATTGCAATTCCAATCCATTTTTTCATATTTTTCTCTCCTTATCGAATCGCCGTCATGAAGCGGCGAACTGTGATGCCATAATAGACCGCATAAATGGTCGTATAGACGCCCATCCACACGAGAACCGGTATCGTGAAATTCATGCTCAACAAGTTTGAAAACGCGATGAGCGCCACGGTCGCATGAAGAATCCCGAGCGCGAACGGGGCGAGAAATACGACGATGATCTGTTGGCGCACCGTCCGGCGCACGTCCCGATCGGATATCCCGATTTTCTGTAATATCGCATACTTCGCCCGGTCATCCTCTGCCTCCGTCATCGTCTTAAAGTAAATGACGCTACCTGTTGCAACGAGAAAGACGAGCCCAAGGAATGTCCCGACAAAGAGGAGCGCCCCGTTCATTGCCATCGTCTCGGCGTACACGTCCGGTGCACTCGAGAACGATTCAAGCCCGAGTCCCGCTAGACGCTCAGACTGTTCGCGCTGATCTTTGAACGACTCCGTGAGGGCAACGTGATACGTCTCGCTCGGCTCCGTCATCGTTTTGAACATGTCGTCGGCGACGACGAGGAACGACCCGCCGAACGTCATCACGTTGAGCGGTGATTCTTCAAGACGCGTCGACACGTCAACCGTCTGTCCTGACAGTTCGACCGATTCAAGATTCTCCGAGTAACGTTCGTCATAGAACGGGTCGACCCATACGACCTCATCCTGTCTGAACGGTGCCGGCTCTGCCACACCGAGACCTTGCAGAAGATGGCGATATGTCGATTCATCGATGACCCCGAGCTCACGCTCTCCGTATTGCGCTTCCGTCCGAATCGTCTTTTGTTCGACACTTGATTCGAACGTCGCTCCGTTCACCTCGACCGCATCCCCTTTCCAGGCATACGTGTATGGTGTATAAGAGGCGACATTCTCTTCCGCGTAGTAGTAGACGCTAAAGATGGCACCTCCTGCCGTGATTGCTGTCGCGCTGATGATGCTGATCAACGTGAGCGTCTTCGCGTTCCCGCGAATGCGATAGAGGAGCTGTGACGTCGTCAACAAATTGAGTCGTTTCCACGACCAGCGTTCGTTCCCTTTCAACCATGTCAATGCAAAAATCAAGACACTGTGAAAGAGAAGCGCAGACCCGATGACACTCAATCCGATAATGAGAAGCGGCATCGCGAGTCCGAGCATTCGCCATAGCGATGACGTCATCAGATCCTGAAGCGCGAGCCAGTACGCCGCTCCAATTGTGAGCACACCTGTGAGTGCGACCCATCCTTTCGCCGTCGGAACTCCTTCCCCACTCTTATCCGCATGGAACAAGTCAATCAACTTGAAGCGATAGATGACGCGGTACCCTTGGAATGATGTGAAAAGGAAAATAGCAAGAAAGATAAGGAACGTCTCGATGAATGCCGACGCAGAGAAAGCGAATCCGATGTTCAAGTCACTGTCCATCAATCGCATCAACAGTTGCAAAAGCGCATTCGACCCGAACAGTCCGAGCACGATTCCAACGACTAAGGACACCGCTCCAATGACGATATTCTCAAACAAGAGCAAGAGTCCAATCTGTTTCTTTCGGACCCCGAGTAATGAGTAGAGCCCGACCTCTCGCTTACGTCCTCTCAAAAAGAAGGCGTTCGAGTAGGCGATAAACAAAGCGACGAACAACATGAGGATGAACGTCGACGTGCTCATCAACCCGCTGATCTTTTGCGATGTTTCCGCAAGCGCACTGATTTCATGACTGTGCTTGAGTGTCGCGAACGTGAAGTAGATGACGATGGAAAAGATGGTCGTCCCGACATAGAGTGCGTATCGCGACAGATTCCGTACGACGTTTTTCTTAGCGAGCTCAAATAGCGTCATCGACTGCACCGCCTTTCGCGAGCTCCTCGAGGATTGATTGGTAGAATGCGTCTCGTGAGGCGTTGCCGCGAATGAGCTCTTTCTTCAACTGTCCGTCTTGAATATAGAGGACTCGGCGGCAAAAACTTGCGGCGAAGGCGTCATGCGTCACCATCATGATGGTCGTCTCCGCTTCATTCAACCGAGCGAGGGTATCTAAGAGATCGGTCGCCGACTTCGAGTCGAGCGCACCGGTCGGCTCATCGGCAAAGATGAGTTTCGGGTCCGAGATGAGCGCCCGACAAACAGCCGTCCGTTGTTTCTGTCCGCCTGAGATTTGATACGGGTACTGCTCGAGGATCCCTTCGAGTCCGAATCGTTTCGCTAACCGTTCGACCTTTGCGCGTGTCTCATGAACCGGCGTCTTCGAGACGGCGAGCGGGAGCAACATGTTTTCCCGGACCGTCAATGAATCGAGCAAGTTATAGTCCTGAAAGATGAATCCAAGATGGTCACGTCGGAAATCGGCAAGCGCCTCCTCATTCATCGCCGCAATGTCATCGCCTTCGACTAAAATCTCACCCGACGTCGGTGTATCGATTGTCGCGAGGACGTTGAGCAACGTCGATTTCCCGGCCCCGGACGGCCCCATGATTCCAACGAACTCCCCATGTTCAATGGTGAAGGAGACGTCATCGAGCGCTCGAAACGTCGCGTCCCCTTTCCCGTATGTCTTTTGAATCGCTTTTACTTGTAATAATGTTTCCATGTTCAGCACCTCTTTCTGTCCCTTACATTACGCCCTCTGTCTTAACTCCAACTCACGCGTACCTTACAAAATCCTTACGTGATATGCTTAGAAAGAGGTGATGACGATGGAACAGCCACGGATTCTCATCGTGGATGATGAACAAGATTTATGTATATTGATTCAACGCGCGCTTGAAAAAGAAGGATTTCATGAGATTCGGATCGCTCACACATTGAAAGACGGATTTGATGTCTTCGAGACGTTCCGCCCTCACTTGGCGATCTTAGACGTCATGTTACCTGACGGAGAAGGCTATCAGCTCTGCCAACAGATGCGAGCGCAGTCCAACATCCCGATCCTCTTTCTCTCTGCCAAATCGGAAGAGGTCGATAAACTACTCGGTCTCGCCATCGGTGGAGATGACTACATCACGAAGCCGTTCAGTCCAAAAGAAGTGGCATTCCGTGTAAAGGCTCAGCTCCGACGGGTTTCAATGATGGAAGCACCAATGCCCGAGACGACGACCGTCGGCCCCTTTCAAATGAATGAAGACGAGACGGAAGTGTATGTGAACGGGGAACGATTGGAGTTGACGGCTAAAGAAGTCGGTCTTCTCGCCTGCTTTTTACGAAACCCGAACCGGATTCTCAGCAAGGAGACGCTCTTCACGCAAGTGTGGGGTGAGTCATTCTTCGGATCCGACAACACGGTCATGGTCCACATCCGACGTCTCCGTGAAAAAGTCGAACCGAATCCATCTGATCCGACATATATCAAGACGGTCAAGGGACTTGGCTATCGGTTGACGGTATAAGGAGCGATCATGATGAAATGGAAACTGACCGGTCGCTATTTGTTGTCGATTCTCCTTATTGTCGCGCTCGTCGTCTTCTTGAACATTACAATCTTATTCGGCCTCCTTATCAATGACCGAACGGGACTTGATGATGTCGAGAGCAACGCCGGGGAGACCTTCACCCGAAACTTCAGCACCTATGTATCGCTTGAGGACGGTGAACCCGTTGTGTCAGAAGCCGGGCGGGAAGCTCTTCGCCAAACGGGTGCATTCGTCCGCTTTTTAGATGAGACGGGACGTGTCGTCAGCGAGGTCGACGCCCCGAGTGGATTACCAGACGCCTATTCTCCGATTGAATTGATTCAAATGTATAAATATATGGATGATGACCTCCGACTCTACTTCATTGGGGAGTATGAATCGTACAGCTATCTCATCGGTGTGCCGGAGGCAAATGAGCGTCGGGTGCTCTTTATGTTAGACGAACAGGCAGTCCTTTCGTATATCACGAAGGCGTTCTTCTGGATTCTAGTTGTCGATTTACTTGTCGCCGCCTTGATCGGTTTATTGTTCAGTTCACGATTGACGCGCCCTGTATATCGCTTGACCGAACGGATTCAACAGCTGAAGCAACGTGATTTTTCGACTACCGAACCGAAGCAGTCAGGGATTTACCGTCCTGTTTTCTATGATTTGAATGCCGTCTCACAGACACTTAAAACGTATGAACGTCAGCGCGAAGAACTCGAAGAACGTCGAAAAGAGTGGATGAGCAACGTATCGCACGACCTGAAGACCCCGCTCGCCTCCATCCAAGGCTACGCCGAACTACTTGATGATGATTCGTTAGATGACACCGAGCACAGACAATACGTACATGTGATTGAACGACAGGCTAAGTATATGAAGGAACTGCTCGACGATTTCAATTTGACGATGCGTCTGCAACACGGCGATTTCCCACTTACGCTCGAAGAGACAAACCTCGAGTCGTTCGTTCGTGAGCTCGTCATCGACGTATTGAACGATTCTCGCTTTGGGGAGCGTCACATCGAGTTTGAGGCGACTCAAGCAGCGACCGTCTCGCTCGATCGTCACTTTATGAAGCGAGCCTTGCTCAACTTCTTGTATAATGCTCTTCTCCATAATGACGATTCAGTGCACATGACGGTCCACATCGAGGGTGACGTCGTGACGATTGTAGATGATGGAAATGGGATTGCAGAATCCGAATTGCCTTATATCTTTGAACGCTATTACCGAGGCACGAATACAGACGACGCACGCGGGAGTGGTCTCGGCATGGCCATCTCACGGGACATCATCGAAGCCCACGGCGGGAAAATAGAAGTCGACAGTGCACCGGGACACGGCACCACAATTCGAATCACATTCATGACATAGCAAAAGGGACGCTCAGGCGTCCTTTGCAGACTATAGACAAAAAAGCACCTACTTCATTTCAACGCGAATAAAGTAGATGCTTTTCTTTTTATATTTAAAAAGGCAGAAACGACAGGATGCCAGTTTCTTTAAAAATGAAGAATATGATAACCGTAGAAACCGTTAAAATGATTCGACGTTCTGTTATCTTAAAAAATATTGAATAAAGCACAACCGCAGTCACAAGATTAAATCCACTTTGAATATCGATACCAAAGTAGTGAATACGTACTTGAGCTGCTTCAGTATTAAATAAGAGATCTGGAAGAAAATAGTAGCTTTGTTTGAATAGAAAGGCAGTAGGTATTGAACCTAGAATAGCGGCGCCTATCCCTCTTTTACCGGCATTCCAAATGATTAACGCATAGACAGAGGATAGGACTGCGATAGTTAGCCATATACCAAATAGTTGATAAGGTAAGAATCCTAAGTTCAAATAGAACATTAGGTAATAAGCTAAAACTGTGGAAACAAGCAAAATAATCGAATGAATGGAAGCGTTTAATCGTGACTTGCTAAACACAGCTACTAATGTCACTAGGAATAGCCAAAACTCAAGTGTAGTATCAAAATCAATCAAAGGGGAACTACTCGCATATTGATCTAAGCATCCCAAGAAAATTCCCAATAACCCTAACAAGATATAATTCTTGAATTGGCTAAAAAAAGTAATTTCATGAGATGACTGTTGTGGCGTTGAGCTATTCATATGTATTTGAGTCCCCAATCTAAACTTTAGGTAAGTTATAAGAGTGAAAGATATTGATATATACAATTCTAAAAGGGACGCTCAGGCGTCCCTTTTCTGTGTCGTATAGTCAACAATCCATTCTTCAAGTTCTTCAAGTGGTAACGGTCTAGAGAAATAATATCCTTGCATCTCGTCACAGCCGAGTTCGCGTAACGCGTTCCACTGCTCAGGCGTCTCGACGCCTTCGCACACCGTCTTCAAGTTCAAGCCACGTGCCAGATCGACAATCGATTCGACGATGACGTTGCCGGTCGGGTCATTCTCAGTCACTTGAATGAACTGGCGATCGATTTTGATCTCATGAATCGGATAGTGCTTCAAGTAGACGAACGCCGAGAACCCTGTCCCGAAGTCGTCAATCGAGATGGAAAAACCTTCTTCTCGGAATGCAACAAAACGATCGATGACGTGCTTCTGGTTCTCCATCCCGACGCTTTCCGTGATTTCTAAGGTCAAATAACTCGTACTGACCCCTTCTTCCCGTGCGATTTGGGCAAACTTTTCGACGACCCCTTCGGATAAGAAGTGACGCGCCGATAAATTGAGGGCGAGTTCATACCGGTCTCCCCGTTCATGCCAACGTTTGAGTTGGCGACAAGCCGTCACGAACGCCCATTCCTCTAAGTCGATGATGACACCCGTTGATTCGGCAAGCGGAATGAAGTCGAGCGGCGGCACGAGACCTCGCTCTGGGTGATTCCAGCGCATCAACCCTTCAAACCCTTTCAGTTTACCTGAGGAAGCATTCACTTTCGGTTGGAAATACAGTTCAAACTGACCTGATATCACACCAGTACGTAAATTCATCTCTAACAAGAGTCTCTCAGATGCTTCTTGCGCCATGGCCTCTTCAAAAAACTTGATGACCCCTCGTTTCTCATCCGATTGACCTGCAACGACACGTGTTGTATGAATCATATCCAAAGTAGATCGACTTTCATGTTCAATGGAAATGAATGCACTCGTCGTCAGTACAACGTCCAATTCATTGATTCGATATGGCGCACGCGTCACTTGCTCGCATAAATGTTCTGCAAACGAACGTATTTTCCTCCGTTCCCCGTAAGGTACCCAAATGACAAATCCCGATTGCGAGGTACGTGCCATCCTAGATTCGTCGATTACTGCTCGTAGTCGTTTCGCCATTTCTTTCACGATCAAATTCGATGTTTCGGTTCCAATCGCATCCTCAATAGACCGAAAATCGTCTGCTCGAATATATAAAACAGCTCCTAAAAACCCTCTCCCTTGTTGACGTAATTGATCGACTTCCTCGACAAATGCATATTTGTTCATCAAACCTGTCAGTTCGTCCGTGTAGGCTAACTGATGAATCCGTTCATCCACAAGCTGCCGGTCAAGCCGGAAGTACAGGATGGCAATAAAATCCGCAAGTGTACTCACAATCAATTCCTCAAGATAGTTCCACTCCCGAGGCAGAAACGTCTCGCAACAAATCACACCTGTGGCACGATTGTTTGCATAAATCGGAGCGTCTAGCATGGAGTACACACGCTTTCCTTCTACAAAGTACTCTTTGTACAAGTCCTTCACCCATGGATGACTGCGAACATCCTCAAACGAAAGGATTCGCTCTGTTTGAAGCGCATCAAAATAGTCAGGCGCGAGTTCACGATGGACCGTCAACTTCGGATGATGTGTCCCTGATTCGTGAGAATAAGCGACTTGACATGAAATAGATCGATGCGATGTATCAAAATGCCAGATCGAGACTGTATCGACTGCCAACATATCGGCGACAATCTCACACATATACAGAATTGCCTCCTGCACCGTTTCTTCCGTTACAATCGGCATCCGTACGAGCGCGAACAGTTTCTCTTGATGCTTACGATATACTCGGTTTGAAAAGTTGTTCTCGATCATCAGTCTGCTACCTCACCCATTTAAATTTGACCTAATGATAGCATGAATCATCCGATACAGCGTTTTCCAAAATTCAACAGAGAGTCAATGCTTGCTTCGTTTTTATATAAACAAAATTTGAATTTATTCCCATTTATAAATTATTGACCTCCTTTTTAAGAAAGTGGTGTGAATTGACCCTTTGTCCCATTGATTGTCCTTTTCCTCTCACCGTACAATGAACTTGTATTGTTTCACTTGTTGAATTGTTTCGTTCTCACTCTTTGAAAGGATGTGACGCTATGAATCCAAAGTCTGGTCTCACCTATTCATTCGCGGCACTTGCAGCGGTCAGCGTGCTTGCCCACGCAGACGAAGCTGCAGCGGCGAGCACACATACGGTGCGTTCGGGTGATACGTTATGGTCGATCAGTCGGTCCTATGATGTGTCCGTTGCGACGATTAAATCGTTGAACGGTCTATCTTCCGATAGCATTCGCATCGGTCAAAAACTAAAGCTCACAGGCAGTCCCTCTGCTGCGACAGGTGGTTCCTCGTTAACCACGGCGAGTACGAACCGCGTCACGACGACACACGCATTGAACATGCGCGTCGCGGGCGGAACATGGCATCGCGTCCTCTTGACGATTCCAAAAGGTACGACGCTCACGTCGATTCAATCAAACGGTTCATGGACAAAAGTCAGTTACGGCGGACAGACCGGATGGGTGCATAACGACTATTTGCAAAAGGCATCTATGTCTAGCAGTACCGACAAACCAACAACGGTCACACCGAGCTCGGCTACAGCTCAAACGAAAGCCAACTTGAATCTGCGTTCGTCGAAGTCTACGAAGACGACCGTATTGCTCACGATTCCAAAAGGCAAGACCGTGACCGTCTTATCTGTCGAAGGGTCATGGTCGAAAGTGAAGTACGGGTCGAAAACAGGATATGTCGCCAATACATATTTAACGACATCAGGAGCGGCGACACCGACAACACCGAGTACAGGACAATCGATCAATCAACAATTCACTACGACGGCAAACTTGAACGTTCGACAAGGTGCAGGAGTCGGTTATCCGCTCATCACGACCATCCCGAACGGAACCGTCGTCAAAGCGACGAAACAGTCGGGCAGCTGGTACTATGTCACGTATAATGGGAAGTCCGGATACGTGAGCGCCGGTTACTTGAAGCAGACGTCCACGACACCGAGCAACCCGGCTCCGAACGAAGGCGATGCCGGTGCTGGTAATGCGGCTGTCGATTATATCGTCAACACACCGTCCTTGAACGTACGTTCGAGCGCATCGACGAGCGCGACCATCATCGGGAGTGTCAAAGCAGGACAGACGTTGCGCGTCGTCCAGTCGTCAAAAGGCTGGCTTCAAATCTATTACGGGAATACGGTAGGATTTGTCGCCTCGGCTTATGTGAAAACTGTCCCGAAAGGTTCGGCAGACGGCCCGTCTTGGGTTGAAGGTTCTTATGATTCGAATTCATATTATACGTACTATCCGACATCGATTCGGTCACAGGCGAACGAGTCGAGTAGCACGGTCGGCTCGACACTTCGGGGAGAACTCTTGAACGTGATCGGAGAGACATCGACCCACTATCGTCTCGCATCAGGATTCGTCGCAAAATCAGCCGTCACTGAAATCAAAGGGCAAAGTGCCCAAGCTACTAGGCTTTCGACCATCGATGTGGCAAAACGCTTCGTCGGCACACCGTACGTATGGGCATCATCAAGCCCGGCAAATGGTGGATTCGATTGCTCAGGACTCATCTATTATGTATTCAATCAATCCGGCGTCAGCATCCCACGGACAAACGTGGCTAATTATTGGGGTGGTGCTTATTTCGGACCACAATTACCCAAGTCATTCGTCCCGCAGGCCGGTGACCTCGTCTTCTTCGAAAACACATATACCGCTGGGCCATCGCACATGGGTATCATGATCAATTCCGATACGTTCATCCATGCCGGTTCATCCGGATTAGGATACAACCAAATCAGTAAAGAACCGTATTGGCAGTCACGCTTAATCGGTTATAAACGACCGTGACTTTCGTCACGCTAAAAAACCCGACAAAAGTCGGGTTTTTCTTTCGTTTTGCAGGATTTTTATCGCCTGACCCGAATTCGGAAGTATGATGAAGGAAAAAAGGAGGTGCCGGATGGGCCAACCCCGTTTTGCAAAAATTCCATACCGTACCTACACGATGGTGCTCGCGATTGCTTGTCTCATCGGTGTCCTGTTGTTTGGACTTGGCACGAGTTTTTATTGGCATGAAAAACAAGAAGCCATCGACCAGACGATTACGAATTTGAATCAAGCGGCAGACCTAGCTGGTGTCGAAGCATACGTGTCTCTGTTCGAGGCGGCGACCCGGTATGAGGAGCAGTCGAATCAGACGACATCCTTCCTCTCCACACCGTACAAAGAACGGGCACTCCAATACAATGAGCGTTTATTGAACGACTTTGAGGACGGTGTGAACGAACGGGAACGGGAGACACTCCAGACGTTTTCAAATGAGTTGAATCAAATTCTCGAGGCAGAACAGTTCGAAGCGGTCCCAACGGATGTCATCAGTTCCATCAATCGACGATGGCTATATCAAGCACTCGAGCAAACGAATCAATCGAATGCGGCATACGAACTGACTGATGCCATCATGCGAATGCAATCGATTCTTATGCGGAATCGCGAAGCCTTCTTCCGTAACCCGATTGATGCGGATCAACTCACAAACACCGTGGACATGATTGTCGGCGAAGCGACACTTGTTCAAACCATCATCGAATCGAATGAGACACTGCAATCGAAAGCGGTCATCGACGTAGCAGAAAGCGGGCAGTCCTTTGCGAATATGGCGAATCGCGAGGTGTCTCTAGAAGCTCGTTACGTCAATTCAACGAATGTCTACGAGGACGCCTATGGTGCCCTTCGTTCCATCCGTTCGAGTTCTGAGACGATGCTTCAAGAAGAAAGTAAGCATTATCAAGTCTTAGCCACCACTTCATTCGTGGTGACGTTGCTCTTATCTCTCGGACTCTTATTCCTGCTCTACTATACACGCAATCGTTACAATCACGATTTGGCGCATCTCAAGGCACGCGCACTCGCCATCGACCCGAGCCTAGAACCTGTCGAAGCGATGTTTCCGAAAACACATGATTTTCGAGGGATCGAGGACGAGTTACGTGAGATTGCCACGAGTGTCCATTCGACTGTTCATGAACTTGAAAATCGTTCGCAAGATCTCGTGCGCTATCACGAACGTTGGTCGTCCCTCTTCTCTGAAACGGGACTCGCCATCGCACTGATGGATGACTCGTATAATTTAATTGAGCGCAACGAGATGTTCCGGCAGTTTTTCGGTGACCGGAACTTATATGAGATTAATCAATTGTTCACCGAGACGGGTCGCCGCTTGTTCGAGCAAGCGCTCGAAGGTGTGACTGAACATGGGACGAGTGCCCAGTTCATCATTCATCTGAAAGGGGAACATCTCCGTTATCTGAATGTGAAACTGACGCCACTCAAGCGAGAGGAAAAGTTGACGTATTACCTCATCGTCGAAGATGAGACAGACCGGGTCGAACGGGAACGGAAGGTCGACCGTCTCGTCCGTTTCGACTTGGCGACCAATCTCTATAACGAATACGGTTTTATTCGCAAGTGGGAAAAGCAAGAGATTGACGGTGCATTTGTCCTTATCCGGATTCATGACTATCATCATCTCGTTGATTGGTACGACCCTGCGTATGCTGATCTGCTCATGATTGAGTTTGCGCGAGCCGTCGAGTCCCGTCTTTCGAAATATGCCCAACATCTCTTCGGTCGATACCGAGACGACACGTTTATGCTGTATGTCAAAGGCTTCTCGTACGAGGATGAGCACGAGCTGTTGGAGCTATTCCCGACAGAAGTGACAATCAACCATAAACGTCAAAATGTGCATATTCAAATCGGGGCAACTGAGACGGAATCGACTTACAACGATTGTCTGTTCAAGGCGATGAAGGCGTTACAGCACGCCAAAGAGACACGTACCCCTTCGGTTTGGTATGACTCGGAAATTTTAGCCCAGATGCAACTCGCCGCACTGATTGAACAAGCGCTTCCGGACGCCATCCGAAAAGGAGAATTGACGGTCGCGTATCAACCGCAAGTCGAATTGAAAACCGGTCGCGTCGTCGGCGCGGAAGTGCTCGCTCGTTGGACACATCCTGACATCGGAGTCATCCCACCGAACGAGTTCATTCGCATCGCGGAACGTTCCGATCAAATCTTATGGCTCTCACATAATATTCTCGATCAGACGATTGCCCAGCTCGTCGCATGGCAAGGAACTTCATTTGAAGACATCTCCTTGTCGTTCAACTTGTCGGCCCATTCGGTCGACCCTTCCATCGTGGCGAAGCTCCGGGATTCGATTGAGGTATACCCGTGGCTACCTGACCGATTGAAGATTGAATTGACGGAGTCCTCGGATATCATGTCGTATGCGAGTGAACTCGAACGATTAGAAGACATCTCCGACCTCGGCTATTGCCTATCAATCGACGACTTCGGGACCGGATACGCCTCATTCGAAGCGATTTGGCACCTACCGATTCAAGAAGTGAAAATTGACCGGATGTATGTGAGTGGAAAGGCGAAAGAAAGTACTTCCTTCTTACGTGCCGTCTCTCGCTTTGCGAACGAGCAACAACTGACCGCTCTCGCCGAAGGGATTGAGACCGAAAGCGACCTGTCACGCATGCTTCGTGAAGGGGTCGAACTCGGACAGGGCTTCTACTTCTCACCCGCCCTGGACGCAGCCTCATTCGAATCATGGGTCAACAAAAAGGGACACTCGCATTGAGTGTCCCTTTTTTCAGCGTGAACGAATGTCCTCATATAACTGTCTCGTTTCTTTAACCGAAGACTGATTGAGATAGATTGTTTTGTCTGACCAATCGAGTCGGATCACCGGCTCGACATCACGGTCGATAAAGAGGAGCACATCCTCCCCTGCTTCCGTCCGAAAATGTCCGGTCAGACGTGTTCCCGTATCTGCTCCGTTCGTTCGACGCGCGATATCCGGCAATGTCGTCCATGTCACGTCTGCCACTTCATCAAACGGGACCTCACGACCATAACTGCCTTCAATCACGATCGCTTCATCCGTCACGATCACCTCAGTCGGTTGACTGAACCAAAACATGAGCGCCGGCACACCGACGAGTAAGACGACAGAGACAATGATGATCGGAATGAGACGTTTTTTCCCATCTGGTCTCAAGCGCCCCGCTCCATCGTAGATGTTACCGTCATAGCGTTGCATCCGCCAGAGCATCCCGACAATGAATACCATCAGGACGAGAAAGAACGGTTCGAGCGGGACGTTCCAACCAGACAGTTCGATAAGTGCAATGATGAGAAAAAGTGCACCAATCCCGTAACACATCCAGGCAATCAGTCGCGCCACTTTTTTGATGTCGACCCGCTCCTGTTTTTCTTTCGACATCGTATTATATCCAGAGATCAAGTGATACCAACCGAGCCTGTCAACCGCGAAGCCTAACCCGATGACGATTCCTGCTGCTAGAATGAGAATCCACATATGCCTCGCCTCCTCTCCTTTCTATACGTCATGACCGCTACAGAAGATTCACGTCTCGCAAAAACAGGACCGCCTATATGAGCGGTCCTGAACAGTTTTAGTTTGAAGTCGGTGTGTTCGACGGACGTTGCATCCGTCCGATTCCTTCGTATGACACATCGCCCGGATCGCGTGCAAACTTCCATGCGTTTCGTGCATCGATCAATCGACGCTGGCGCATGCCGTTGAAAGCATCCGGTGCCAAGTTCACGATCTCATCCCATTCTGTGACGAGAATGGCATAATCGGCTCCCTTCAGCGCCTCTTCGACCGTCGTCGCTTGTGGATAGTCCCACGTCGCAATCGGATCATACCCGATGACGTCCACGTTACGGGCCACCATGTGGTGAGCGAGTAGAATTGATGGGGCATCTCGCATATCGTCCGTTCCTGGTTTGAATGCCAAACCAAGAATAGCTATGCGCATATTCGGTTCAACGTTCAATTTTGAGAGCACGTACTCGATTTGCGTCTCATTCACTTTCGTCGCCGCCCGGATGACACGTAGGTCGATCTCGTTTTCACTCGCGACGTGTAGGAGTGCGTTCATGTCTTTCGGGAAGCACGAACCTCCGTACCCGATGCCCGCGTTCAAGAACGAACGCCCAATTCGCGGATCGAGTCCCATCCCGTCCGCAATCGTCGAAATGTCAGCGCCAGCTTGATCGGCTAGACGCGACAAGTCGTTCATGAAGCTGATTTTCGTGGCCAAAAAGGCGTTCGAGGCGTATTTGATGAGTTCTGCATTGATCGGTGTCGTACAGATGAGCGGAACGCCAAGGCGTCCGTAGATTCCTGCCAACTCTTCTGCGACTTCGAGGTTTACACACCCGATGACGACACGGTGTGGTTTCATGACATCTGCGAGCGCGCGTCCTTCTTGTAAAAATTCCGGTACGATCGCAAACGTATGAGAGGGATACATGATGTTCAGTAAGTCTGTCGTGCCGGGCGGGACCGAGCTACGAATGACGATTTTATGCTTCGTGTTTAGTTCCGACAAGACTGCTTCGATATAAGATAAGTCACAGCTTCCATCCGACTTGCTCGGTGTCCCGACCGCAAGAATCAAATAGTCGACCTGCTCCGTATCCGCGATTCGGCTTGTCAGGGTGATCTGGTCGGCGTGCTCTTGCAACACCTCTGCCATGCCTGGTTCATGGAATGGCGGGTGTCCACTCATGAGAAGACGTAGCTTCTCTTCGTCCGCTTCAACCCCGATGACGTGATGACCGGCTTTTGCCAAACCACAAAGTGTAGCCAATCCAACGTATCCTAAACCAATAATTCCAAATTTCACATCAGTTCCTCCTTCAATCATCTTTTATAAGCGTACCGAAACACGCCGAAGAAGTGAAGCTTCTAACACTCTCTCGATGTTCTTTGCTATAATGAGTCAAAATGATGGGTGAAAGGACAAACCGCATGGGCTTAATCGCTTTCTTCTTAGTGACATTGTTCGTTTATTTTTGGCTTCCGATCCGGGGGGGACTGAAAACCTTTTTGCTAGTCTTGATTATGGTGAGCGGATGGCTCTCCATTTTTGAACTCGTCTCGATTCTCGAAGCCCGTCCATGGGTCATCGCGCCAATTCTGATCATCGTTGGATCGGTGATTTGGAAAGTACAACGCGACCGGAAACAAGAGCTCAAGAAAAGTGTTTGACCTCGGTCAGGCGCTTTTTCTTTTTGTCGTATTCGATAAAGCTTATCAGATTCCTGCATTCATCAAAAAATCCTCGTACGATGGACGAGGATCAGCTTCGGTTTGTATTTAACTTTCTTATTCTAAAATACGAGAGAGATGCGTTTCATAATATACTCTCCATGACGAGCACATCATCGATTCGGTCGAGCTCGCTGAAGCCGTGTCGCATGTAGAAGGCAATCGCCCGTTCGTTCGTTGCCTCGACGTGCAAGTGAATCTTTCGTTTGTTCGTCTGGATCGCTTCTTCGCATAATGCTTCCAGTAAGGCGTGCCCACTACCGGACGGCGCTTCCGGCAACACGCAAATATGGCTGATGAAGACGATGTCCGTATCCATGTAAGCTGCGATTAGCCCGACGAGACGCCCGTCGTTCCAGATTTCATACGACGTCGCCCGTTCGTGCAGCTTCAAAGCGTATGGCTCTAACTCTACCCGCTCCGACAGCTTGGTCGGGAACAGATGATCACACGCTTCAAGATGCGCCACATAATCAGAAACCGTCCCTTGGTCGCGAGTCATCATACATCCTCCAAAATCGCGACACCAAACCCATGTCGCCCAAACTCGTTCCCGTTATAAAGGAGGTAGTGCCGACCGTCCCACTCGAAGACGTGCGGGTAACATTCCATGTCCGCATCCCATCCGTCGGAACTTCGTTCGAATCCGAGTGCCGAATCATCACGCGTCCAGTCCAACAGATTTTCCGAATAGGCGTAACCTAATCGATATCCGCGTAACGGGTCGGTCCGAAAGCCAAAGGTGTCTCGAAAACAAAAAATCATATGGTAGCGTCCGTCCGCTTCGAACACGGTCGGAAGCGCCTGACTCTCGTCCGCGATTGTATCCGAAACGATTCTTCCGTGACGCTTGAACGTCTGTCCATCTTCTGACGTGGCGAGCGCAATCTTATAGGTCCTTTCCTGGACGCCATCCGGACCCTCTTTCCATGTCGTCCCGTAAATGTAATACATATAGTATTGTTCCCGTGTGACCACAAAGGGGTCGCCGACGAGAAACGGTTCCTCGATGCTCGCCGATAATATCGGTCCGTCGCCGAGCCGTTCGAACGTCTCTCCCTCGTTCCGACTGACAGTGAGACCAATCCCCGTTTCGACCGACACAGAGTCTCGACGGCTCCAGCCACTCGTATAGCCATAAAGCCCATCACGCGTCCGCGTGACGTGGAATGGGAAGATCCCGTGTTCGTCGAATGTCCCCCGTTTTCCAAGTGGGATGATCTCATCTGTGGACACGTCGATGACGTTGAAATCACGTGTCATGTCCACATATCGGACGTGGCTCTTGAACATGTCACCGTCCGGTTCACGGGTCGAGAAATAGATGCGCACAAAATCTCCGAAGACGAGCGCCTGAGGGGACTGGGCGAACGAGGAATACTCCCCGAAAAATCCATACGGCGCCGGGTCGAAGATGTGTCCGAGTTTTTTCCACTTCATCTCGCTCCCTCCTTGCGCTCCGCGATGCCGAATCCTTCTCGTCCGACTTCATTCCCCAAATAGAGTAAATACCGTTTCCCGTTCAACGTGAACGTGTGGGGGTAGGCGACCATCTCGTCATCGAATCCCGATTCTGTCCGCGAGAATCTCATGACCGAATCGTCACGCGTCCAGTGGAGGAAATCCGGAGAAGAGGCATATCCGATTCGATAAGTCCGCTCTGGATTCTTCCGATAATCGGTCGCATCTCGGTAACAGAAAAACATATGATAGCGCCCATCCTCATAAAAGACGTCTGGACTAGCCTGCGCTTCATTCGGAAGTACGCTTTCGATTAAGTCGCGTCCCGCCTTCACCCAAGTGACCCCGTCCTTCGACGTGGCCAGCCGAATCTTATACACCGGTTCAGGACGTTCGCCATCCATGACCCACTCTCGTCCGGCGATATAGAACAAGACCCACGTGTCATGGAAACGCCGAATCTTCGGACCGCTCAAGATGAACGGTTCATCGAGTGTATACGATAGGATCGGTCCTGGACCGACACGCTCAAACGAACGTCCGCCGTCTCGACTGATGGCTTTTCCGATATTCACATTAAACGGAACGGACACAGTACGCGTCCAGCCCCCGTAATAGGCGTGCACCTCATCCCCAACCTCAATCGCCGAGAACGGATAGACACCAAACTCGTCGAACGTCCCACGTGCACCGAGCTCCAGTATCGGTCGTTCACTCACTCGAAGAATCGAGAAATCCTCTTTTGCGACATCCACATACCCGCTGTGACTGACGTATCGTCCATCGATCGGTTTCGGTCGACAACTGAAGTAGATTCGTAAATAGGTATCGCGTTCCAACACACAAGGTCCTTGTGCGAACGCATCCATCCAGTCGAGTGATGCGTCTCGTTGAGGGCTGAAGAAAAGACGTCGATTGGTCCATTCAAATGATGTATTCAACGTGTTCGTCCCCTTTCCCCTAATTGTTGCGGCATCTATCTCGCCCCATTAGACGAGCGTATAGGCATCGAGTAGTTCACGCATTTTCGTCTTCGAATTGAACATCAAGACATCGATGATGGACAAGTTGGGCGTGAACGGATGACCAAATTGAGCATATTCCACAGCATTCATTTGGATAAAATCAAGCGGCACCCCGGATTCCGCGAAACGCTGTTTGTCATAAAGTTCCTGTCCTCCAATCGCATTGATGTAATGCGATGTACGCAAATGATGACAAATCTCGAGTACCAATTGTTCACACTTCAGCGACTTGTCGTAGTCGAGCGAAGAGGCGACCAATAACTCCGTATCCATCTCGAGATAGTCACGCACTTCCGTCAATAACGTTTCTAGATAAGTGGCGACATTGCGTTCCTCATTTTGAATGATTCGTTCAACCATCGGCATGACGTCGGCATAACTTGGTGCGCGTTGATACGCATGGTGCAATAAGCGCAGTTGATAAGTCTCATGAACTGGATCGAGAATCCGCTCATGCTCACGGATCGTACGATGTTGTGTCATATGATCGATTTTCAGATGGATCGGTTTGATGTGTCCCTCGACCAAAATACGGTTTCGATGAATCCATCCTCGTTTCGCAAATTGCACATGGTCCAAAATAACGAACTGGTCCACCGCGTTCATCAATTGAATATAGCCGAGGTATGGGAAGTAGTACGGCTGCATGATTCCTAATTTCATTTGAGCCGCCTCCTTTAACCGAGCTGGAGCGAGCGCATGCGAATCAACCACTCCATCAAGATTGGATGTCGCACCATCAAGTAGGGACGTAGCCGCTCTCTACCGACAAATCGCTCCACATATTGATCATACCGAGGTGACTTCAGCGCTTGAAAATCTCGTCGAAGTCGATGCAACCCGACCTCGAACGATAAGCGAGAGATTTCGATTTCTTGATGAAATCTGCCATTCGTATAGGAATCGAACGCATCCATCATTCGGATGAACGCCTCGATCCGCTCGATGTCGCGCTCCCTGTTTCGTTGACGCCACTTCGTGGTGACCGACCCGGACACACCGAATCGATATACGCTCATCACCTCAGGCATGTAGTAGGCGTAACCTTGGCTTGCGACGTGCAATTTGAGCGCGCCGTCGAAGGCAGGCGTATCGCCGATCCAATCTAACAGATGGTCTGTCAGTCCATTTCGGTACAGCATGGACATCGTTGGAATGAAGCCGAGTAGCTGTAACTCCCCGGCATGATAGGTCCGCGGTTCCGTCGAGGCATACTTTCTGTTTTCAGGCATCCACGGGATGACGCGCCATCCGGTATGGAGTGTGTCGTCCGTTTCGACATACGCATCATGAAAACAGAGCGTACAGTCCGGATGGGCTTCCATATAGTCGACTTGTTTCTGCAACTTTTGCGGGTCGGTCCAGTAGTCATCCCCGTCACAAAGCGCGATGTACTTGCCACGCGCCCTCTCTTCGTTCAACAGATTCACCAACACACCTTGAGAATATTGGTTTTCCGTTTGATAGATGACCCGAATGAGGTTTGGGTGCTGTTCTTCATATTTACGTACGATGTCTGCCGTCCGATCCGTTGAGGCATCCTCATGAATGAGGATTTCAAATTCAAAATCTGTTTCCTGCATCAAAAATCCTTCAATCGTTTTGGCGATGTACGGTTCGTGGTTATATGTGATGCAGTCGATGCTGACCATCACCATGTCGATCCCCCCTTCCCCGGGATGATAGAACGGTGCAAATTCAGGAAGAATACATGTCTTGATAATAGGTTTTGTACGCTCCCGAGACAATGCGCTCAACCCATTCCGGATGTGACCGATACCATTCAATCGTCTCTTTGATTCCTTGTTCAAAACGATAGCGCGGCATCCACCCTAATTCGTCTTTCATTTTCGTCGCGTCAATGGCATAACGACGGTCATGACCAGGGCGATCCGTCACGAATTGGATGCGATCATCGGGTAAGTCAAACGCCTGTAAAATCGTTCGGACGAGCTCGAGGTTCGTCTTCTCGTTATGTCCGCCGATGTTATAGACTTCCCCGACCTGTCCCTGCTGCCGAACGAGATCAATCGCTTCACAGTGATCTTGTACATGTAACCAATCTCGGATATGTCCTCCGTCCCCATATACTGGGAGTAGTTGATCAGTCATACAATGGTGCACCATGAGCGGAATCAGTTTCTCGGGGAATTGATACGGACCATAATTGTTGCTGCAACGGGTGATCTTAATCGGTAATCCGTAAGTCTCATGATAGGAACGAACGAGCAAATCGGACCCGGCCTTCGAGGCGGAATAGGGGCTGTTCGGGGCGAGGGGTGTCTCTTCAGTAAAGAATCCCGTCTCCCCGAGCGACCCGTATACCTCATCCGTCGAGACATGGACGAAACAGACATTGTCTCGGTATTCTCGACTGTATTTGTCGTCCGGATATCGTTTCCAATGCCGCATGGCCACGTCGAGCAACACTTGTGTACCAAGGATATTCGTCGAGAGGAACAACTCCGGCTCAAGAATACTTCGGTCGACATGCGATTCCGCTGCAAAATGCACGACTTCGTCAATCTCAAAGAGAGAGAACAGTTCATCAATCGCCGGACGGTCGCGGATGTCTACTTTCCGAAACACGTAGAGCGAGTCGTGCTCGAACGCCTGGACATTCTCTAAATTGCCGGCATAGGTCAAAGCGTCGACGTTAAGGATTCGTGACGTTGGATGTTTGTCCCGAAAGTGTTTTATGAAATTTGAACCGATGAACCCGGCTCCGCCAGTCACTAGGATCGTATGCATTGGTCTGTTCTCCTTCCTCTAGAAGCGATATCAAATACTGTCCGTAATCGGTCATCTTGAGCGTTTGACCGATGTCGGCCAATTGCTCTCGTGTGATGAACCCACGACGCCACGCAATCTCCTCCAGACATGCGATGTAATAGCCTTGCCGTTCCTGTACCGTCTGTACGAAAATGGAGGCTTTGATCATCCCCTCAGGCGTCCCGGTATCGAGCCATGCCATCCCGCGACCGAACAAGACGACGTTCAACTCGCCTCGTTCCAAATACATCTGATTGATTGACGTGATCTCAAGCTCACCGCGTGGGGACGGCTTCACTTGTTTCGCGAACTCGACGACCTGATTGTCATAAAAGTAGAGACCCGGTACCGCATAATTGGATTTCGGGACCGCCGGTTTCTCTTCGATGGACAAGACACGACGGTCCGCATCAAACTCGACGACACCGAATGCCCGTGGGTCTTTGACCGGATACCCGAACACCGTCGCGCCTGACTGCCGCTCTTTCGCATCCTGTAAAAAGCGCGTCAAGTTCGGGCCATAGAAGACGTTATCCCCTAAGATGAGGCAAACGGAGTCGTCCCCGATGAACGATTCTCCTAATATGAAAGCATCCGCGAGACCGACCGGACGCTCTTGTACTTGGTACGTAATCGAGATTCCGAGTTGATGCCCGTCACCGAACAGTCGCTCATACCCGGAGATGTCTTTCGGGGTCGAGATCAATAAAACCTCCTTGATGCCGGCGAGCATCAACACCGACATCGGATAATAGATGAGGGGCTTGTCGTAGATCGGCAATAGCTGTTTCGAGACTGCTTTCGTCATCGGGTAGAGACGCGTCCCGTTCCCACCCGCTAGAATGATCCCTTTCATCGTTCATTCCCTCCTTCAAGGATTACGTCACAAATGCGGTCGACCATCTCCATTGTCATGTCCGGATACAGAGGTAACGTGATCACCCGATCCGAGACGTACGTGGCGTTCGGTACGGATGCGTCGAATGCGTAGCAGGAAAAATCGGTCACGAGCGGATAGAAGTACTTCCGGGCGAGAATCCCATGCTGCGCTAAGTATGCCATCATGTCATCGCGTGCCTCTCTCCCTGGCGTGACGAGAACCGGATAGTACGCATAGTTGGACTCGGTTCGTTCATTCCGGAGGTTCAAGCGAAGAAACGAAGCGTCCCTTAAACGGGTGTCGTATCGCTCGACCAGACGTTTCCGCTTTTCAATGTCGGTATCAATCCGTGGGAGGTTGCACCGTCCCATCGCCGCCTGAAACTCATTCATCTTGGCGTTGCCCCCAACCGATTCGACGGATTCTGGTCCGGTGATCCCAAAGTTGACGGCTTGATGAATCGCCTCGATGTAACGGGTATCCCGGAACGTGAGCACCCCACCTTCAATCGTATGAAACACTTTCGTCGCATGAAAGCTGAACATCGTCATATCGCCGAACGTCGAGACATCGCGCCCGTCGTGCCGGACACCGAACGCGTGCGCCGCATCGTAGAGGACGTGGAGCCCATGGTGTTTCGCGACTTGTTCAATCGCCTCCACGTCACATACGTTCCCATACACATGAACGGGGAGGATGGCCGTCGTCCGTTCCGTGATCAGCGCCTCGATTTTGTCGACGTCAATCGTATAGTCGACGGGGTTGATGTCACAGAAGACAGGGGTGATTTGTTTTCGGATGAGCGCATGCGTCGTCGAGGCGAACGTGAACGGCGTCGTGATGACCTCACCCGTCAATCCGAGCACGTCAATCGCCGTTTCGAGGGCCAGATGACCGTTCGTCAATAAAGAGACGTGCGGGACGTGGAGACGCTGCTCTAACTCTTCTTCTAATGCCCGCACATGCTCGCCACGGTTGCTCAAGTGACGCGATTCCCAAAGGGGACGAATCATCTCGACATACGTATCAAAATCCGGCATACTCGGTCGCGTGACGGGAATGACGGCATCTGCTTCTACATTTGAACCATTCATGGTGAGATCACCCCTTTCCTTTCGCTTAAGCGAATGCTCGGTTTCGTACTTTGATCAGCCACTCCGTTAAATGCGGCTGCTTGATCATCAGGTAAGGTCGGATTCGATCGATTCCGACGAATCGATCGAGATACGCGTCATACCGAGTGGAACGTAACACATCATACTCTCCTTTCAATCGGTGAAGCCCCACTTCAAAAGAGATTCGTGATAACTCTAAATCCTGATGGTATTTCCCATCGGTATAGGCATCAAATAAGTTGATAAAATGAATGAAGTCCTCATGTCGCTTCACGTCACGTTCGACATTCCCCTCGTTCCACATGGTCGTCGCCGACCCTTCCACCTCGTAGCGATAGACACTCATCACTTCCGGCATGTAGTAGGCGTATCCCCTGCTCGTGATATACAAGCGAATCGATGCATCTCGCGCCGGCGTCTCCTCGAGCCATCGCGGGGCGTCACGGAAATCGTTCACATACAACATGGACATCGTCGGAACGAACCCGAGTAACTGTAATTCTCCGGCATCATACGTCCGGGGCACGGATGAAGCAAGCTTTCGATTTTCCGGCATCCATGGAATGACGTGCCAATTCGTGTGGAGCTTCCCACCTGTCTCGACGTACGCATCGTGGAAACAAAGCGTACAGTCCGGATGGGCTTCCATATAGTCGACTTGTTTTTGCAGTTTGTACGGGTCGGTCCAGTAATCATCGCCCTCACAAACCGCGATGTATTTGCCGCGTGCCCGCTCCTCGTTCAACCGGGCGATGAACACGCCTTTTGAATATTGATTCTCCGTCTGATAGATGACGTTGAATTTTTCAGGATATTTCTGAACGTATTCCCGGATGATGTCTGCCGTCCGATCCGTCGAGGCGTCATCATGGATCAGAATCTCGACCTCGAAGTTCGTGCGCTGTGACAAAAAGCCTTCAATCGCCTGAGCGATGTACTTCTCGTGATTGTATGTGATGCAGTTGATGCTCACCATGACCATGATGAATCCCTCCTTTATGAGACTTCCGCGTCTTGTGCGACAGTGGCTCGATAGGTGTCCGGTTGACTCGCGTCGAACGGCTCGTTCACCCACATCACCGTCACTAAATCTTTCACGCCCGTGTTTTCGATATGATGGACGTAACCTGGCGGAATCTCGATGACTTCAAGCTGTTCTTCACTGACATGGAACGAGATGATCTGATCTTGGTCCATCAATCGGAGCCGAATCACGCCTTCACCGCTGACGACGATGAATTGTTCATGTTTCGACTCATGCCAGTGCTCCCCTTTTGTGATTCCGGGTTTGGCCACGTTGACGGAGACTTGACCACGGTCAGGCGTCTTGAACAGTTCTGTGAACGATCCCCGCACGTCCTGATGCATCAAGAGAGGCGTGACCATCCGTTCTTTCGGCAAGTAACTTAAGTACGTGCTGTACAGCTTTTTCGTAAAAGGATCCGATACATCCGGTACCCCTCTAGCCATTCGGACCGCTTCGAACGATTCAATCATTCGGGCAAGGTCGAATAATGTGATCTGGTGTGTCGGGACATCTGAATCGGTGCTTTCTGTTTTATGCAACGCCCCTACAAACGATGCGACGACGTCATCGACATGGGCGAGCGTCAACACGTGATTGGGATGTGTGACCGTGATGTCCTCTCCTCGTGCAATCTGATAACAAAACGTCGTGACCGCACTGTTATAGAATGGTCTCCCCCATTTGCCGAACAGGTTCGGGAGCCGATATATGTGAACCGGTGCCCCGCTCCGTTGACCGTACAGCCGCAAAATGTCCTCCGCTTCTCGTTTACTGTTTCCGTAAGGATTGTCTTGAGTCGCTTGAATCGATGAGGCGAAAAAGACGGGGACCGGATTATAGGACAGCAATTCGGTGGCGATCGCCTCGGTCAAGTCGACGTTTCCCGTCGTGAATTCTTCGACTCGTTCGGGACGGTTCACTCCGGCCACATGATAGACGGCGTCCGCTCGACGCAGATAGCTGCTTCGTTCCACGGATGATGTCGAACGGGTGATCGGGAGGACGAGATGCCCAGCCCGCTCCAAGGCGTGGACGAGGTGTCTGCCTAAAAAACCGTTCGCACCGGTGACGACGATGTCCATGATTCTCCCTCCGTTTCTTCGGTTGACTGGATGTGTAAGGTCAGCCATCGCTCGGGATGTTCGACGAGTCGAAGCATCGTCTCGACGTCTTCAAACTCTAGAATCAAACTACCGAGTGCTTGATTTGCCCCTTCGAAGCGCGGTACCACATCTCCGACGTTGTAATAGATGTTCGCTTGTCGAATCGTATATGCGTCCTCATCGAAATGGACACCCATGAATCGCCCCGTTTCTTGACTGCCGATGATGAAATAGGCGGACGGTACGGTCACTGGTTTCATCTCGATCGTCACCGGTATCCCGAGTGCGACATCAATCGTCGCCTGGACCAAGTCGACGCCTGTCGCTTGTTCGATGATTTGTGGGATGTAATTCCCTCCGTTCCGTGGACCGATATCCATCAGATAGACGTCTTCTCCTTTGACGAAGATGTCGAAGTTGAACGCGCCTTGCTTGAAGCCGACTTTAGTCAACATGCGTTGCAACGTCTCATGGACTCGCTCAAGCACGTGAGGCGGATGGACACTCGGGAAACTCGCACTGATCGGGGCGAACGGGTTGACTCCGTTCACATTGAAGTGTCCGTTTCCGAAACAACGAAACACCAACTCCCCGTCGACGACAAATCCATCACCCGCTAATTGATAGCCGTCTCGGGTAATGAACTCCTCCACGACTACTTCCTGATTGAATGACATCGTAAATGCCACTCGAAGATGGCGACGAAGCTGCTCAATCCCGTTCCCCCGACTCCATTTGTTGACCCCTTTACTCCCAGAGGCGTCGGCCGGTTTGATGATGTACTCGCCCGCTCGATTCCGTAACGTTTCGACGGCTATTTCTAGTTCGGTAAACGCAAAGGCTTCCGGGACGGCAAAGCCATGTCGCTGTAGGAATGTTCGAAACTTCGCTTTATTCGTCAACGTTTCGACCGTTTCTAGCGAGTTCGTCACTAAACCGAGCGCTTCTCCGACATAGGCGGCCGTTCGCGCCGCCGGGTCGGAGGCATAAGCGACAATCCCATCGATGCCTTCTTCTCTCGCGATGGCGAGGACTGCTTCCCGATCAAGCGTGCTCGTACAGTAATAGCGATCGGCCACGAGTCGACCTGGATTATCCGGTAGATAGTCACAGAGAACGGTGAATATCCCTTGTTGTTTCGCTTTTTGGATGATGGGAACTTGATGCATCGCGCCCCCGAGCAACATCAGCTTCAGCATGGTGAGAATCTCCTTTGCGATAAAGTGGTTGGAGTAAATCGGCGTAGATGGCAGCAGTACTGGCGTTCAGTCGCGGTGTCACGAGTTCTTTCGATTGTTGTCCGTGAGCTTTCAATTTTTCAGGATGTTCCAGATACCGCTTAAGCTCGGTCACGAGTGACGCCACCGTCGGTTCGCATTTGTAACAGTTAATGCCTTCGTGCAGATGTCTCTCAACGTTGTTGACGTCATGGCTGACAACAATCCCCATCCCAGACGCGCAGGCTTCAATGATGCTGATGTTCCCGTTCGAATAGGTCGCCGGTAATACGAGGATGTCCGAACTCCGGTAAACGAGATTCAATCCTTCCCACGACTCGATTTCGTCAAGGAACGTGACGTCCTTCAACTGCTCGTCCTCGATATATCGCCGACACGCATCTGCGAGGTGTCCGTCGCGATTGAGCGACATGGAAAGGTTCGGATATTCTTCTTTCAAGATTCGATACGCCTCCAAGGCGACGAGCGGTTGATAACGTTCAATTAAGCGATTGGCAAACAACAGATGAATCGGGTCATTTGGTCCTTTCTGACGCAATGGGTGCGACATATGCGTCTCGATATCAATCGGATAGGGCGCCGAGACGACTCGTTCGGAAGGGAAGCCTAGTTCCTTGATAAATTGATCGCGTGCGACGTTTCCCATTCCGAAAATCAAATCGGTCCGCTTGAACAGTCGATGAATCCGTGTGGTCTTGTGCAAGCCGTTTTCTCTTGTCAATAACGTCGATTCGCCGCTCGTCTCACCTCGAACGTTTCGGATTGGCTCGCTCATGACGACGACGCGCACCCCGAACAGTTTGACAATTTTTAAGAGAATTGCGTGAAACGGGGTAAAGCCGGCTAGTAGCAAGATATGCGGTCGAAACCGGATGAGTTGGACAAACACATCGAGTGACAGATAGTTCGTCTTTTTCGAGAAATAGGAGCCTCTCAAGACGCGACAGCGTTTACCAAGTGGGATGACCCACCAATCAGGACGTTGATCCGTGATTTGTCTATAAAACCAAAACTCAGTATCAAAATATTTATGGAGCGCGTCAGCGAATTTCACTTGATACGGGGAAGCCATATTGGATAAGAAGACGATTCGTTCTCTGGTCATCACACTCACCCGATTCGTTTCGCGGAAGCGGGAATCGTCCATTTCGCGAGTTCTTCCTGGATGTAAGGTAACGTCAACAAGAGTTCCTTCACTTCCTCCACATCGAGCTGTCTCGTATTGTTCGAGTTGTACTCGCCTTGAGCAGTCAACTCCTGGCTGCCTTCACTGAAGTACTTCTCGTAGTTCAAGTCACGATTGTCGGCCGGGACGCGGAAGAATCCACCCATGTCCTCGGAGACGACTTTCTCTTCCCGGGTCATCAACGTCTCGAACGCTTTCTCACCGTGGCGGGTCCCGATGACTTTGATGGGGAGATCGACCCCGAACAGTTGTTTCACGGCTTCCGCGAGCACACCGATTGTCGAGGCAGGTGATTTTTGGACCATGATGTCACCGGCATGCGCATGATGGAATGCGAAGACGACGAGTTCGACCGCATCGGCCAAGCTCATCAAGAAACGCGTCATGAGCGGATCGGTCACGGTGAGCGGCTCCCCTTTTTTGATTTGCTCCACGAATAATGGGATGACCGACCCACGCGAGGCCATCACGTTCCCGTAACGGGTCCCGCAGATGAGCGTCCGGTCTGGTCCGACCGCACGGGCCTTGGCGACGAAAACTTTTTCCATCATCGCTTTGGAGATTCCCATCGCATTGATTGGGTAGGCCGCCTTATCCGTCGAAAGACAGATGACCTTCTCCACACCCGCTTCGATGGCGGCATTCAAGACATTTTCCGTACCGAGAATATTCGTCTTCACCGCTTCGATTGGGAAAAACTCACACGAGGGAACTTGTTTTAGTGCCGCTGCATGGAAAACGTAATCGACCCCATACATGGCATTTTTGACACTGTTCGGGTCCCGTACATCGCCAATGTAGAATTTTAACTTGTCATGATGATAGCGATTGCGAATGTCTTCTTGTTTCTTCTCATCCCGTGAAAAGATGCGAATCTCTTTGATGTTCGTATCGAGGAATCGCTCCATCACGGCATTGCCGAACGATCCCGTCCCACCCGTGATGAGCAATGTTTTATTGGAAAACATAAGAAGGCTCCTTTCGTAGCTGTCTAGTCTCAGATGTAGGAAGAGCGGTATGTCATCATTTACCCGGTTGGTCTCACTTAAATTGGTAACTTAATGGAAACCGTTATCATTTTTTCGCAACATGCATCATCTTCTTTTCTTCAGACGTCGGGCTGGGTGGGGGCGCCCCTTCCACGATTCCTTCCCGGAGCAAAACGTTCCTGACGGTCAAGGCGATACAGCGCAGATCGAACCATAAGCTCATCTGGCGAACGTATTCCCCGTCGAGTTTCGCCTTCATCTCAATCGGAAGCTCATCGCGCCCCTTCACTTGTGCCCATCCGGTCAGCCCCGGCAGCGCTTCTGTCGCGCCTACCTGTCGACGGGCCTCGACCAAGTCGTCTTGGTTCCACAGTGCGGGTCTCGGTCCGACGATGGCCATCTCGCCTTTTAAAATGTTTACGAGCTGTGGCAATTCATCGAGACTCGTCTTGCGAAGAAACGCCCCGACGCGCGTGATGTGTTTCGTGGAGTCGTTAAACAGATGTGTCGGGACATCGTTCGGGGTGTCTTGATGCATCGTCCGGAACTTATACATCCAAAAACGTGTCTCCCGTAACCCGATGCGCTCCTGTTTGAAAAAGACGGGACCCCTCGAATCGATTTTGATCAAGAGGGCGATGAGGAGCAGAAACGGTGCGAGAAGAAGGAGCGCGACTCCGCTGAGCGTCCCGTCAAAAACTCGTTTGAACGTCATATAGTCCATGGCTCACACCTCTTTCTTCTCGGTCGACACCGGATGTTGCTTCCACACTTCTCGCATCACATAGTCCGTGTAGGACAGCAAGATGCGGAGCACTTTATCGGAGACGTTCGGCATGGCATAATCGTTCACGAGTCGCATCGGACCTTCCGTCTCTTCTAAGATTCGAAGCGCCTGAAGCACCCGTTCCCGCTTCAATCCGACCATCATCGCTGCCCCTTCCTCCATCGCCTCCGGACGCTCATGCGCTTGTCGGATATTCAATCCTTTGATTCCAAGAATCGAGCTTTCTTCACTGATCGTACCGCTGTCCGACAACACGGCCTTCGCATGGAGTTGCAGGTGGACGTAGTCACTGAAGCCGAGCGGCTTGAGGGTACGAATGTTTGGATGGAGACGCACCCCACTCTCACGAATGCGTTTTGCCGTCCGGGGATGGGTGCTGACGATGAGGGGGAGCTGGTACGTGGTCGCGACCGCATTGAGCGTGTCGACGAGATCGAAAAAGTTCTCGTCATCACTGATGTTTTCATCGCGATGGGCCGATACGACGAAATAGGCATCTCGCTCCAAGTCGAGCCGTTCGAGCACGTCTGACCGCTCGATCTTCTCCCGTTGACGATGGAGCACCTCGTACATCGGGCTCCCCGTCTTGATGATGCGGTCCGCCGGTAACCCTTCACGAAGCAGATACTCGCGTGCGATGTCACTATAGGTCAGATTGATGTCGGCGATATGGTCGACGATGCGACGATTCGTCTCCTCCGGGACCCGTTCATCAAAACAGCGATTCCCCGCCTCCATATGGAAGATGGGAATGTGATGACGTTTTACGGCGATGGCTGCGAGACAGCTGTTCGTGTCCCCGAGTAGCAAGACCGCGTCCGGACGCTCGGATGTGAGCACGGGATCGATGGCGATGAGGATATTGCCGATCGTCGCCATCGGACCATCCGCCGAGGCGTCTAACACATAATCCGGTGTCCGCAGGCCAAAGTCTTCAAAGAAAATCTGATTCAATTCATAATCATAGTTTTGTCCCGTATGAACGAGCACATGATCGATTGCCTCGGAGGCTTCGAGACGTGCCATCACGGCGGACAATCGAATGATTTCGGGTCTAGTACCAACAATCGTCATGACCTTGAGTCGTTTCATCTTGTTCCCTCCTAGGATGTGTGGTGAATGGATAGGATGCGTAGTTTCAATTGAGCGAACACTTGGCGGAACATGGCTTTCTCCGTTTCATCAAATGCGAGTCCCCACATGATGATGGCGTATATGCTGATGAGCACGATTCCCTTCAAGCCGAAGCCGAACCAGTTCGAGGACGGGAAGAAGAACTGGATTCCCCAGCCGATGAGCGTGTACAGGAGAATACCGGGCAAGAGTTTCAGATGGCATTTGCGGAAAAAGCCAAGAATGTCGAGACCGAGGACCCGATGATAAATCACGTTCATATAGAAGACGAGACCGACGATGTTGCCGATGCAAATGGCGATGGCCGCACCAATCGGACCAAAGTGTGGAATCAACAGTGGCGAGAGCGTCATACTGATGGCGGCCACGATAAGGGCTGCGAACGCCCGATACTTCACCTTGTTTTCGGCAATGAGTGTCGTGTTGCCGATGTCTTGCGTCAACGTGATCACACTCGGTGCAATCAAGAGAAGCGCGATCACGTAGGAGTCGGTGAAGTCTGGTCCGACCCATAGGTGCATGAACTCTCGACCGAGGATGAAGAACGAAGCGAGAATGAGTCCGACGATATACAGTTGAATTCGACCGATGCGGACGAAGAGGTACCCGATGGCCTCACGATCGTTTCGGGACAACATCCGACTGACCTTCGGAAGGAACAAATAGCCGAGTGAAGCCGCAATGGTCCAGACGTATCCTTCGATGACCATCCCGACGGAAAAGAGGGCAATCGACGCACTGCCTGCTAGAATCCCTAGTAGGCTCGGGGTGATGTTCAACACGAAGCGTTGGGCAACGAGCGTGATCGTGCTCCAGGATGTGAAACTAAAGATGTCCCGATATATTCCTTTCTCTCGATTCTGAAAGTTGGCGCGGACGAGAGTCTTGCGCCGAATGAAGACGTATTCAACGAGTAAGACGATTGTGCCGACCAGCGCATTAACGATGACAAGGGCATACAACCCATAGCCGAGAAGAAGTGCGGTGACCATCAAAGCGACCGTCCCGACCTTCTCAGCAAGATGTAAGGCACTCGAGAAGAGGAATTGTTCATGGGATACGAGAATGCCAGAGAATGGCTTCGTCGGGAACGAGACGACGATGAACAGTCCCGCGATGACATAGAGCACTTTCAACTGTTCGAGTTCGGTCGCTGTCAAACTCGAGTAAATCGAGTCCAAGAAGAAGTAGACGACGGTGAGGATGAGGAAGAGGACGAGTGAGATGGCGATGAACAGTTTATAGGCGATGCCTAAAAATCGTCCTGCCCGCTCGTGGTCCCCCTCCGCCATATACTTGCTCATGAATCGTGAGACGGCCGCATCGAGCCCGAAGTCCATCGCGAACATACTGATGAGAGAGATGGTCAGCATATACAACCCGTAACTCGCCTGCCCGATTTCATGAATCATCCACGGCGTATAGATGAGACCGGATAAGATGCCGAAAAAGATCTGTGTGTAGGACATGACCGCTCCAATCTTGATTTTGCGGTTACTGGCTGCCTCGTCTAGCGTCATGCGTGTCGACATATGCTTCACCTCCTCGTTTTACCAAAAGAACGAATACACCGGCGCTTCGCGAATAAACAAGAGACCGAGCAACATAACTGCCGAGTAATAGACGACGAGTCGTTCCCGCCGCTCGAACGTGCCGACAATCTCTGGAATCATCAACAATAGGAAGAGTGAAAAGTATTGGACGAGCCGCATCATGGACGGGTTTAAGAATGTCAACGGCAAGAGACAGGCGGCGAGTAACAACGCATTGAAGAAATGGATGGCGGATGGATTGTTCGCTAAAATTTGATCTTTTCGCCATAGTGCCATGAAGAGAACAGAGAGCAACATCAGACTGAAGTTGACCGCCCCGGCCCCTTCCATGGCGCTGTAGGTTTCATAGCCAGACACTTGAACGAGCAGATCGAAGAACGAATTCCGGAAGACGAACAATCCGATGACGACCCCGAACATGGTCATCAAATACGCTTTGGTCAGTTGCTTGTTCGCTAAAAAGTAGAACGGGACGAAGATGAGCGAGGATTTATGAATCGTCATGGCGATGCATACGAGCAGAAGGAACCAGCCCAACTTCCGCGCCCGCACGAAATGGTATCCGACGAGCACGACGAGCGCGGTCGCCACCGTTTGGCGT
The DNA here is from genome assembly GCF_025842465.1 of Exiguobacterium sp. N5. Lineage (GTDB taxonomy): Bacteria > Bacillota > Bacilli > Exiguobacteriales > Exiguobacteriaceae > Exiguobacterium > Exiguobacterium profundum. The sequence continues at coordinate 1,685,403 of NZ_JAPAEP010000001.1, forward strand.
AAGCCGGTGACGGCGAAGAATTCGTAGAAGAGGACCGAAAAGAGCAGGAAACTGATGAGCGGTTCGCTCGAGTATTTGTAGATGAAATAGCCGAGTGGAATCATGAAAATCATCGCGATGAGCACGAGATACACTTGATAGTCCGTAATCACATACTGGATGAGACGTTGGAACAGGTAGAAACCCGGGTCCTCGCTCTCCGTGAAGACGATTTCAAAGAAGCGGTCGGTGAACGCACCGAGCGGTAACGTTTGCGACTGAAGGAAGAGTGCCTTGTACTGCGCGGTATCTGCCCCGACGGTGACGTCTCGGAAGCCTGACAAGACGATCCATTGAATCGTGGCGAAAGATACGAACCAAGCACGGCGACTCGGAATCTCGTGACGGATCAACAACAGTCCCCAACCGACCAACAGCGCCATATTGACTAAATAGATCGTCATCTCAACCCCTCCTTTCTAACGATAAATCAGATTGGTCATCCCTCGATATAGAGACAGCAGGTTTGAAAACAGGATACCGTTCCAGCGAAGCCACCGATATTCCAGCGGTCCAAAGTAACGATTCACATCATGTGTCGTTAAGTACTGTTCCCGTACGTCCGCCGCATTTTCTTTAAACGTGTGCTTCAGAATGATGGCGGTCAATTCCTCTCCGTTATCACGCACCTCGACGTCCTGGAGTAGCCGCTTCAGATAGCGATTCGATTCCATCGTGGCTCGATATGCGATTTTTTTCGTCTGTTGCTCGCCGTGAATCCGTGAATAGACGAGCGGCTCACGCATCACGTAAAAGTCGAACCCATCGAGCGCCAACTCGACCCAGCAGATCCAGTCTTGAATGAAGCGGTCCTCTAACGAAAAACGCCGATGTTCGAACGCTCGTCGCGGAATCAAGAGCGCGCATCCGTTCAAAGTCGAGGACAACAGCAAGTGACGGAACATGTCCTGACTCGAATAGAATCCGCTCACTTTCCGTTGCACCCGTCGGATCGCCTCCCCATTTTCGTCAATGAACGCCGTCCCTGTGACGACGATTGTCTGGTTCATCGGGAGATGTTGCTCGTGCAATGCGGCGAGCTGTCGTTCGATCTTTGTCGGTGCGTACACGTCATCGTGACTGAGCCAGGAGAAATAGTCTCCGTTCATCTCTTCAATCCCACGATTCAACGCACTCGAGACGCCTCCATTCTCCTTTTCCACGTAGCGAATTCGCTTGCCGTAACTTGTCGCAATCGCCGCCGTTTTCCCGTCATCAGTCGAGCCGTCGTTGACGACGATCACTTCAATCGAAGGATGCGTCTGGGCCAAGGCGCTGTCGATACATGTCCGTAAATAATCGCTCCCGTTATAGACGGGGATGATGATGGATACGAGTGGTGTCATAAAGCGTTCCTCACTTTCTCGTTTTGCAGCTCCTCATACACGTGCAGGTAGTCCTCCGCCCGGTCGAATAAGTCGAACCGTTGACGCGCTTCGTTCGCACAAGCGATCCGTGAGATCGAGGCGTGATGGAGACGATCGAGTCCGTCCATTACATCTTCGACCGATCGCGTGGCGACGACGACACCGGTCCGTTCTGTCACAAGTTCCGGACTGGCCGTGGAATTGAGGACGAGAACTGGCGTGCCACAGGCGAGTGCCTCTGCCGTCACGTTTCCAAATGATTCTTCCTCTGACAGGTTCAACAAGACGTCTGCCGCGGCATAGTAAGAAGCCAATTCGCTCGGGTCATGTGTCTCCTGAATGTGAAGCACATTCGCCGGCAGGTCATGTTGTTCAGGCATCTGTCCGACTAAGACGATTTGGTCGGACGGTCTGGCCGTGGCCAACTCCATGAAGGCAGACAATCCTTTCGCCTCCGTCCAATGGCTCGCCACACCGAGAAGAATGTGTTGTCCCGTCAACCCGAGGCGTGCCCGAAGTGGGGCTACCTCTTTCGGTGTGAACGTCTCCAAATCGACCCAGTTGTGGATGCGGCGAATGATGGAGGCATGTTGCAGAATCGAGAAGTGGGCTTCCATCGTGATCCAATCCGACACTCCCACTACTGCCAAGCGTGGAATGGCGTCGTACCATTGGCGCTTGTCCGCCAACATCTCGCCGGTCCGGTCTAAAAACCAGCTCGGGATGTCTTCTTTTAAGAGTGGGCACTGTCCACATCCATCCTTCCAGCGCGCACACCCGACCGCCGTATAGTGGGTACATTTCCCGGTGAATAGCCAGCAGTCGTGAAGCGTCATGACTGTGGCGATGTCGTGCTTCGCCAAATACTCAAACAACGTCTGGAGATGAAGGTAATTGGCGTGAAGATTATGAAGATGAACCACGTCCGGCCGAAAGCTGTCCATGAAGGCGATCAAGTCAGCGGTCGACCGTTTGGACGTGTACCCTTGGCGCCCTGTCACGCGGGCGTGGAGCGCATGTCGCTTCGTTTCCCACGCCTGTCCGACTACCACACTCGTCTCGGTCACCGGTCCGGTCGCATGGGCGATTCGGACGTTGTGTCCGTAAGAGGCATGAACGGATGCGAGTGCTTTACACATCCGACCGGTACTTTTCACTTCGTTGATGGCATTGATGTGTAGAATATTCATGTCCGACACCTCACTCGTATGCGTAGTAGGTGTTGTTATCACGAGAAGAACGTTTGTTGAGGACGAGGCCGAGAAGTTGTGACCCGGTCCGTTCAAGTTGTTCTTTCGCCTTCAGGACGAGCTGACGATCTGAGTTCTCGCAACCGATCACGAGAATCGTCCCGTCGGATACGTTGGCCAACAGTCGAGCATCGGCGACGTGCATCATCGGAGGCGTGTCGACAATCACGATATCAAACTGTTCACGCAAATCACTCAGGAGGTCCGTCATGCGTGACGAGGCGATCAGTTCGGTCGGATTCGGTGGAATCGGACCGGCCGCCAGCAAGGTCAGACGCGGAATATCCGTTTTTTGGAGCGCGTGTTCGAGCGTGACGCGACCGGCCAATACGGTAGACAATCCCGCATGTGTTGACATCTGAAACGTTTGGTGTGCCGTCGGTTTGCGCATATCACAATCGATGATGACGACATTTTTTCCGAGTTGCGCATAGACGACTCCTAGGTTCGCCGCCGTGGTCGACTTCCCTTCCCCAGACGAAGCGGAAGTGATTGTGATCATCTGTAACTTATGGCCGACGGACGTGAACTCCAGATTGGTCCGAATCGTCCGATATTGTTCAGAAATCGGTGACTTCGGATTCGCCAACGTGACGAGATCCCGTTTTTTATAATCAAGACGATTGGCGTTCTTTTTTCGACCGAACATGCGAAACGTCTCCTTTCACTTGGGGTGTCGCTTCTTTCACATTTTTCGTTTTCAAATCCCGGCGTTCGATTGTCGGAATCGATCCGATGACCGGCAAGTCCAGCAACCGTTCCGCTTCTTGTTCATTCCGGATGCGTTTATCAAAGACGTGGCGTAATAGACCGATGAATCCACCTAACAAGAATCCGGCGAAAAGTCCGATTGCCGTGTTGAGCAGCACGTTCGGTGAGACAGGCGCTTCCGGAATTTCGGCTGGAGATAAAATTCGAACGTTGTCGATGTTCATCAAATCCGGAATTTCAGAAACGAACACTTCACTGATCACATTGGCCGTTTCCGCTGCCACGACCGGGTCGTTCGCGGTGACGAACACATTGATGACTTGTGAGTCCTCTTCACTTTCTACGGTGAGTACATCCGAGAGCGGGTCTGGTGCGTTCGGTACCTGATCTTTGACTTTCTCAAGAACAGCCGGGCTCTTCATGATGACGCGATACGTATTGACGAGTGAGAGCGAGGATAACACTTCCGAACTGTCTACGCGGTTGTCTTCTTGTTGTGTAACGAGTAGCACTTGTGTGGACGCCTCATATTTCGGCTGGATAAATGAAGTGCTCAAATAGTAAGCTAAGAGTCCGACGAGAACCATACTCACGAACATCCATTTCTTACTTTTCTTGAGAACTTCCACGAGATCGCCCACGATCGTCGTTTGTTCCTTCATGTTGGTTTCCTCCCTACAGACAGATTAAATGACCGAAATCAGGCGCAGGTTAACTGTAGTACCTTCTTACCCCCTTCATCTTGATAATTGAAAAGAAGGATTTATCATTTTTTCGCAACATCATGTCATGATGCCGTTCCGCTTTCTTCTTTTACGTTGTAGGGAGGATCGGAAAACAAAAAAAGTGGAATGTAAGCGTTGACATTTTGAATTGCTGCATGCTACATTTCAATTATCAAATAACAACTGAACGGTATCCTGCGCAGGAATGTTACCTTTAGTGGGCATAACCTGACTCGAGTCGGATGAATGACGTGATTTCACGTTCTTCGTTTGACACGGGTCAGGTTTTTTATTTGACGCAAACCAAAATTATGGGAAAAGGAAGGGAACGGACATGAAATATGAACAGCTCGCACGCGATATTATTCAACATGTTGGCGGGAAAGAGAACGTCAATAGCGTCGTCCACTGTATCACCCGTTTGCGTTTTAAATTAAAGGATGAACAAAAAGCAGATACCGAAACCATCAAAAACATGGATGGGGTCGTCACGGTCATGAAGAGCGGTGGTCAATACCAAGTAGTCATCGGGAATCATGTACCAGAAGTGTATAAAGCCGTCGTCGAGGTCGGCGGATTCCAACAACAGTCTCCAATTGAAGACGAGAACGCTCCAAAAGGATCCTTGTTCAGCCGTTTTATCGATATCATCTCTAGCATCTTTACTCCTGTGCTCGGCGTCTTAGCAGCGACCGGGATGATCAAAGGATTCAACGCCCTGTTCGTCGCACTCGGTTGGCTCGACAACACGTCAGGTACGTATCAATTGTTGAATGCCATCGGGGATTCGCTGTTCTACTTCTTCCCGATTTTCCTTGGCTATACGGCCATTAAGAAATTCGGAGGAAGTCCGTTTATCGGGATGGCCATCGGGGCGTCACTCGTCTATCCGACCTTATCGACGCTGACGGCTGGAGACCCTCTCTATACGGTCTTTGCCGGAACCATGTTCGAGTCACCGATTCATATCACGTTCCTCGGTGTTCCTGTCATCTTGATGACGTACTCGACTTCCGTCATTCCAATTATTATCGCGGCATTCTTTGCAGCAAAACTTGAAAAGTTTTTGAAGACTGTCATTCCAGACGTCATCAAAATGTTCATCGTTCCACTACTTACTTTGTTGATTGTCGTACCACTCACGTTCATCTTGATTGGACCGATTGCGACTTGGGCAGGGATGCTTCTCGGTAGCGCCACGGTCGCTGTATATAACTTGAGCCCGCTCGTCGCCGGCCTATTCCTCGGTGGATTTTGGCAAGTGTTCGTCATCTTCGGTCTTCATTGGGGGCTTGTCCCGGTCGCCATCAACAACTTGACGTCACTCGGGGCTGACCCGATTCTCGCACTTGTGTTTGCAGCATCGTTCGCACAAATCGGTGCCGTGCTCGCAGTCTTCTTCAAAATTAAAAATCAAAAGATTAAAACGCTCACGATTCCGTCCTTCATTTCAGGTATCTTCGGTGTGACCGAACCCGCTATTTATGGGGTGACGCTCCCCCTCAAAAAACCGTTCATCATGAGCTGTATCGGTGGTGCTGTCGGTGGTGGAATCATGGGTGTCATGGGGACACAAACTTATATCATCGGGGGGCTCGGTGTCTTCGGCTATCCGTCCACCATCTCGCCTGAAGGCATCACAACTGGTTTTTATGGTTCACTCATCGGAACGGCCGTTGCTTTCATCGTCGGGTTCGTCTTGACTTACCTCTTTGGCGGTGTCAATCAAGCAGCAACCGCGACACCACAATCAGAAGTTACACCGGTCGCCAAAGAAGTATCTGCGACAACTGTCAGTCAGGAACAAGTCGTTAGCCCGCTTCAAGGAACTGTCGTCCGTTTGAAAGATATCTCGGATGTCGCCTTCTCATCTGGTTCACTCGGTCAAGGTGTTGCCATCGAACCGACGGAAGGGAAACTGATCGCTCCGGTTTCCGGTACTGTGTCTGCCCTCTTCCCGACACATCATGCCATCGGGATCACAACGGAATCAGGGGCTGAAATCCTGATCCATATCGGTATGGATACCGTTCAACTAGAAGGGAAGCATTTCAAAGCACACGTCACACAAGGTGAATTTGTCGAAAAAGGACAACTGCTGATCGAATTCGATATCGACGCGATCAAGCAATCAGGTCGTGCGTTGACGACACCTGTGATTGTCACGAACCGAAAAGCACTCTCACCAAACTACGCCTCACATGTCCAGACGGGCGATCCGATTTTCATCATCTAATGAATCAAGTGGGAGGATTTTTCCTCCCACTAATATAGAAAGGATGGATACGATGAGTTTTCCAAAAGGATTTTTATGGGGTGGCGCCATTGCCGCCAACCAAGCAGAAGGCGCTTATGCAGAAGGGGGAAAAGGTTTAACTACCGTCGACTTGTTGCCGACGGGTAAAAAACGCTTCGATGTCATGTTTGGAGAATTGCCATCATTAGAACCTATGCCCGGAGAGTTTTATCCTTCGCATGAAGCGATTGATTTTTACCATCACTACAAAGAAGACATCGCTTTATTCGCTGAGATGGGATTCAAGGCGCTTCGCCTCTCGATCGCATGGTCAAGAATCTTCCCGAACGGAGATGACGTGGAGCCGAACGAGGAAGGTTTGCAGTTTTATGATGATGTCTTCGATGAACTATTAAAACATGGGATTGAACCGGTCGTGACAATCGCTCACTTCGATGTACCTGTCAGCTTGATCAAAAAATATGGAAGCTGGCGCAATCGACGAGTCGTCGACTTCTTCGAGACATATGCGACGACCCTCTTCACCCGCTACAACGGTAAAGTGAAGTATTGGATGACGTTCAACGAGATCAATATGCTACTCCACCTCCCATTCATTGGAGCGGGCATCGTGTTCGAGGACGGAGAAGACAAGCAACAAGTGAAATATCAGGCGGCCCATCATCAACTCGTCGCGAGTGCGAAAGCCGTCAAAGCAGCTCACGAAATCAATCCTGATCTACAGGTCGGTTGTATGCTTGCTGCTGGTCAAACGTATGCCTATTCGTGTAACCCGAATGATGTGTTAGATGCAATGGACAAAGACCGTGAATCGTTCTTCTTCATCGACGTCCAATCACGTGGAGAGTACCCGGGATATGCCAAACGATATCTCGAGGAGCAAGGTATTACGCTTCAGATAGAAGAAGGAGACCTCGAACTGTTGAAAGAGCATACGGTCGACTACATCGGCTTCAGCTATTATGCAAGTCGGACGACGAGTACGGATCCAGAGATAAACCAGTCGACCGAAGGAAACATTTTCAGTTCACTTGAGAATCCGTTCCTCGAGAAATCGGAATGGGGCTGGACGATTGACCCGACCGGTTTCCGGATCACGGCGAACCAACTGTATGACCGCTATCAAAAGCCGCTATTCGTCGTCGAGAACGGACTCGGTGCCGTCGATACACCGGATGCGACCGGATATGTCGAAGACGATTATCGCATCGACTATATGGCGAAACATATCGAACAGATGCACGAGGCCATCAAGGACGGTGTCGACATCATCGGCTACACAAGCTGGGGTCCGATTGACTTGGTGAGTGCGTCGACCGGTGAGATGAAGAAACGCTACGGCTTCATCTATGTCGATAAAGACAATGAAGGCAACGGGACGCTCACACGTTCGAAGAAAAAGAGCTTCGATTGGTATAAGCAAGTGATTGCGACGAACGGGGCGGACGTCACTACTCCTGTTCAAACTACTAAATCTTGATTGAAAAGGAGGCAACCGACTTAAATCGGTTGCCTCCTTTTTGAATGGTAGTGATGAATTCATTCCACCCCAAACCGATACACCGTCCGCGAGTGATACAACTCACCCGGTTTCAGTTCGATTGAGGTTGCGATGTCTGGATGGTTCGGGGCATCTGGGAACGCCTGGGCTTCGAGACAAATTGCGCTATGTTTCTGTCGACCGTCGAGCGTCACCGGTGTCTCTTCACTCAAGAAATTCCCTGTGTAGACGACCATGACCGGTTGATTCGTCTCGACCGTCATCGTCCGTCCGCTCATCGGGTCGTGCAATCGAATCGGTCCATCCTTCAAGATAAAAGGATGGTCAAGACCGCTCGCCCGTTCAATCGCCTCGTCTCCTGACACGAGCGCCTCTCGGACCGCTTTTCCGTCTCGGAAGTCAAACGGTGTCCCGCTCACATCACGCAACTCTCCTGTCGGCAGCGAATCCGCGTCGAGCACCCCGACCGAATCGGCTGGTAGCGTCAGCTCATGGTCGTGGATGGTCGGGCGTCCGCCAAGATTGAAATAGTTGTGATGGTTCAGGTTGACCCACGTCAGTTGGTCTGTTTCCGCCGTCATCGTGACAATCAGTTCATTGTGATCCGTCAGTTCGTACAACACTTTGAAGAAGACGTTGCCGGGATACCCTTCTTCTCCGTCCGGGCTGAGATATGTGAACTGGATACACTGTTCGTCCGCATCCATCTCCCAATAACGGGACGTGATGCCTTTCTCGCCTCCGTGAATATGATGGGGCGCCTCGCTTGGGGTCAAGGCGACACCCTCAATCTCTGCGTCACGAATCCGTCCGGCAATCCGCCCTACGATTGACCCGAGATAGACCGGATTTTCTAAGTATTGTGAGACGTCCCCGTATTTCAAGATGACCGAGTCTAGGTTTCCTTCCCGGTCCGGGGCCGTCAGTTCCGTCATCGCACAACCATAATCGATGGCGGATAGTCTCATGCCGTTGGTGTTTTGAATCGTCGCTTGTTTCACTCGTACTACCACCTTTAGTTCGTTTTCTCTCTCATTCCCGACCTTGGTGTTCCGTACTCCACTTTATCGACATGGCTAAGGAGTGACCGGATGAACGTATCAAATCGTTCCTGCCCAGCGTTCGTCTGTTTAAAGACACCAGCATCCTCAAGACCTTTCACAAATTTATCGACGACCGCTTGATCGACAATCGTTTTCGGGTCGCCCGACTTCTTCCGTAACTCATCGGCCCACTCTTGATGCATCACTTTGACATCAACGTCCTCGCCGGCCACATAGTGAACAACTTGCTCAAGTTCTGTCTTCAGGCGCGCTGGCAAGACGGCGAGCCCCATTACTTCAATCAAGCCGATATTCTCACGCTTGATATGATGCACATCAGCGTGCGGGTGGAAAATACCGTCCGGATGCGCCTTGCTCGTTCGGTTGTTTCGCAAGACGAGATCGAGCTCGTAACGTCCGTTTCGGCGTCTTGCAATTGGCGTCACCGTATTGTGTGGGACACCTTCTGTATACGGAATGACTTCACTAACGGTGTCCTCATAATCGCGCCAATATCCGAGCAACTGGTTCGCCAACATGACAAGCTGCTCTTTTTGATTGGAGCGGAGACGGACGACCGAGAGCGGCCAGTACAGCGTCTCGATATCGACTTGATCATAGCGTTCAGAACGATATGTCGAGACGACTCGCGCATCGTCCATCGCGAACCGGTAGCGGCCGGCCTGGTAATGGTCATGCGTCAAAATCGAGCCTCCAACAATCGGCAAGTCCGCATTCGACCCGGCGAAGTAGTGTGGGAACTGCGTGATGAAGTCGAGCAGACGCTCGAAAGCTCCTCGGTCGATGACCATGTCACGCACCTCGTTCGACAGTAAAATTGAGTGCTCATTGTAATAGAGGTACGGTGAATACTGGAACGACCATGGCTGTCCACCGAGCGTGAGCGGGATGATGCGATGATTCGCACGCGCTGGGTGTTTCAAGTGACCGCTGTATCCTTCGTTCTCAATCGCGAGTAATCCTTTTGGATAGTTCGATGTCGAGGTCGGTTGCATTCGAGCGAGTGCAATCTCATGCGGGTCCTTCTCCGGTTTCGACAAGTTGATGGTGATATCGAGCGTGCCATAGCGAGTCGGTGCCTGATACGTGATATTGTTCGCGATACGACGTGTCTGGATATAATTTGACGCCTGACTCATCCGATAGAAATAGTCAGTCGCCGCTGTCACATCTGTCTCAAGGAGCTCATTGAAATGACGTGTCACTTCCGATGGCTTGGATACGAAGATATCCATGATTTCCGCCATGAAGCGGTCCTTCTCTTCAAGGATCGGCTCGATAATGTCCGCCCCCACTGCATACTCGACCACTTGTTCGAGCAACTCGGGGATTGACAGCTCTGACACAAAACGTGGGACTTCAAAGTCGAGCTTATTCAGTTTTGCGAGCACGCGGTTCCGTGAATAGATACGGTCCTGCTCGTCAATCAGCTCTTCACGAATCGCCGCGTCGACGAGTGCCTCAATCATCACATCGATCATCGTCTCACCTCTTTCACCTGATAGCCGAATGGATGTGTCACATGCCAGTTCCAAGCGTCCGTCAAAATCGTCTCGACGTCGGAACGGGTCGGTGTCCATCCGAGGATACGTCTTGCCTTGTCAGACGAGGCAATCAATTTAGCCGGGTCCCCGGCGCGGCGTTCACCAAGTAAGACCGGAATGTCATGTCCCGTCACGCGACGTGCCGCCTCGATAATTTCGAGCACTGATAGCCCGTTCGCTGTCCCGAGGTTGAAAACGTCGCTCGCACCGTCTTCTCGTAAATAACGGAGCGCTAACATATGCGCATCGACGAGGTCTTGGACGTGGATATAATCACGGATACATGTCCCATCTTCCGTCGCATAGTCATCACCAAACACGGTAATCGCGTCACGCTGTCCGTTCGCCACTTGCAGAACGATTGGGACGAGATGCGTCTCCGGGTCATGGTCTTCGCCGATTTCACCGGTCGCAATCGCGCCAGCGACGTTAAAGTAACGGAGTGCGACCGAGCGGATACCATGTGCCTGGTCACACCAGCGAATCATCGACTCCATCGCGAGCTTTGTCGCCCCGTATGTGTTCGTCGGATTCGTAAGCGCCGTCTCGTCAATCGGCATCATGGTCTGGTCACCATAAGTCGCGGCCGTCGAGGAGAAGACAATCCGTTTCACTGACGCATCGCGCATTGTCTCGAGGAGAATTTGCGTCCCGAAGACGTTGTTGTCATAGTAGGCGAGCGGGTCCGTCATTGATTCGCCAACGAGGGAGTTCGCTGCGAAATGAAGGACGTCTGTGATTGATTCCTTTATGAAAACATCTTTCAAGAACGTTCGATCACGCAGGTCGCCCTTATAAAAACGGACATCCTGTGGAATCGATTCAACATGTCCTGTCTGAAGATTATCGAGAATGACGACGTCTTCCCCTTCTTTCAACAATGTACGAACGGCGTGCGAACCGATATAGCCGGCACCGCCAACAACGAGTATACTCATTTCACTTCCTCCTCTACGAGTTCTCGTACCCCGTCCCCGACCGAGGCGACGTAACACGTCGGTGCGTGACCGATTGTCGACACATATCGATCCGAAGTTTCCTGAATCATCGATCCCGTCTTGTCTTGACGGACGATGGCGATGGCACAACCACCGAATCCGGCCCCCGTCATGCGAGCACCGATGACGCCGTCACACCCTTGCGCGGCTGAAACGAGCGTGTCTAGCTCGATGCCGGTCACTTCGTAATCATCCCGGAGCGATGCATGCGACGCATTCATCAACTGACCGAACGTCTCGAGTCGTCCTTCCTGTAGAGCAGTGTAGGCGAGTATTGTCCGCTCGTTCTCAGAAACAGCATGACGCGCCCGTTTACGAAGTGTCTCTGGCAAGTCGAGCGCGACTTGTTCAAACGTTTCCATCGACAATTGTCCGAGAGAATTGACTTCACATTTCGGTTGAATCAAGCCGAGTGCAGTGTCGCATTCGCGCCGACGTTCGTTATATTTCGAGTCGGCGAGTTCCCGACGTTTGTTTGTGTTCATGATGACGATGTCGTACCCGTCGAGGACAATCGGTGCATAGTCATGATGGAGCGTCTCGCAATCGAGGAGCATCGCCTGCCCCGCTTTGCCCATTCCAATAGCGAACTGGTCCATGATACCGCTATTGACACCAATGAACGTATTCTCGACCCGTTGTCCGAGTCGGACGAGGTCAAGCCGTTCGAGACCGAGACCGTACACTTCATTTAACATGTATGCCGTTACGAGTTCGAGGGAGGCTGATGACGAGAGACCCGCCCCATTTGGGATGTTGCCCGCAAGGAAGAAGTCGAACCCGTTGAGGTCGTGTCCGTCTTTCCTGAGAAGCGTGACGACCCCTTTCACGTAGTTCGCCCAGTCGTGGCTCGCCTCGTACGTCTCGTCCGTCACCGGGAACGTGACGATACCAACCTCTTCAAAATTGAGCGAATAGACACGAATCAGGTTGTCTTCGCGCTTTTTCACGAGTCCGTATGTTCCGAACGTGATTGCACATGGGAAGACGTGTCCTCCGTTATAGTCGGTATGCTCGCCAATCAAATTGATGCGTCCCGGTGCGAAGAACGACCGGTCTGCTGAGGTGGCAAACACCTCCTCGAATTGTTGTTTCAGCTGTTCCATGTTAAATGAAAGCATGCGGCTTCATCCCTTCCATCGCTCATGCCGGGTGGATGACCAGGCAATACGCGTCATAGTCTGTTTGTTGTGTGAGGTTTATGCCTTGTTCCATCAAATAGCGTCCGCTCACGCGGCGTCCTTCTAGTTCGTACGTCCGTTCAGGATCGAGCCCGCGTAGCTTCACACGCAAACGATTTTTCCCGTACTGACGACGGTCGGCGTTGAGGAGGACGATATAGTCTTCGCCGTTCGTATAGCCGACGGCATGGAAGCCGTCCCGTTTGAGTGAAGCGAGGCGATGGCTCGTCCCGTGCTGCACAATCGGACGAATCGTCTTGTACGTCGCAATCCATTCTTTCGCTTCTGAAAGCTCATCTGGTGTCCATTCTAGTAGGTTGCCACCGATACCGAGCGTGCCTTGCATCGCACTGACGAACCGATACGCGAGCGGCAACGAACGATTGTTCAACCAGTTCGGTGAGTCCGTCACCCAGCAGCTCATCATCTTGGCGTTGTAGGCGTATGAGAAACCTTCTTGAATCGCGAGGCGGTCGAACGCGTCCGTGTTGTCGCTCGTCCAGACCTGCTCGACGCGTGAGAGCACACCGAGATCGATTCGTCCACCACCACCTGCGCAGGACTCGAACGCGACATTCGGATGTTTCTCCCGCAACATGTCGAGGATGCGATACACGGCTTCCACATGACGGAGCCATAGTTCCTTCGCATCTTCCATGCGCGGACTGTCCGGTTCTGAGAAGGCGCGGTTCATGTCCCACTTGATGTAACGAATCGCGTGTCGTCCGAGCAATTCATCGAGCCACGCCGTCACGTGCGCCTCCACTTCAGGCAGTGCAAGGTTCAAGACGAACTGGTTCCGCGACGTCGTCGACGGGCGTCCGTCCGTATAGTAAATCCATTCCGGATGAGCCCGATACAAATCTGAATCCGGATTGACCATCTCCGGTTCGACCCATAGCCCGAACTGGAGGCCTTTCTCCTCGACGTAGCGGACGAGCGGGTCGAGCCCGTTCGGGAACTTCGTCGTGTTGACGTGCCAATCCCCGAGTCCGGCCGCGTCCGAGTGACGCTCACCGAACCAACCATCATCGACGACGAATAACTCACAGCCAATCGCGGCCGCCTCATCGACGAGACGTTTTTGTCCATCCTCGCTGACATCGAAATAGGTCGCCTCCCAGGAGTTGTAAAGGACCGGGCGTAACACGTCACGTGTCGCTTCCGGCATGATGACGTCGCGCTCAAAGTCATGGGCGTTCTGACTCATACCACCGAACCCGCGTTGCGTATAGCCGATATAGGCCGGTGGCGTCGTGAACGACTCACCCACTTGAAGCGTCTTCGCGAAGTCGAACGGATTGATCCCGCCCGTCACCTGTGTAAAGCCAAACTCGTCTTTTTCAAAATGAATCGCCCAGTTGCCGGAGTAACCGAGGAATCCAAAGACGACCTCCCCGTCTGTCTCCGTCGCGTCACTGTCGAGCGCGAACCACGGATTACTTTGATGGCTCGTCAATCCGCGACGACTCTCGATCGTTTTCTTGCCTGGGAGGAGCGTCCCTTGCTGGAGCTGGAACTCGCTCGTCCACGCCCCGCTGAAATGACTGAGTCGCATCTCGCGCTCAATGAGTCCGAGGCTGAAAGACTGCGCGCTCTCGAGCGTGACCGTTTCTCCTGCCGTGATGGTCATCTTGCGTGAGATGATGTCGTAAACCGGATGAAGCGTGAACTGGAGCGTCACTTGAAGTGATTGAATTGAATCGATCAAATCGAGCTCGAGTGTCTCTCCATCGATACGTGCATCACCGAGTGAGAAAGCGTGCAATCGTTCTGTCGTCGTATGACTCTTCAACGTCGGTTCCGTATAGACAAGGTCGCCGAACGAGGTGAACTCGTAAGCGGCCACCCCTTCTGGTGTCTCGAACGACGAGTGCAGAACGCGCGCGTCTGGTAGTTCTATGATGTCTAATTCATGCAGGCGTCCGCCGAGATACTGATGGATGAGACGACCTCGTGAATCGACATCAAACACGTACGTGAGATTCGTTCCGATGAGGGCGAACCGATTGTCGTGACGAACAATCATGCCTTCACCTCCTGTTTCAATAGGACAACATCGAGCGGTTTAAGTTCGAGCTTGCCTGTTACCGTCTCCCCGTCAAGCGTCTGCCACGTGCCATCGAGGTCAACCGTTGATTTAACCTCGGTCGAATGGTTCAGGTAGAAGCGGATCACCTGCCCGTCTCCTTGACGGTCGACCTTCTCGACATCGTCTGGAAGTCGGGTCGCGTCGATCCCAGCGCGTGTGAGCGCCTGATGATAAACTGCATCGAGCATCTCGTCGTCGACCGATGAACCGATGTATGTCACGTCTCCTTTATACGTGTGCCGTGTGATTGCCGCAGTCCCTTTATAGAAGGCCTTTTCATATGTTGCCAATACGTCGGCGCCTTTCGGTGTAATCAAGTCACACCAAATGTTCGCCTCAGAAACTTGGTCACCGAGTCGGACTTCGTTCGATTGGACGGTCTGCAAACTCTCGTACTCATCAATCTCGATACCCGCGTATTCGGCAAACTTACCTGGTAGCGTCAAGTTGTGGCAACGGTTAATCGGGTCTTTCACGTCTGTACGGTAGGTGAAGATGACGTGCCCACCCTTTTCGATATAGTCGATGAGCGTCTCGTCAAACACATCATTTCCGAGGAAATAGAGCGGGACGACAACGAGTTTATACGAATCGAGCGCGTCCCCTGGGAAGACGATATCCGTGTTGACACCTTGACGGACAGCTGCACCGTAGAAGCGGACAAACTCTTGCTTGAAGTTAAATGCGTCGGAGTGTGGTTGGTGCGTCCACGCCCATAAGTTCTCCTGATCAAAATAGACAGCAACGTCTGACTTGTACGCAGCCGCGTTGATCATGTCGCCATGCGCGTGAAGCTCCGACATGACGTGCTTCACTTCTTCGAACTTCCGTTTCGGTTTCCCGTCATGGTCAATGATGCCGTGACAGAACTCTTCCGTCCCAAAATCCGCGGCACGGAATCGGAAGTAGACAATCGCCTCGGCCCCACGCGCGACAGCCTGATGTGTCCAGAGACGGATATGACCAGGTCGTGGTAAGTAGCCGATGCGGCTCCATCCTTGGGCCCCGCTCAACTGTTCCATCACCCAGAATCCTTTGCCTTGTTTCGAAGAACGGCACAAATCATGATCGTGCGCCGTCTTCTCGAAACGGTTTGGTTCTGGCAACCCGCCCCATACCGGATAGTTGTCGAAAGAGACATAGTCGAGATCTTGTGCCATCTGCTGCTGGTTGATTGCCATGTCGCTATATACGAGGTTATGCGTGATGAACGCATCCTCATGGATGAGCGGGCGGAGCGTGTCGACCTGGAGCTTGTTAAACGAGCGATATGCGTCCGAGCAGAAGCGGTCAAAATCGACGAGAAGCGACGGATTGTGTTCTTGGAACACGGTGCGAGGGACCGGAATCTGTGTCCATGCCGTATATGTATGGCTCCAGAAGACGGTCCCCCAAGCCGCGTTGAGCGCGTCGAGCGTCTCGTAGCGTTCTTTCAGCCATTCCTGGAACGCCTCTTGGTCGACATCACCGTACGAACGGTCCGACTGTTCATGTCCATACTCGTTGTCCGTCTGCCAACCGATGACACGTGGATGACGACCATACCGCTCCGCCATCTTGCGGGTGATTCGTTCACAGTATTCGCGGTAGACAGGGCTGTTGACGGTATAGTGACGACGAGCTCCGAAGCTGATACGCACCCCGTCTTTCGTCACCGGAAGGATGTCCGGATGTTTTTCGATAAGCCACGCGGGCGGTGTCGCCGTAGGCGTGCCGAGCACGATGTCAAAGTGTTCGCCGAAGGTTTCGACGACCTCATCCCAAAATGAGAAGTCAAACTCACCGTCGGACGGTTCCATCATCGTCCAGACAAATTCCGCCATCCGGATGACGTTGACACCGAGTTCTTTCATCAAGCGGACATCCTCGTCCCAAAGTGCACGATCAGTCTGTTCTGGATAGTAATCTACTCCTAAATACATGCTGTTCACCTCAATCGATTATTTGACCGCTCCTGAAGTCATGCCTTTTTGTAAGAAGCGTTGGAAAAAGATATAAAACACCATCGTCGGCAAGCTGATCAAGACGAGCGAGGCGTATAATTTACCAGGGTCTCCGCCGAGCGCTTCCGTGAAGAAGGTCGGTGCCATCGTTACTGTCTGTTTGGCCGGGTCTGTCATGAACGTAAGTACCATCAAGTATTCGTTCCATGAGTTGAGAAACGCGTAAATCGTCGCTGTTGCGAGTGCCGGCTTGGCGAGTGGCATCATGACTTTATAGAAGATTTGAAACGTCGACGCCCCGTCGATATGCGCTGCTTCCATCAATTCGTTTGGCAGCTCGTCGAAGTAACTCTTGATGAGCATGAGTCCGAACGGAAGGAAGAAGGCGATTTCGGCACCAATCAATCCCCAATAGCTATTGAGCCCGTCAAGTGTGCGCAACGTGAAGAAGAGTGGCACGATGAGCGAGGCGACCGGTAACATCAATCCCGCCAGAACGAGATTAAATAAAAGGCGCTTCCCGGCGAACTGGAGCTTCGAGAAACCGAACGCCGCAAATGCAAGAAATGAGATGGAAATCAAGATCATGAAGAAGGCGACGATGAAGCTGTTAAAGACGAATTGTGGGAAGTTCGGATTTTGTAGCGTCGCGATGTAGTTGTTGAAGCCATTGACACGTAAGCTTTCCTTGAACATGACGAAGATCGGGAACAACCAGAGGATTGCCATGAGTGACAGACCGATATTGGTGAACCATCTTCCTTTCTTTGTTTGCAGTTCCATCTGTTCTCCCCCTTAGTCCATTTTCTTCTGTACACGCATCTGGAAGTACGTGATGCCGAGTGCAATCGCAAGCAAGATGACGGCGACAGCGCTGGCATAGCCGACCTCTTGATGCAACATCGATTTACGGAACAGGTATGTCGAGATGACCTCGGTCGAGTTACCTGGTCCTCCTTGTGTCGAGATCCAGACGATGTCGAACGTCTTTAGACCACCGATGACCCCGAGGATCGTCAGTGTGAACGTCGTCCCTTTCAAGTTCGGGAAGACGACACTCCAAAGCGTACGCCAAAATCCTGCCCCGTCGATATTAGCCGCCTCGAACACTTCCCGTTCGATTGCGAGCATCGCCATGTAATACATGATCATGGACGAGCCTGTCCATTGGAAGATGTTAATCAGAATGATAGCGTAGAGCGCAACGTCTTGGTCGCCGAGCCAGTTCTGTTCAAACGCACCAAGACCAATCATGCGAAGGAATTCGTTGATATATCCGAACTGGAAGTCAAAAATTTGCGTGAACGCCGCCCCGAGGACGACCGGGCTCAAGACGACCGGGAAGAAGAACACCGATTTGAAGAACGTCCGCCCCATGCCTTTCGTGTGAAGCAAATAGGCCAATACGAGCCCGAGACCCGCCTGAATCGTGACCGTCAAGACAGTGAAGATCCCCGTGTTTTTGAGCGCATTATAAAATTCTGGGTCTTTGAACATCCGGCCGAAGTTTTCAAAACCGATATACACTTTCTCAAACGAGATTCCGTCCCATGAAAAGAGTGAGTGATAGGCGTTGTAGAAGATTCCGTAATAGATGAAAGCGATGACGAACAGGACGGTCGGAGCGACGAACGCCCAGCCGATCAAGTTCTGCTTCATCCGCTCTTTCTTACGAATCGGATTCGGTGCGCTCGGTGGTACCGATGTGAGCTTCGGCTTGGACTTGGTCAAATCGGTTGCTTGTTGCATAAGGTTCCCTCACTTTCAGATTCAAAAAATCGAGCGCCAGTGAGTCTGGCTACTGGCGCTCGTTTGATTATTTACCTTGGTCCGCAATCGCCTGGATGCGTGCGAGTGCTTCTTTCGCATCTTGTCCGGCAGCGATGTTTTGAAGTTCTTTTCCGAGTGCGTCGTAGACTTTCGGGTCACGGATTCCGCGTCCTGCGACAGCGTTCTTCACCGTTTCGTTCAAGATTTTGTACGACTCACGTTCAACATCATTGGTGAACTTGTCTTCGTATGCTACTTCGATGTCTTTAATGGCTGGTGCCATCTCAAACTTCTCCATGTATAGCGCCTGTCCTTCACCTTGCGTCATGTAGGCGATGAAGGCAGCCGCACCTTCTTGTTGTTTCGATTCTTTGTTGACACCTAGTGCCATGTCGATTGATGCGATGACCGGTTGTTCTGTGCCACCTGCAAGGTTTGGCATTGGAACGAAACCAATCTCGTCTTCGAAGTTGTTCCACTTGTCACGCTTCTCGACCGTCGTCATCGAGTGGGCTTCCCATGAACCAATGATCCACATCGTTGCTTTCTTGTCGAAGAAGTTGTTCATGCCGTCCATGTATGTCGCAAGACCCAAAGCGCCTTCTTGAAACACTTTGTCCTCGTACAGTTGTTGCCAAAGTTCAGCCGTCTCGACCATCTCTTTATCCGTCCACTTCGCGTCACCCGCTAGCACTTCTTGGATGTAACCCGGTGCGACCTGGTGGCTCAATACGTTGAAAACGTCAACGCCAACCCACGCGTCCTTCGCGCCTAGTTGCATCGGGATGACCTTGTCGCCAGATGCGTTGATTTTGTCAATCGCCGCAACCGTCTCATCATAAGTTTTCGGAGGTGTCACGCCATATTTGTCGAGGAGTGTTTTGTTGTACATGAGGTATGCCTGTCCTGTGAATCCGACCGGTACCGCATACTGTTCACCGTCGACTGTTGTCTGTTCGACACCAAGTTCGATTAATTTATCTTTCCATCCTTCTCCGGCCGCTTTATCCATATAGTCTTTCGCTGGTACAAGGCGATCCTTGTATTGCGGAATCATCGGTTCTTTGAGACCAATGACGTCCGGACCATCTCCACCAAGCATCGCGACTTGAAGCTGTTGCTCGTAGTCTTCGAGGCGTTTAAACTTGACCACATAATCATCTTGCGATTCGTTGAACGCCTTCGCCATTTCTTCCCCGACTTCAGGTTGTGGCGCCCACCCCCACCATGTGATGACGGGTTTGCCGTCTTCCGTTGTCGCCGCCGCTTGTTCGTCATCGCCGCAGGCAGCGAGTAAAGATGAGAGCATTAAGACAGATGATGCGAGTGCAATCGTCGTTTTTTTCATGTTCATTCTCCTTTGAATGTGTTGTCACGCCACAATCCGATGGCATAACTCCCGAATAAGATGGTCTGACATCGGGCGATCCCCGAGCCATGTTAATGTGTACGCTATCAGTTCCAAATCGAGCTTCGGTCCGTCTATGTATGGGCCGACGACGTAGAGGTCCGCCCCGAACGGCAATGCGTCCTGTTCTTTCAAGCGCCATAGCAAAAGTTCAAACAGGCCGTCCATGTCCTCGAACGACACGTCATGCGAGAGCGTCGATGCTCGGAACAATCGGATATCACGCGTCTCATCGTCATAAAGACGGAAGATACCATCGCGTCTAGAGCGCGTAATGATGATGCTCGTCTCATCCCCCGTTAGCGCTTCCATTTCATCGAAGGCAAAGTCCTTTCGTGCGAACATCCTAGTCGCCCCGTAGCGACCGAAGATTGTGTGAAACTGATCTTTCAATGGTGTCTCTTTTTGCATCGCTACCCCTCCAAACGTGTCGTTGAGAGTGTCACCCCTTACTTAGTAAATTAAATTTATTATCTAACTACACATAGACTATAGCATGCCCTCATTTATATTGTAAACGCTTTCTTATAAAGAAATTAAAAATCGCCTTTCCCTAATAGAACGGCGATTCATGGTTTCATTGGATTTCACCGAACATCTCGTTCGTGATAAGCGCTGCGGCTCCGAGCGCCCCTTGGCTGGCGTTCCACGAGACGACACGGATATCGGTCTGTCGGGCGTCAAGGGTGAGCGCCGTTTGGGCGACACGCTCCTGAATGTTCGTGACGACGTCTGGCGCATAGTTGAATAGCGGACCTCCGAGAAGAATACGTCCCGGGTTCAAAAGGTGGATCATGTTGAGCGTGGCAATACCGATATATTCGCCGGCCCGTTCGTATAGTTTTCGTACATCTTGATTCAAATGGACAGCGTCACGAAGATCATCAAGTGTCAGTTCATGCGAGAGCTGACGAGCTTCATTCAATATGGCACGTTCCCCGGCGACTGCCTCTAGGCAACCACGATTACCGCACGAACAGATTGGTCCGTCGAGCATGATGCGCATGTGTCCAATCTCCCCAGCAATATGATGCTCACCGTCAATCAATTCGCCCGCGTGGACATAGGCTCCCCCAATTCCATAACCGGCATACACGTAGAAGAATTCCTCGATACCAATCGCTTCCCCGAAGTACAATTCACCAAGGGCGAGTGTCCGCACATCGTTCTCAACGAATACGTGCTGCTCGAGGCGTTTCTCTAGTTCGCGCTTGAGAGGGATATCATGCAAGTGAAAACGTGGGGCAAATAAGACAATCCCTTCACCCGCCTCGACCATTCCGTGCACAGAAACACCAAGTCCAATGACATTCCCTATAGCTCGTTTGTTCAATATGGTGTAGAGAGCGACAATCGCGTCGATGAACTCCTCGTTCGTGTCAAACCGTTCGTCGTGCCATGCTTCGTCAAGTAACTCTCCATGGATGTTTGTGACGACGCCATGCAGTTTTCGCTGTGTCGCATCGATTCCGATGACAAAACGGTCGCTCGCAGCAAGTTCGAGCATGATCGGGCGACGTCCGCCGCTTGAGACCCCAAGCTCGCGCTCACTGATTAATCCCTCTTCCTTCAATTCGTTAACAATGTTCGAAATAGTCGGTTTCGTCAAACTTGTCTTCTTAGCAAGTTCAACCCGTGATACCGGCTGATGAAGCCGAATCAATCTAAGAATCAGTGCACGATTGTATGTCCTCATCCATTTAGAGTTACGTGGCGTTGTGTTCCCCATGACCATTCCACCTATTCCTATCTTTTTCTTTCAGTATAGCACTTGTTAAATCCGTAATTAGTTGCGCTTTCATTTTTACGACCATCTATTTTTGATTTTTTATTTTCCACATGCTAAATCAAGTTCAATATAAAAAACGATTTATGCATCGGTTGATTCCATGCATAAATCGTAAAAACACCTACACTGTTGTTCATAATCAATATATTTAACTTCTACTTCACCACTTCCAACGTCCTCGCCAGTTTTTCTCAGGTAAACGTGGAGGATTCACCGAAATCGGTTCATCCGCTAACATCTCCTCCGTAAAGTGGAGGTGCTGTTGCCACATCTCTTCCCCTAATTCGTTGATGACTTCCTGTCTCGCTGCTAACCAATTGAAATCACGATGTTCCACGTTATGGGCATCGGAGGCGACGATGTGACTCAGCCCGTTACTGATGAACGTGAGTGCGAGTTCCCGCATCTGTCTCCCGAACTGTCCTGTCAAACTGCTTGTTGTCACTTGGGACAACGCACCCGATGATACGAGATGATGCAATTTTTCTGGATGGAGTGCAAACTCACGATTCCGCTCCGGATGCGCGATGACCGGAACGTATCCAGCCGCCTGTAGTTGAAAGAATAAGGACTCCGTATAAGCTGGTAGACTTTGACTCGGCAGTTCCACGAGGACATATCGTGACCCAGCGAGCGAATGTGCCTCTCCGGACTCCAACGCTTCGACCATTTCTCCAAAAATTCGAATCTCTTGTCCAACATACAAGGTCAAGGGGATCTGTTCATCATCGAGTCGTTTTTGTAGATGCGCGACTTCTTGCGTGATGTCATGATGCTGCGTCTCAAAGTACGGATGATACGCGTGTGGTGTCACGACAATCGATGTCACCCCCTCTTCCACCGCACGTTTCGCGAGTTGAAGGGATGCTTCCATTGTACGTGGTCCGTCATCTACTTCAGGCAACAAATGACAATGTACATCAATCATGAGTGTTCACTCTCCATTGTGTGATTGTTTTAGCCAAACGTATTCATACGGGCGAAGCGTTACATTTGTCATCCATTCTTCTGTAAAGAGACTCGTCCCTTCACAATCCGTCTGCACCGTCTCTTCACTCATATTCGTCAATAACAGTAGGGTCTCCTCTTGATGCGTTCGCTTAACAGCGAAAACGCGCCGATCGAGATTTAGGACCTCTTGACCAATGTAAGGGGACAAGGCAGGGTGGAGTCGTTTCACATTCAATTGGCTCAATATCCCTTCATAAACACGAAGTCGATCCGGATCGCGTTTCAATGCTCGGACGAGATCTTCCTGTTCAACCGGTTGCGACACCCCAAATAAAGTTCGATAATCAATCAACGGAATCCCTTGAAGCGACAACAATACACTGTGGGCTGCGAGAATCACATCTGGGTTAGTGTCCTTCAGATTTTTCTCAAACGGATCACGTTCCGCTGAAGATAGGAAATTGAAATATGTTTGATTGGCTCTCAGTGAATGAACTTGTCTCGCCCAATCGGTCAATCGTGTCACATTGGCCTGCGCAAACGCTAAAATGACATGACTGGATAAGTCGAAATGACAGACGACGTCCGCCTCTTCCTCAAAGTTTAGGACTGAATCGACACGTTCATTGGCAACGATGAGCTGTGCATTCGGCTTATACGTATGCATAATCGTACGCCACAGTTTGAGGATGTGTTTGACTCGTTCCGGTTCTATTCCGCGAAAC
Organism: Exiguobacterium sp. N5; assembly: GCF_025842465.1. Taxonomy (GTDB): domain Bacteria; phylum Bacillota; class Bacilli; order Exiguobacteriales; family Exiguobacteriaceae; genus Exiguobacterium; species Exiguobacterium profundum. The sequence goes on from NZ_JAPAEP010000001.1 coordinate 1,708,718, forward strand.
GACTCGACATGGACATGGATTTTCGTCGCTCCATACGCCAGACGTTCAATCAGTTCATCTGTTACGGTGACAAGGTCGAGTTGTGACTCATTCCATGCTTCAGGCGTCATCTCGTAAATCAAATCGAACTCATCGGTGAAACGTCCTAAGTCTTCGAACAATTGCACCCGCGAGTCGATGGCTGTGTCCTGTTGTTTCGTTTGATACGGAAACAGGGAGACGAGATAGAGATCACTCACCGTCGTTTGGACATGATCGGCTAACCATTGATGGAGAGCCTCGAGGTTCGCTCGTCCGTCAGTCAGGATAAAACCGGCATCCACCAACAAGACGTTTGTTTTTTCAGAAGGGCGTTCATGGTCGTGCCAACGATGATCCGACCACTTCTCAAACAACCGTTCCCACTTTTCTTGCGAGGTCTCCCCGATTTCGTGGAGTACCTCTTCAATCGTTTCCCATTTCATGACTCATCCCTCCTTGGCATCTCTTTATTTCTCCCACTTTCCGTTTCATTTGAAACACAAAAAAACTGTCCGACTTGGGTCAGACAGTTTACTCCATCAATCGTTTCAACTCTTCCTGAACGCCATTCAACGAAGAAGATTCCGGATTCCAATAATAGATGCCGTCCCCCTCTAATCCGCCCGCACCCTCAAGCCGTAAGACACTCGCGTTGCGGAACGCGTTCATATAGTCCGTCGACAAAGAGACGAATTCATTGAGCTCGATATTCGTCTTCGCCTGATCGCCGACCACCTCGAGTAACGCGGTGACCTTGTCGAGTGAGAAGTCCGTCCGTCCTTTTTCGATGATGGCGGCGACGACATCACGCTGACGTTCTTGACGTCCGAAGTCACCGTTTGGATCGTTATAGCGCATCCGGGTGTAATCGAGTGCCGCTTCTCCGTCTAACGTCACCTCACCAACGGGAAACGTGTAATCTTCTGTCGAGAACGCAAATTTATTCATGACGGTAATGCCTCCGAGTGCATCCACGACGTCGCTGAATGCCTCCATATCCGTTTCGATGACATAATCGATTGGGATGTCGAGGAAATTCTCGACCGTATTCATTGCCATTTCGGCCCCACCGAACGCATAGGCATGATTGATCTTATCACGTGTCCCTTTCCCGACGATTTCAGTCTTTGTATCCCGGGGAATCGAGAGCATCGCTCCTTCATCAAGTTCCGGATTGAGTGTCAGCACGATGATTGAGTCACTCCGTCCCTGTTCGGTCCCGCGTCGGTCAATCCCAAGCAAGAGAATGGAAACAGACTCTTTGCGTTCAATGGTCTCGACCTGCTTGCGCTCTTTGCTGATTTTCAAGTTGTCATTCACTTGTGCGACGGTGTCATCGACTTCTTTTACCATTGACCAGACGAACGCGCCACCCGTGATGAGCACCAAGGCCATGACGCCTGCTACAACCCCTAGTACGATTTTCCACTTTGATGGCTTACGATGTTTCGCCATGCGACCACACCTTCTTCCGTGAAATAGTACTAGTTTATTCCCATGCCACGGGTTGTTTTAAAGCATGTTCACAAAGAATAATCACGATATCCCTTTTTTTGTTACGGGAAATGGGTCCGGGTCGGTTGGCGGGTCATATGGTAGGGCCATGCCGCATTGATTTCTGCCCCAATCAGCATCGTTGCTGCCGTCAGATAGAGCCAAATTTGTAGTAGAATCACCGCACCGATCGTGCCATATGTGTCCCCTAGAATCGAGAAGCGTTCGACATAGACACTGTATCCGGTCGACAGCAATTGCCACGAGATGACCGCAAACACGGCTCCAGGAAGTGTTTCGATGAACCGTACTCGCTGTTGTGGCGCGATTTTATAAAAGAGTGAGAACGCCATGATCAAGATGAGCGTCGAGACCGTATAGCGCGTCAGAGTCGACAAGCGGTCGAATTCTTCGACTTTTGGATAGAGGGCATAAATCAATTCGACAAATTCTTGACCGAATAGATGAAACACAATCAAGATGACCGCCCCGATGCTCCCTGCTAAAATCACGAGCAACCCGATCAATCGTCGGAAAATATAGCCGCGCGCTTCCGTCTCCCCATATGCGAACACCGTCAGCTTGACGAGTCGCGCCGTCCCGTTCGAGGCCGACCAAAACGCGATGATGGCACTGACTGATAACAGTCCACCGTTCAAATTTCCGCTCACGTCATAGACGATAGATAACAGTTCACGCACACTTGACCCTGGAATGAGTGTCTCAATCTGTTCGATGAGAAGCGCATCATCGATTTGAAACCATGCCATCACGGCGAAGAGGACAAAAAACGTCGGAAAGATGGCTAAAAACCAAAAAAACGCCAATGTGGCACTGTAGTCATTAATATGATGGTCTTTGAATCGATGCCTGACGTCTACGGCCAGTCGAAATACATTTTCAAACATCGCCACCCTCCTCTCATCACTGTTGCACTTATATCATTCTACATCTCAGGCAAGCTGTCCTTTTGAGCAATCGTTATTTCGGGTATGCCCTATAGAGGACTAAATCTTACAAATGGGGTGAACGAATGGAAATCGGTATGATTGGACTTGGTAAAATGGGCCTCAATTTGGCTCTGAATTTGACAGACAATGGGCATCGTGTCGTCGGGTATGACCCGGGAAACGTATCGACGAGTCAATTTAAGACGAAAGCCTCTTTGCAGGAAGTCGTTTCCGCGCTTCAGGTCCCTCGCGTCGTCTGGGTGATGGTGCCGGCGGGTGACGTGACCGAACACGTCTTGAACGACTTGCACAATCTTCTCTCGCCAGGCGACATCGTCATCGACGGAGGGAACTCGAACTATAAGGAATCGATGCGGCGTGCCGACCATTTCAAAGAAAAACTGATTTATTTCTTCGACGTCGGGACGAGTGGTGGGATGGAAGGTGCCCGTCACGGAGCGTGTACGATGATCGGAGGCGACTTGGAGGCGTTCGGAAAGATCGAGCAACTTTTCCAAGACGTCTCGACCGACCAGGGCTATTTGTACGCAGGACCGAGCGGAAGTGGTCACTTTTTGAAGATGGTGCATAACGGGATTGAGTATGGGATGATGCAGGCGATTGCCGAAGGCTTTGAAGTGCTCGAGAAGAGTCCGTTCGACTATGAATATGAAGATGTCGCACGCGTTTGGAATCACGGGTCGGTCATTCGCTCATGGCTCATGGAACTGACGGAGAGTGCCTTCTCGAAAGATGCGAAGCTCGACGACATTCGCGGGGTCATGCATGCATCCGGTGAAGGCAAGTGGACGGTCGAGACGGCACTCGAGTACGACGTCCCGACACCGGTCATCGCACTCTCCCTCATGATGCGTCAACGCTCGCTTCAAGAGGATACGTTCTCGGGCAAGGTCGTCGCGGCATTACGGAACGAGTTCGGCGGGCATGCGGTGGAGAAGAAAGAGTAAAGCACATTAATGAAGCCTCACCTAATTCTATCTAGGTGAGGCTCTTCTTTATAAACCAATTTCAGCAAAGTCAATAAATATTTCATGAACCAATTCTCCACTCCGATAGTATTGATTACATATTTGTCGGTTTACATAGTCAATTTCATAGTAAATGCCTAGTATGAATCTACAAACGTAATCAGGTAAATCTTGACCATCGTATTGCCAATCATCATTGTAACTCGATCTAGTCAACGCTATTATACGTTCTTTGTCCTTATTAATTTCTTGTTGCTGTTTTGAATTCTCTCGAATGACTTTTTTCATCTCAAGGGCGATTAGATTATCCTGTTTCAAATTTCCCCCTCGACTATGCACAATCAAATCACAAGTTATATTCACTTGTTCGTATCGACCATTACGAATCCTCTTAATCCTTCTGCCTACATTTCTGTTGTATTCAACATCCACATAATATTTTCCATACTGAACATCTTTTCTAATCAAATCATTCAATGCAATTTGAAACTGACCACACATTGTTCTTTCAGAAACTTGACTCTCCAATAACCCAAGATGATCATTTAGAAAATTGCGATTAGCTTTCTCAAAGATATCAACCATTTGGACGTATTGAGTTGCATCCGGAAACGTATTCATAAGCGTTCATCCGTTTGCTTCATTCCATCGTATTCCCTTCTGCCGGAATCGGATGATTTTTTAGCATTCTCGCAAAATGGACGAGGTTATACGCCATCGTCTTTCCGTGAGACTTTGTGAATTCATTTTCCCGCCCGGCATCAAGGTACGAATCACCTGGTCCCGCTTCTCCGACCCAGTACGTGTCGACATTCGGCGGCACGGTGAAACCGATGTGGGACAATCCATATAGAATCGAAGCACAGGCGTGTTTCGCCCCATCCTCATTCCCCGTGACGACGACTCCACCGACCTTGTTGTAGTAAATCGCCTGTCCTGATTTGTTCGTCAGTCCGCTACCGCCATATAGCCGTTCGATCACTTGGGTGGCGACGCTACTCTTCTCCCCGAGCCAGAGTGGTGTCCCAATCACGACAATATTCGCGGCCTTCACTTTCTCAAAAATCTGTGGCCACTCGTCCCCATCCCCTTCATCTTCCGTCACACCGAACTTGACGTTGTAATCAACAATCCGAACAATCTCGGAGTCGACGTCGAGCGCATCGAAGTGCGGGATGATGTCACGAATCAATCCTTCCGTATGGGACGTCGTGTCTCCACCTTTTAGCGAACAGTTCAAAAACAAAGCTTTCATCCAATCCCTCCTAAGTAAATGACGTTCCATTAGGTGTTCCCGTTCGCTATCCTTTCTAATACAAAAAGAGACGACCATCGTGTGATGACCGCCTACTTCATAGGATTTATTCACTGTACCCTTTCGGATTATTCGATTGCCAACGCCAAGCGTCCCGACACATCGCTTCAATGTCATGTCGCACTTCCCAGCCAAGAATGGCCTTAGACTTTTGCGGGTCGGCAAATATCGCCGCGACGTCTCCGTCTCGTTTATCCGTGATTTGATAAGGAATCGTCTGTCCGCTCTCCTGTTGGAACGTTTGAAGCAAATCAAGGACGCTGTATCCTTTCCCTGTCCCGAGGTTGAACGCCTCCACCCCTTCATATTTCCCCACATACTCCAACGCCTTCAAATGACCAAGCGCCAAATCTACGACATGGATATAGTCGCGCACGCCTGTCCCGTCATGCGTCGGATAGTCATCCCCGAACACTTGAAGCTCTTTTAGACGCCCGGCCGCGACTTGTGTGATGTATGGCATCAAGTTGTTTGGGACATCGAACGGATCTTCGCCGATCGTCCCGGAGTCGTGCGCGCCAATCGGATTGAAATAGCGAAGAATCGCAATCGACCAAGAAGAATCAGCTGTATAAAGGTCGCGCAATATCTCTTCGATCATCAGTTTCGTTCGTCCATATGGATTGGTTGCACTGAGCGGGAACGATTCATCGACCGGAGATGTGGTTGGGATTCCGTAAACGGTCGCCGATGAACTGAAGACGATACGTTTTATCCCAAATTGATTCATCATCCTTAACAAGACGAGCGTCCCAGCTACGTTGTTGTCATAGTAGTGAAGTGGTTGGCTGACGGATTCGCCGACTGCCTTTAGACCCGCGAAGTGAACGACCGCATGAATCGAGTGCGTGGAGAAGATTTCATCAAGCAATTCCTGATCTCGAATGTCGCCCACGTATAAGGTGACCGTCTTTCCAGTCAGGATCTCGATTCGCTGAATCGCCTCTTGTCGGCTATTGGACAAGTTGTCCAAAATAACGACTTCGTATCCTTCCTCAAGCAATTGCACCGTCGTGTGTGTCCCGATATACCCCGCGCCACCTGTCACAAAAATTGTTTTCATGTGCTTCACCCCATTTTCTGAAAGTTCATCTGCTGCGATTGTTAAGCCGAGCGATCATTGAGCCAGTCCCCGACACGACGGAATGTATCCGTACGCGGAGGTGTTTCGCTTCGGCTAAACGTGTGATAATCAATCTCGGATACATATCGAATCAAGCGAATGAGTGAGAACGCGAACGCAATCGTGCAACCAATCGCAAAACTAAGACCGTAACTGTCTGGTCCAAGTGGTAATAGCAAGAACGTCAACCCTGCATTCATCGTGATGAAGAGTGCCGATGTATACGCCGCTCCCCGATGATCTTCAAAATAGAGCAGGACGAGCGTGAGAACGAGCACCATGGCGTTTGAAAAGGCACCAATCGTCGTCATTTGAAAGACATCCCGAATCTCAGGTGACAGACCTAGTAGCGGGAACAAGACGGCCGCGAACAGAATAAAGAGAAGCGACACGAGCCCTTGATTTCGGAACAGTCGTTGCAACTCTTGTCGTAAGACGAGGAGCATGGCCGCTTTCGAGCGTTGAATCTGTTGGTACGTCCCACCTTCGTTCACGTATCCATAAAACACGCGATACCGCTCATAAAAACGCGTCTCGACCGACACAACGAATATCGTCATCGTCGGAATGATCGTCAAATAAGAGAGGAAGATAGCTGTGTCATAGATCGGATGATAGCGGAATGTGTCGAGGTGGACACTCCCTCCTTCCGCGAACCAGATGATCCATGTGCCGACCCAGATCCCGATGTTATAGAGAAAACTGGTCCAAAAGAGTGCCGGGTAGCGGTCAAAATAGCGATAGAACGAGAACTGACCGACCGTACTCCGGTTTGGGAACGTAAGGAGCATCGATGTGAACAAGCCGAACAACGTGACGACAAGACCGAGTGTCATACTCGCTGTCAACGCGAAGCTCTTCATGTAGGACTCCGTCAAATATTGCATCAAGAACTGGTCCGTGATGAGGACCGCGGCGACTGAGACTATGCCACCGGCCACAAAGCTATAAGCTACCGCCTGATAGAACTTGGCCGCACTGAGGAACAAGAAATGTACCCAAATGAGGTTGACCGTCATGAATAGGACGAATGCCAACGCGTTCAATAAAGCAGGGAGTTCAGAGAACATAAGGAAGATAGCGAACAACAGCGACGCGATGGCGACCGTCGTCTTCATCATCCCGATGAACGCCGGGAAGATGTCTTCATATCGTTTCTCATAAAAACAATCCGCCAAGTACCTCGTGACGACGAGCTGCTGCACGCCGAGAACGACTTGCGAAAAAATAAAACTGTAAGAGACGATCAAATTGAACGTCGTGCGTTCTTCGAGTGTGGCGATAGATAGATAGCTCGTCAGCCACTGCATGAGGGCAATCGTGACGATGACGATCAGCCATGGTCCTGATGTGACGAGCCCGGCAAATGCATATGCTTTGATTCGTGAAGAGAAGTAGTCTTCTTGAAACAACTGTTGTAACTTAAACCCGATGCCCGCCATATACCGCTCTCCTCTCTTCATATAAGTGTAGATATGCATCGATAAACTGATCGGTGCGATAGTACGTCTCGACTCGCTGTTGCCCGTTTCGTCCGAGTCGGCGCGCATCTTCACGATTTTGATGGAACCAGACGCAACGCTCTGCGATTCGCCGTGGATTGACCGGCGGAACGACAAATCCGGCCGGACCGAACGGTTCATCCGGTCGCCCGTTCACGAGTTCCGCACAGGCCCCGACGTCCGTCACAATCCACGGGACACCGGCGGCCATACCTTCTAGTACAGCAAGCGGTTGTCCCTCGGAGATACTCGTCAATAGACACACATCGAATTCGGGAAGATGTTGTCGAATATCGACTTTTCCGACCATCAAGACGGACTGTTCGAGCTCGAGTTGCCGAATGAGCATCTCGCACTCCGCCGCATACTGCTTATCCTCATCAAGTGGTCCCATAATGGTCAGTTCGAACGGGACGAGCATGTCTTGTAACAGTTTCGCCGCATAAATCATGGTTTTAATATCTTTGATTGGAACAACGCGAACGATGGCACCGATTCGTAGTTTATCCACTCCCGGCACATGCCCGAGAGCAGACAAGCCCGTCACGTCAATCCCGTTCGGAATGATGCTCAATTTCTCAACAGGTGCCCCGAGCTGACGTTGCAACTCGCCGTTTCGTTCAAAGAGTGTGATGACGTCATCTGCCTTTCGGTACGCTTCCCGGGAAATGTGGTGGAAGAACTGAATCCAATGGGAGCGAAACTCAGCCGGAATCCAAGATGCCTGTAACAGTTCTTCTTCCCGTTCACGCGAATAGATGCCGTGTTCAGTCAAAAGAAACGGAATGTTTTGTCGTTCTTTCATCGCACTCGCAATCAGACCCGCGTATCCGGTCGAGGCCGCGTGCACGAGGTCAACTTGCGGTAATTCAGCTTGGAGCAAATCAAGGACTGGCGCGTACATACTGCGCCACATCCAAAAGTAATCGATGAACGAACCGGCCTGCCCTTCTTCTTGATAACTCTCCGTGACGAGCTGATAGAAGAGACGACTCGAGAAGAATTGTTCTGGTGTCCCGATTTGATTTTCAAGAATCGGATAGATGGACGAATCGACTTGACCGAATGTCATCCACGTCTTGATTCGCTCCCGTTCCGCTTCCGATAACGCTTCCGGTCGACGTTTACGTGTCGCCCGTTGATTAAGGGCGAGCGTGGTGACACCTGTGACGTTCTTCGGTAACGTATAGCGATAATCTGCCTCTGTCTTCGGATTCGGCATGATTGAGATAATCTCAAACTCATGCATCGGCATCTGTTCCATCAGCATATGAACCCAGCTCGATACGCCGCCGCTCACATATGGATAACTCCCTTCAACAACAATTCCTATTTTCATGGACGATCCTCCAATATCGGGAGACGAATGGACGTCTCTCTCAATTCAACTTGATACAATGTACCATTCTCACCAAACGGCTGGACTTCACCAAAATCGAACCTCCCTGTATCGAGACGTTTCCCGGGTTGCACACGAACGAGTAACGTCGACGGAACAGGTAGTTGTTGAGCATTGATATCGATGGCATCATTCGTGTAAGCCACATCGATTTGCGCATCTTGATAAAGCTTGTATTTCCGATACGCATCATACTGACTCAAGCCCTCGAGATGTGGATATTTGGAGTAGAGTGTCTGGAACAGACCCCCAAACGATTCTTTCATGATCTCCCACCCTTTCCCTTTCGAGCGATAGTCATCTAACACATCATCCGGGTGAATGAAATGGGAAACGAGCCCGAAGTTGGCAACAGCGTCGATCACAACAAATAGGTCATCCGGTGTCTCGTTGTATCCGCTCGACACGCGAGGGAAATCGTACAAGTTCGGATAGACCGGGTCGGGTCCGAACTCTTGAATGTAACTTCCTTTTGTCGCATCTCCGCTGTAGAGTCCTGCGACAATCAGCCCTTTCGGAAACTTCTCGTTCAACACTTCAAGTCCGGATTGACCGATGATGTTCGATGGTGGCACATAGCTGCGGATCCGCTCATTCGGCAAGTAATAGTCAAACGCCTCAACGACACGGTCAATGGCGGAACGCATATCTTCCTGACTGTCCCATTTTGTATATCCAAGCTCCGGGTCCATCACTTCATCTCCCATGACGAGTGGCTGGTGGTTGAACCCGTGTAGCCCGACTTCCCCATTCGTTTGGAGTAAACCGCGACCATATTCGAGCATCGGTGCCCGAATTTTTTCGATGAGCTGTTCTGTCGTCTCTTCATTCGTCGCTTTATAACTGCCGATCAGGAAACCAGAATAAGTGACGTCGTAGTCAGCACCGATTTGCTTCATGTCTTTCCACCAAATCTCTGAGAAGAACTCTTTGATGGACAAATCATATTCTTTCGTGATGACCGGATTCGAATAATTTGGTACCGGTGCCGGGAAGTCGTCAAGGTGAACGACCTTGATGCCAGCTTGTGGCATGACGAACGCTGGGAACAGCATCGAAAGCGTCTGCACCATCAAGCCGCGTGAGTTCTTATCCGTCAACGACGTCGTATTCCAAAACATCACTTCGCCCTTCCCATAAGGAGACTGCCATAATATTGGTTCGTTTTTGGCAGAAATGAGGACGTCCGCCTCTTCTTTCAGTTTGACGTCAGCAATGCTGTGGACGAATAACCCTGAGTCTTGAGGCAAGTCGACATACCCAGGGAAAATTTCTTGTTCGAAAATCAACCCGTTGACTCCATCTTTAAAGTCCCCAAAATCGCTTACGCCGACCAGGTCTGCCCAGTCTTGATCGATGAATCGTCCGGCAACGTAGAGCCGTCCACCTTTTTCAACGAAGGACCGAATTGCCTCGTACGGCCATGATTTCGTATTTTCTCCGCTGACGACGAGAACGTGTCGTGGAGAAGGCTCAATCGATGCGATGGCCTCTGCTTCAATC